>JBDIBK010000009.1:0-50576 GCA_039812845.1 Bryobacterales bacterium
TGCTCGCGGCGCGGGCTATACGTGCTCGCGGCGCGGGTGGTTGGACGCATTTCATTCATTGAAACGCGGCCCTCCGTGTTGGCTGGGGGGAGGGCCATTCACGGTGCCACTCACGCGCCCCACGCTCAATTCGCCAAACTTTGCATTGCAGGAGTTGCCGTACACGTAATTGGGGCCCACAACGGGTAGATCTCCCGCGCCGATGTTGTCCCCCTCCGTGATGCAGCTCGCGTCCCAGGGGAAGAAGACGCGGTTGTCGCGGATGATGTTGTCCGAGGCACTGTGCTGCGCCCTCGGCGCGCGCAGCGTGTTGGCGAGCACGATAGGCCCATTCAGCGTGCTCGAATGGCGAATCTCGTTCCGCTCCACCACGCTCTCCTGGAAATCCATCAGCAGCATCGCGTAGCCTCCCAGATTGAACAGGCGGTTCTCCGCGATGTGAACCCGGCGTGTGGGGATATTCGCGGAGCTGTTGCTGAGGTTGACGCCTTTCGTGAGGTTCCCCGGCGCATACGCGGCATCGCCCCCCGCGTAAGGTCCGAACTCGGCGACGCGGTCGAGCACCGCGTGATATGCGTCTTCCCGGCCGGGAATCCGGATCTCATTGCGCAGCACCTCCCCTTCCGTGAACCCGTCAAGGTCGATGGCTGTGCCATTCACGCTGGTCAGGGTGTTGTCGCGGTACACGGAATCGATCACGAATCCCGTGGTGTCTATGCCCACCGGAGAAATGTTGTCCGCCATGCCTTTGGCCACTCCGGGGTACCATGCCGGACGAGCCCGGTCTTCGTCCGTCTCCGTAACGAAGCCGACGCGGCGAATCTGGTTCCCGGCCACAAGCGCTCGCCGGGCATTTCCGATCTGGACTGCGTCGAGGCCGATATCCTCAAAGCGATTCCCGCGCACCACGATATCTTCGTTGAGGGTCTGGAAGCCGTAGCCGTGCCCCCAAATGGCGTGGCCATCGATGCGATTGAAGTCACAATCCTCCACCACAAGGCCCCGCAGGGCGAAGCGCGCGAAATCGAGGTCGCGCCCGTCGTTCTGATAGTGGATACCGCCGGTCCAAGCGCCGTAACGGATGTCCGCCGGCTGGGACCCGGTGGCAGCGACGCCAAACAGGTGCGGCCGGTTGTTGCGGAGTGTGCACCGTCGAATCGTCACATCGCGAATGTCCCCGTAGCGCGCGTCCACGAGAACGGCGTAGCCGCCGGTATGCTCAATGGTGACGCCTTCCAGAAGCACGCCGGCCGCGCCCCGGTGAATGGCGATGGAGGTGTTCGCGAGCAGATCGGCGTGCATCGGGTTGCCGTAGATTGGCGCGCCGAACACGGAGGGCCCGCCGGAGGGATCGGAGTAAGGGATGCGACGCGCCTCGGTAACGCCGCCATCAAACCGGAAGCGCCGCAGCGCCTGGTTTGATCCGCGCAGGTTGAGAACCCCCTCGCCCTCGGCAACCGCCACCTCGCGGTAGAGCACGGTCGCGTCGCCCACGCCTTCCAGGGCGATGCCCGGCCGCGTGAATTGCAGCGGACGATCCATTCCGTAGCGCCCGGCTTCGAGGCGCAGCGCCTCCCCCGGCATCAGGCGGTCGAGCGCGGATTGGATGCACGCAGCGGCTTTCGGCGCGGGAGGACAGACGCTTTGCGCGGCCGCCGCGCCAGCCTGAGCGAGACAGAACAGCAGCAGGATTGAAATGCATCTCAACGCGGGGCGATGGAATGCGCGAGGGGCGCGCCCCCCGATGGCATGAGCGGCCCCAAGTCGGGCTTTGATGGACACTTCCTGAAGTACGTACACGACCGAAAGCGGTTTCATCGGGAGTCCGCGCCTAACGCAGCGCGCGCACGATCACGCGCTGCCGCCGCGCCAGTTGTTCATACGCCCCGGCTGGCGGATCGAGAAACGTCACCTCCCGGAACCCAGCCGCATGCAGCAGAAAGCGCAGCGCGTTGGGAGACGGGCAGGTGACGACGGGCGTGGAGCCGGTTTCCTGATTGCCCTGCGCGTATTCGCCGCTCTCGTCAATCACAGCCAGCACTCCCTGGAAAGGGTGGGTCCACTCCCGGCTTCCCCACTCCGCGACGCCTTCCACTTCGGCCACCACCTGGGTTTCCAACAGCAGCATTTCCCCGGTGAGCGCGTGGAGACGCCGCAATACGCGCATCGGATTTTCCAGATGGTAAAGCAGGCCGAAACACAGCGTGAGATCAAAGGTGCCGAGCGATGCCGGGTTGAGTTCCTCCACGTCCGCCTGAAGGAAGCGGAGCGCCGCGACCTTCTGCTGTTCCGCCACAAATCTCGCGCGGCGCAGGTTCTCTTCGCGGTAGTCGATGCCGAGCACTTCGGCGACGCCCAGCCTGCGCATGGCGAGCGCGTAATATCCCTCATGGCAGCCCACGTCCACCGCCCGCACGTCAGGGAGTCTTTCCCCGAAATGCGCCCGCAGCGCGGACTCCATCATCTCGCGCCGCGTCTCAAAAATGGCCTGCACTTCCCGGGGGATTTTCGACGGGGTGGAGACTCCGCCGGGGAGCGCAAATGAGTAGAACCACGGGCCAATTTCCGCGATCTTTTCCTGAAGTTCCGCTGTGGTCATGAAAGAAAATCGGAGCGCGCACCGGGCGGTTCCTTCCCTTCAGTGTCGCTCAAGTCCGGACCGGGCATGGACCACCCCAGCCGGGAGCCTTCTGCCGCGGCCGCCGAAGCGGCGGGCTGAAACGGAATGGATCAGGAACGCCGGTAGATGCGCGCAAGGAGCTTTACGTTTTGCACGCAGTTGAATTCGGAATCTTCCAGCTCCGAGAGAGCTGCCTGCCGGTTCCGCGCGCTTCGGAGCTTCGCCTGGGAGAGAGCCGCATCCGCCCACATCCGAGCGCCGGCATCCGCTGGAATCTGGGTTACCAGCCAGGGCGTGACGATCGCCTCCGTCGTGACTCCGTCGGAAATCACAATCGGAACACCGGCCGCCTGCGCCTCCACCACGGCAATGGGCAGGGCCTCATTCCCCCTTGGGGGCGGAGGGGACGGGAACAGAAACACATCCAGCACTCCGCGCAGCATGTCCGCGACGTCCGGCCTGGTTCCCACGAGTTTCAGGCGGTCGCCGATCCCCAGTTCGCGGGCTCTCTTCTCCAGGGGCTCCCGCAAAGGCCCTTCGCCGATCAGCACCAGAAAGGCGTTGGGATTCGATGCCAGCGCAGCCTTGAGCACATCCACCAAAAACTCGGAGTTCTTCTCCGGGCTCAGCCGCCCGATGCTGCCCAAAACCAAAGCATCTTCGGGGATGCCGAACGCGCTCTTCGAGATCTGAGCGGGAACGGGAGTCTTGAACGGGTTCAGGTTGATGCCGCATCGCATCACGCGCCAGCGCGGGTCTTTCCGCCAGGCCGGGCCAAACAGGTCCTCCGTGGACTCCGTGGACGGCCCCATGCCGGCGGTTGCAAAGAGCCGGATCAGCGTTCGCGACAGCGCCATATAGAGGCGGCGCGCGAGCGGCCGGCGATCGTTGCCGACGACATTGTGCGAATGCACCACGCGCACGGGAACCCCTTCGAGCCAGGCACCGGCCACGACGAATCCGCTGTATGCATGCATGTGGCAATGAATGGCGTCAAACGGCCCAAACTCGCGAAGGATGCGCCGCAGATTGATCAAAAAACGCAGCGGGTTTTCACACCCGGCGCAATAGTGGACGCGAATCCCCAGTTCATGCGCCCTGCGGCTGAAGAGCCCGTCTCCCTCGCAGGCGACGGCGATATCCATGGACAGATTCTCCGCGGAACCGGCCGGGCAGAGGTCAACCAGCCATCGCTCAACTCCGCCGGAACGAAGCATGGACGCGATCTGGAGGACACGCAGAGGACTCTCCGCGGGAACGGGCGGCGTCGATCTTTCGCTGAGGGATTCCGTGGTCATGGGCTCGAAATACCCTAGAATACTACGCCGGGCCGCCTCCATTCCGAGAACTCCAGCGGGAAGCGTCAAAACCCGCCGCCCGCTCCGCGGCGCACAGGGACCGCGGGGAACTGGCCGTCTCACGGCGGCTTTTTGTGGCAGGATTGAAGCACACTTGTGCCTCCGACGGCAAGTGCGTTACGACTATGTTAGGATCGCATCGAGGAAATCTGACATAATCATCCGAATTCGCATCAAGGGAGTTTGCAATCTGTGAAAGTCTACGACAGCCAGCACATCCGCAATGTAGCCCTTCTCGGCCACTCGAACGGTGGCAAGACGACCCTCACGGCGGGAATTCTCTATGGAACCGGAGTCACCAGCCGGCTGACGCGGGTAGAAGAGGGAAATACTCTCACCGATTACGATGAAGAGGAAATCCAGCGGAAGATATCGATCACAACCGGCCTCGCCGCCGTCGAGTTCAACAATCATAAATTCAACCTGATCGACACACCCGGATTTCCGCTGTTCAACGCGGACGCCAAGAGCGCGATGGCGGCGGCGGATTGCGCCCTGCTGGTGGTGGACGGCGTCGACGGAGTGCAATCCCAGACCGAGAAGTTCATGGGGTACGCGAAGGAGTTCGAACTTCCCACGGCGATCCTCGTGAACAAGCTCGACAAGGAACGCGCGAATTTCGACGAGCGGCTCGAGCAGCTTCACGAAGTATTCGGGCGGGAAGCGGTTGCGGTGCAGATGCCGATCGGCGGCGAAAAGGATTTCCGCGGCGTGATCGACCTCATCTGCATGAGAGCCTACCTCTTTGAGCCCAACGGGAAGGGCATCGGCAAGATGTCCGAGATTCCGGCGGAGCTACTGGCGCGGGCCGAGGAATTGCACGAAGGCATTGTGGAGATGGTGGCCGAAGGCGACGAGGAACTGATGGAGGAGTTCTTCGCGGCGGGCACGGTTTGCGCGGAGAATCTGACCGCGGGACTGCGCGAGGCGGTTCACGCGCGGAGGCTGTTTCCCGTTCTTTGCGCGTCCGCATACCAGAACATCGGCACGAGCGAGGTGCTCAGCATTCTCGGCGAGTACATGCCGTCGCCGGCGCAGCGCCCAGCGCGGAAGCTGACGGTGCAAGGCGCTGAGAGCGAACGCGCGATGAGCGACAGCCAGCCGCCCGCGGTGTTCGTCTTCAAGACCCTCGCCGACGTCTTTGCCGGACGCATCTCCTGTTTCAAGGTGATGAGCGGCGTGGTGAAGAACGACCAGCATTTGTTCAACCAGCAAACCTCCGCCGATGAGCGCTTCAGCCATCTCAGTTCGATCACCGGCAAGACCCTCAGCGAGGTGCCGGAACTGCACGCGGGCGACATTGGCGCGGTTTCCAAACTCAAGGACACGCTCACCGGCCATACGCTGAGCGAGAAGAACGCGGGAGTGATATACCCCACGGTGAAACTGCCGGAACCGCAGATCGCCTTCGCGATCGAAGCGGTTTCCCGGCAGGACGAGGACCGAATGGGCGGTGCCATCGCCCGGATTCTCGAAGAAGACCCCTGTCTGCGCTTCTACCGCGATCCGCAAACGCAGCAATTCCTGCTGGCGGGCTCTGGCCAGCAGCACGTGGAAATCGTCGTCAGCAAGCTTGCCAGCCGCTATGGGGTAAATCTCACCCTCAAGGAGCCGCAGGTGCCCTACCGGGAGACCATCCGGGGGTTCGCCGACGTGCAGGGGCGGCACAAGAAGCAGACGGGCGGCCACGGCCAGTTCGGCGATTGCAAGATCAAGATGGAGCCGCTCGAACGCGGCAAGGAATTCGAGTTTGTGAACGCGATTTTCGGCGGCTCGATTCCGAAGACATATATTCCGGCCGTGGAAAAGGGAATCCTGGAAGCGGCGTCCCAGGGATACCTGGCGGGATTTCCGATGGTGGACTTCAAGGTGACGCTTTACGACGGCAGCTACCACGATGTCGATTCGTCGGAAATGGCGTTCAAACTGGCGGGCAGGAAGGCGTTCAAGGCGGCAATGGCTACGGCCAAGCCCGCCCTGCTGGAGCCGATCATGTCCGTGCAGATCAACGCTCCGCAGGAATACGCCGGCGACATCATGGGCGACCTCAACAGCCGCCGCGGCAGGGTGGCGGGCATGGAGATCAAGGGCACCACGCAAGCGATCAACGCCTCCGTGCCCATGTCGGAAATGCTGAGCTACCAGAACGCTCTCACCTCCATCACGCAGGGCCGCGCGACGTTCACGATGGAGTTCGACCACTACGACTTCATGCCGCAAATGGAGGCGGAAAAGGTCATCGCCAAGGCGAAGGCCAGCCGCACCGGGGCGGAGGAAGAGGAAGAGTAGGCCAAGCGCAAATCAGGATGGATTCAGAATCCCGGCCGGCGCCAGCGCCGCGCCGGGATTTTTCGATGGGAGAACAGGACCGAGTACTCTGATTTATGCGCTGCATAGGCTTTTTTTATAGTAAAATTAGCATAGAACGAGCTTGCCAACGCGGGAGGTCTATATGCTTTCTCTGGAAACCGTTCTGCTCCCTGTGAACTTCTCCGACCGGTGCGGGGCGAGCGCGCAGTATGCCCGCTATCTCTCCGATATCGCCAAGACGAGGATCGTTCTGTTGCACGTGCTCGAAGATGTGCCGTATGAGTTCGCCAGCATGGAGTTCAGCGGAGTCGCCCTTCATGATCTGGTGGTGGAGCGGAAGAAGCAGGCGGAGAACCAGCTTCGCGACTTCGCGGCAAAGTACCTCGGCGGCATGAATCTTGAGGTGGTGCTGCTCGAAGGGGATCCCGCCACGCGCATCGTCGAGAAGGCGCACGAGATCAACGCCAGCATCATTCTGATGCCCACCCACGGCTACGGGCGGTTTCGCCGCTTCATCCTCGGCTCGACAACCGCGAAGGTGCTGCACGACGCCGATGTGCCCGTTTGGACGGGCGTCCACATGGCGGAAGCGCTGGAACAGCGGGAGATTCGGCATATCCTCTGCGCGATCGACCTTGGCGATGCAAGCGAACGGGTGGCAACCTGGGCGACGGATGCCGCGGAGAAGATGGGCGCGCGGCTGACGGTGATCCATGTGGTGCCGCATCTGGAACGCATTCCCGGCGAGTATTTTGAGCGAGATTGGGAAGTGGAGGTGAAGCAGCTTGTCACCACCGATCTCGAAAAGCTGCTCGCGGGCAAGCCGGGAGACCCGGAGATTCTGGTGGAGGGTGGCGACCCCGCCGACGCGATCTGCGGCGTGGCCAGGGAGCGGGCGGCGGATCTGGTGGTGATCGGCCGCGGCACGGCTTCCGGCATTTTCGGCCGCATGCGCGCGCACGCCTATGAAATCATCCGCGAGAGCCCCTGCCCCGTGGTCAGCGTCTGAGGGCTCAGGCGGTTTCGAGAGCTGTGAGGGGTCTTGCCATCGTAGCGATGGCAAGACCCCTCTTTCATGCGACACGCCTCTTGAAGGCCAGCGCGGAGGTGCGGTGCCGGGCCGCTCAGCGCAGCCCGGCAAGCTCCTGCAATCGCCGCCAGTTTTGCAGGCGATTCTCGTTCGCCGCATGGAGCGCCGCACCCGCCGATCGGCCAGCGCCAAAATAGGGGGCGAATCGCTCTTCGGTAGCGGCGAACTCGATGAACGTGAGCGGCGCGGCGTCCCGACCCGGGGCGTACCAATCCTGCCTGGGCGCGGGATTTCCGGAGAGGCTCAGCCGGTCGCGGATGAAGTCGCCCTCCCTGGGATCGAAGGTGAGCAGGGGGAAGGTGCGGCTCTCGACCGCCATCTTCGCCTGAGCCATCGCTTTCTCCTCGGAGACGCCATCCTCAGCCATGCAAGTGGCATAGCAGATGACCACCGCCGGACCCGGAAATTCATTGGCCGCGCGGATGGCGCGGTGGAAATGGTTGAGGTGAGAGGCTGTGGTCTGCGCCACGTATACGTTCGGGAAAGCCATCGCCACCTGAGCCAGGTCCGTCGTGGGCCGGAGGCTGAGTTCTTCGCGCGCACCCGCGCCGCCGTTGCCTTGGGAACTGAAGGCGACGCCGTGAATGCGGCGGCTCTCGCACGCGAAAACCTGCGAATCGAGAACCAGAACGTTGATATCCTCGCCCGAGCCCAGAAGCGCGGTGAGCGCGGAAAGGCCCGTGCCCCCGAAGTTCTCCATGCTGCCGAGCACCCAGAGCTTGCGGTTCTGGTTGCCGTCGCGATCCCACCCGCGGCGGATGCCCAGCGCGTCGGCGGGCGCGTTGCCGGAGAGGGTATTGGTCCAGGGCACTTTGTAGGGATTGTAGGGAAAGACCGCACCGTAGACGCTGTCGCAGCCGGAGGCGGCAATAACGCCGACGTGATCGGCCCCGTATTGGAAACCGGTGGACGCGAGGACGAGACGCACGGCGGTGGATTGTCCGCAACCGGAACAACTGGAAGTCCCGCCCACGGCAAGCTGCGCGCGTGTGCTGAGCAGGATATCTCCCAGCGAACGCCCGGTGAGGAAGCGGTCCGGCGTATCGGGAAGGGTGCGGTAAAGCTCCATTCCGCGGTCATACTGCGCCAGATCGAGATCCGATTTCGGCTTCATCGCGATCGCTTCATGAATTCCGCAAGCGTCCACGCATTCCCCGCAGCCTTTGCAGCGGTCGGGGTCAACGAACAGAGCCAGCATGCCGCCTTCCTCATTGCGCTCCAGGAAGGCCTCCCAATAGTGCCGGGTCTTGCCGAAGGACGCGGCCAGTTGGCCCCGAAGTTCGGAATCTTCAACAGCGGCGAGAGCGCGCGTAACGGCCTCCGGCTCCACCACGCGGCCGACGATGGCGACGTCCGGGCAAACGGCGACGCATTCCATGCATCCGACGCAGCGCTCCATGTCGATCACGGGAATCTCCGGCGCGTCGTGGCGGAACATGCGGATGAGTTCCGCGGCGGGCAGTGCGCTAGCCCGCGCCGCGGCCATTTCCGAGCTCGACCGGTTGGGGCAGGCACCGGTGCCGATAATCTGCTCGCAGAAGTTATCGTCGAGTTCGACGACCGCGCCGGCAGGGCCGACCTTGACGGCTTCCCGCATCGCGGGCGCAGCGCCAATCACGGGCAGACCGGTATTCGCCGCAACCTCCACCTTTTTGGCCGGGGGCGTGAACCGCAGCATGGAGCAGTAAGCTTTCTTTACGGCGTCGTAGCTCGCGTCGATGGCGGCGTCGCTCGCATGGGGGTAAAGACGCCCCAGACATTCGAGCATCCGATGGTAGACTTCCTGCTCCGCGAGTTTGCTTTCCTTGAGGAACGAACTGATGCGAAGCCAGGCCCCCAAGGCCACCAGATCTCCCCATGAGCCGGCGACGCCCACGATGGAGTCCGGATTTGGAACGCGGCTGCGGTCAAGGCCGGCGATGCGGATCCCCCGATCCTGAATCTCCCGCTTCACGGCCGCGGGCATGATGCGCCAGAGTTCGTCGAGAGAGGAGGCGAACGGACAGTATAGAACGCCGCCGTCCATCACCAGCGACGCTGGATTCCCGGCGTGCAGGAGCCCGGCGGATTCGACGACGACGAGCTTGGCCTTTGTCTCAAGAGCACTGAATCTGGGGGTGTTGGGCCGGAAGGCAGCGGAAGAGGCAGCCAAGCGGAGCGTCACCGGCCTTCCCACTTTCTCCGTGCCGGCATCTCCCTCGGCGTCGATGCGCAGGCCGAAGAGGGCGCGAGAAACGGCGGCGATCAGCCGGTTCGCGTTGGCCGCGCCGCTTCCGCCAGCCCGGACGAGGGCCAGCCCGGTGGGGAGATTCGCGGCGGCAACGGCGGATTCGGGCGGCTGGAATTCGGAATGGAACGAGGGCGGCAACCCGCCGGGCCGCACGACGGAAGCCGGGCGCACCGTGGCGGCCACGGCATGCTCGATCACATCGGAAAATTCCGTCTCCGCCACGCGGGTCTTGCCCAGGCCCACGGACCTCGTAAAGAGCCGCAATCCGGAGGCACTGGATGCCTCAGCCAAGGGGCTGACGCCAAGCGCGGCCGAGACAGAGAGCGTGAGCGGGTTGGCGAGAGCCAGCGGCATGTCCGTTCGCTCGAGCACGCTTACCGTGAGCGCGTTTGCCAGCATCTCCCGAAGGGCCTCCGCGGGGAACGGGCGGAAGGTGCGAAGCGTGACCGCTCCGGCGAGGACGCCTCTCGCGCGCAAACCGTCCACCGCACGGCAGGCGTCTTCCATCATGGAACCGCAGCCCAGCAGGACGTGTTCGGCATCCTCAAGCAGATAGCCTTCCGCACCCGCAACAAGGCGGCCGGTGAGGCGGGCGTACTCGTCGATCGACGCCTGCAGCGCGGCGGCGGCACGGCCAAAGAAGCCGCGCTGGGCGAGGCGCGACGCGGAATAATCGCCCTCCTCCTGTACGGGGCTGATCATGGCCGGGCGGCGAGGGTTAAAGAAGTTGGAGAGCTTCTCGTCCGCCGCGCCCACGAACAGGCGCATCAGGTCCGGTTCCGGCAGCAGCACGTCCTGAATCTGGTGGGTGGTGGCGTACGCGTCCTGCACCACGAAGAACGGGGTCTCGGAATACTCGGCCGCGCTCCGGCAAATCAGGGCGAGATCGGCCACTTCCTGGACATTGCGGGCGAAGACGATGCCCCAGCCGCAATCGTCCACGGAGCAAATGTCGTCGTGGCCGGTCCGGGTTGCCAGCGCCTGGGATTGCAGGGCGCGAGCGCCCACATGGAAAACCAAGGGAAGGCGCTTGCCGGCAATGGTGCGCAGCGCCTCATTCATGCCGGGCAGCGCCTGGCCGGAAGCGAAACTTACGGCACGGCCGCCCGTGAGGGCGTACCCTTCGCAGATGGAAGCGGCATCCTGCGCGGACTCGGCCCGCAGCATCTGGAGCGGCTGCTGCCAGAGATTCCGCGTTCCCCGCCCCACCAGGTCCTCGAAGGCTTCCGCCATGGCGCGGGCCGGCTGCACGGGATAGCAGGAGGCAGCCTGCGCGATGTGACTTTCCACCCAAACCGCCGCGCCGGCGCCGTCGGCAACGGAGGCGATGCCCGGGAACTTGCGGAAGGGAATCTGCGTGTTCCTGACTTCTTTGTCGGATGGGGCGGTGCGGATCATGATTCACTCCTTTCCAATACGGTTCGGTGCATATTGGGTGTCTTCTTTAGCGTACTGGAATCCGGACAGAAATAAAAGGTCGTAATCTCTGAAAACAGCAACCAATCCGAAAGAACGGAGGCATCCGGCGCGGAGAGCGGCGGCCGTTCCTCTCCGCGGGAGACGGTTCGGCGGAGGGTCGGGATGCGGGTTGGCGCCGGTTCTCCGGCGGGGGCTGGCCCTTCAGCGCCTTGGGTACGGAGCGCCGGCGGATTCCTTGCCGCCCCGGAAGCCTCGATGGTCGGCTTCGAGCCGCTCCAGGCGGGGTTTGAGATCGGGGAACGGCTGCTCGTAAGGGAGCAGGATATAGCCATGGAAATCTGTCCAGGCGCGCCACGGCTTTCTCGCCGGAAAGTAGCGAAGCAGTTCCCGGTTCCTCTCCGGCCCGAGGTCCGCTGCCCACACAATTTGTGAGGCGTCGATATCGGCCCGGTTGTAGGTCCATTGCGAGGGATTGAGGTGGGTTTCCGGCGCGCTGACGAAGACGATGTGACGTCCCCCGTCCGGAGCGCCATCGCGCCGGCCCCGGTCCAGAATCTCCCGCTCGGCTTTCGAGCGATCGAGGCTGCCGCCATTGATGCAGCACCAGGTAAGGGCATTCAGCCCCGGCTGAAACGAGCGTTCGGCGGCGCGGTTTATTCCAGCGAGGCCCAGCAGGAGCAGATGCGCGGGCAGCACGAGCGCCAGAAACCAGCCGGCAAAAACGGCGCGGTTCGTTCCGGCAAAATCGCGCACCTTCGGGAAGCGCCAGCGCTGCAGCTCGCGGAGCCCCATCGCCCACACACCGATGACGGCGGCAAAGGCGGGCGACAGATAGTGCGGATACCAACTCTGCTCCATCGCCACGGCAAGGAAGGCGGGAGCCGCGCAGAGGAAGAGCCAGGGCCAGCGCAGGCAGCGACGGTTCCTGAAGATCGCCCAGAGCAGAACCGACAGCATGGGCCCGAAGAAGAATCGCCACATCACGCTGAGCTTATAGGGCGTCTCCAGCAGGAAGCCGCTGAGCGTGGTGACGGACGCATGTTCACTCACTTCCCATTGATAGTAGAGCCGCATCTGAGCCTGCCGCAGATCGTGCTCCACCGGGCTCATCCAAGGCAGGGTGATGGGCCAGCCGTAGAGTTCCAGATTCACCTGATATGGGATCTTGAAAGGAGATCCAGTGACGGCGGCGACGTAGCCCGCTAACGCGAAGACGGCGGCCAGAAAGAGGATGGCCGCCGGAGCGGCAAATACCGCCAGGAATCTCCCCGTGCTCTGCCGTCGGCGCAGCAGCGCCCAGCAGAGCGCCAGGGAACACCCTGCGCCGAGCGCCGCGCCCTCCCAAGGTCTCGTGGAGAGCAGCAATCCGGCACCGGCGCCGAAGGCAAGGCCTTGCAGCCAGGAAACGCGCCGGCCCGCAACGGCAGCCGCCACGGACCCCAACAGCAAGGTTCCACCCAAGGCCGGAACCGTGCCGCCCCAGTAGCTATCCACCCAATAGCTCCCCACTCCGAAACGAACCGTCGCAAGCGCGGTGGCAAACCACGCCCAGGTTGGGGAAAACCACTGGCGAAGGGTCCACAAAAGGGCGACAAAAAGCAGCACGGCGGAGAGCCAGACGCCGTAAAGATGATGCCCGAGAACCAGTTTCCCCGCCGCCAGAAACAGGGCCGCTCCGGGCAAGTACTGGGATTGGTAGGTGGGCTTGGGAATGACGTGGATGGTTTCAAAGAATTCCCAGTGGGGATGGGTGTGGTTTGTCAGTCGTCCCGATTCCAGGGTATCCGCCTGAAGCCGATAGCTGAATTCGTCCGTCACGAACGGCACCGGCGGGCCGGTGGCGGCGAGAAAGGCGGCGCGCGGCAGGATGGCGAGCAGAAGAATCGATCCGTAAGCCCACGCGGGACGCCCCGCGATGCGGCGGACGAAGCGCAACCAGACGATGGGAAAGCGTCTTCGGCGCGCGAGGCTTCGGCGCGCGAAAAGGCCCAGCGCCAGGAGCATCGCGATTTCGAGGATCCCGAAATCGAGAATCAAAGCGGTGACGATGCCAGCCAGAGCTGCCGTGAGATAAATCATCGCTGAGCGGATGGGTCCGGCGCGCGGGTCTCGCAAGGGAAACCGCTAGCCGCTGCCGCATTAGCACTGATTCTAGATGAAAGCGGAGGAAATTTTCGGTCCCGCTTCCGCCACGCGGCTTCTCGCGGGCTGGACGGTCTATGTGGCCAGGGCGAGAGCCGCGGAACCGCCGTTGGGAATGGCGGCTGTTGCGGCCAGGGTATTCGTGGTTATCGACAACAAGGGGCAACTGACATTGCGCAGCAAAGCGCCAAACCCGAACCCGACGCCAGGGATTCCTTCGTGATGGCTTCGGAGCGCCACCACCAAGTCCACCCCATTCTGCCGGATTACTCCACGGAGGCCCGAAGAGGCGGAACGAGCGCCGACCACACTCCGGCTGGGAACCTGGAGGGATGCACCCAGAGAATGCAGCCGATCCATCGCCGCATCGGCGATGAGGGGGCGAGCGGGCGCTCCGACCGAGCCCGACGCAGGCCCGACGCTTCCCGACGGGGCGGCGGCATAGAGAACAAGATCGCCACCGGAATGTTGTGCCAGGGATTGCGCGTACTCCGCCAACGCGCGGTCTTCATCCGCAAGACCGAGCATGCAAAGAATCCGGGGAGACGATTTCAATCGCGCCGATCCCCGCCACGCAGCGTTGCCCGCAAGCACGGGCTTGCCGGTGGCCGCCACGATCTTCTCGATCATGGAACGACGCCACAGATTGGTCCAGGAGGCCCGGCGTCCCGCGCCCAGGACGATCAGATTGGCGTCGACAAACGCCGCGTATCGGGCGACGGCCGCGGGCACCTCGCCATGAACGACAGCTCGATGGACAACGCACGGAGGATTTGTGCGGGTCATCGCGCATTCCGGCCAGCTTAGGCCCGAATTCCGCTTGCCAAGGCGCGTGGAGTTTACGACATGGAGCAGAGTGAGCTCAGATTCCAAAGCCGCGGCGATGTCAAGAGCGTACTGCGCTCTTCTTTCGAAATCGCCTCGCAGGTCGATTGGGGCAAGAACTCGCTCAAATGCAAGCATGGAATTCCTTTCCTGGCCTTAGCAGCCTTTTTCACCGCGATCAGGGCGCGGGGACACGCTAGATTGAGACGGCGAACCGCGATCGCTCCGATTCCTGCCGCTCGTCCTGCTGCTCCTGGCACTTCACGCAATAGGAAGCCCACGGAACGGCGCGCAGCCGCGCGGGTGCAATCTCCTCGTCGCATTCTAGGCACTGGCCAAACTCGCCGGATTCGATCCGGGCAAGAGCCGCATCGATGAGCCGGATCTTGATGGCCTGCTGATCTTTGCGCTGCAGTGTGACGAACTGCTCCTGGAAGGCGGCTGCCTGATCCGCCGAATCCCCCGTTCCGATGGTGGCCGGCGGCTCGGACTGGCGCCGCTCCCATTCCATCTGTGACTTCTCGTCAAGCAATGCCCGCCGAACTTCGGCGATCAGGTCACGCACCACTGTTTTTGGCATTTTGCAGCCTCCATTTAGCGGCTACGGCAGTCAGAGCAATTGCACTGCCATCCCACTTCATCGTCGCGAACTCAGCTCTCAATCGAGACACCCTGCGCTTCGGGCTGATACAGCACTTCCACCACTTCGAAGCGCCGAATTCCGCGTGGAACCTGCCACTCGATGACATCGCCAACCCGGTAGCCGAGCATGGCGGTCCCAATGGGCGCGAGGATGGAAACGTCGTTGCCTTGGCGCTCTTGTGTCGGGAAGATCAGCCGGTATTCCTTTAGCTCTCCGCTGTCCAGATCTCTCAGTGTCGCTCTGGAGTTCATGGTGATGACATCGCCGGGCATCGCATCGCTTTCCACAATCTCCGCGCGATCCAGTTCCTGGGCCAGTCTGCCCACACTCTGCGCGTCAGAACCATTGAACGCACGTCCGCCATCCACCAGCGGTCTCAATTTCTCGTAGTCGCTCCTGGTGATCACGATGTTGTCTCGCACAGTTTTCACAATATTCCTCCTGGCCGCAAACACAGCTTGGGCAAGCGGGATGGATCGCGATAGAAACACCCGTGCCGCCGGTTTCGGAGTCTGTCGGAAAGTCTCTTGCAATTGGCGTGCCACAGTCGAAGTGCTTTCCTCAGTGTGATTCGGCGCCGTTGCGAGGGGCCTTTCGGCTTCCCGTTGCCCGTAAACGCACAGTTGCACCTCTTTGTGGACAAAATGAGGCTGGATTCCGCCGGGAAGTGCGGATGCGCGGATGCAGGGAAGCATCCCCATGGGCGGATCGACCGTGTACAGTGGCCCACGGATTGCATGGAGTATTCAATAAAAGCGCAAGTAATGCACTGGAGATGAGACGAATATGATTCCCGGACCGCGCTCAGTCACGTTTCGATTGCCTGTTTCCTGCCGCACCGCCGTGGCGCAAGCGAAACGGGCGCTGGCCGACGACGGGTTGCGTGTTCCAGCCGAGATGAACGTGGCTTCCCACATTCGAGAAGAGTTTGGAGCGACGCTTACGCCAAGCGTTGTGCTCTACGTCGACGATCCGGCTCTTCTGCTGGAAGCGGTAGTTTTTCAGCGGGACGCGGCGCTGCTCATTCCGCAGCCGGTATCGATATCGGGGAATGGAGACCATTCTGAAATCGTGCTGCGGAGCGCGGAAGCGCTTCGCGATATGGGAATGCCCCCCAGCGTTCGGGATTCCGTTCTCGAACTGCACTCCCGCATTGTCCGCGCCATGGACACAATCGGCGAGCGGGAGGCTCTCCCGCAAATCGCGCATTGCTAACCCCCAGCCGAATCATTTAGAAGAAAGGACACTCACGATGACAACCCAAACCAGACCTACCCATCAGGAGACATTGCCCCGGGAGGCGCTGCCGAAGCCCCCTCCCGGAACCGCCAACGAGGCTGGCAACATGATGTTCCAATCCATGGGCCAGATGCAGAAGAGTTACCACGGCTCCGCAACGGTGCGCAGGGAGCGCATCCTGATGTGGATCGGCGGCATTGGCGCCGGAGCGATCATTTTCGGGCTGATTTACGCAGCGATCTTTTTCCTCGAATAGCGCCTTGCCGGCCGGATCGGGCGGTCCGCGCCATTCGGCGTCGCAAGGCGCTCGGCATACGCCGCGCGGGCCGCCGCTCCCGCCACTGGATCTGGCCACCCCGATCGAAGTCCCGTGCATCAATCGGGGGGAGATCGTCCGGGGCCGTCTTCGCCCGATTGTGTTGCGACACAGCACAACCTCACGACACCACCCCCGCGTATGCCCGGCATTCCCTTATCAGGCATTCCCCTATCGGGCATTGCATGTGCGAATGCAGGCTCCCGGAGTTAGCCTAGGAGGAGGCGCGACCGGCACGGCACCTGCGATGAACTGGCGAGATTGGATTGCGAATAACCACTGGCCCGAATGGGGCGGGTATGCGGCCATCGCCATTGCAATGGCATTGGTCGCCTGGCTCAACTGGATTGGCGATGGCCTGTTCGCTTCCTTCTATGGCATTCTCGTCGCCCTGGTGGCCCTTCGATATGGATGGCTTGGCGGGCTGCTGGCCGCGATCCTGTCGGGCGTGTTGCTGTTGATTGGAGAAACGCCGGCTCTTGAAACCGCCGTGGACGCCGTGGCGCTGATTTCGGTTGGCGTCAGCGTGGGTCTGCTCACCGCGCGAGAGCAGAGGCGGAAGCGGCACTACAAGAACCTGGCCGAGAAGCTGGGAAACGTGTACGAAAAGGTGCAAGCGAACTTCGAGGGCATGAAGCGGGCGGAACGCCTCTCCGCTCTGGGGCAGCTCTCCGCCGGACTTGCGCACGAAATTCGCAACCCCCTGGCCAGCATCAGCGGCGCTGCCGCCATCCTCCACCGCAGCCAGGGTCTGGAGCCGAAGCAGGCCAAATGCATCGACATCATCACCAGCGAATGCAGCCGGCTGGATGGATTGCTCACCAATTTTCTGAATTTTGCCCGGCCCCGCGCGCCCCGTTTCCAGAAGGTGGACCTGTTGCCGGTTCTCGAGAATGTGCTCGCGCTCGCGGGGCACGGCATCCGGGGCAAGCAGGTGAACCTGGCGAACCGCGTGAAGGTGGGGCTCCCTTCGGTGGAATGCGATCCGGAACAACTGGAACAGGTGCTTTTGAACCTGATGATCAACGCCATCGAGGCGAGTCCCGACGGTGATATGGTGGAGCTGGGAGCGGCGTACAGTGGCGACAAGATCACGATTGAAGTGGTCGATCACGGCCATGGTGTCGCGGCGGCGCATGTGGACCGCCTGTTTGACCCGTTTTTCACCACCAAGGAACACGGCACCGGCCTCGGACTTCCGGTAGCTCACCAGATCATGACCCAAATGGGAGGATCGCTTTTGGCAAGGAAGAACACCGGGCCGGGGATGACATTCCGCGTCGTGCTTCCCTCGAAACAAACCGGATCATGACACCAAAACGCATCCTGGTGGCGGACGACGACGACAGCCTGCGCTGGGTGCTCCAAACCCAGCTTGAAGAAATGGGTTACGCGGTTTCCGGGGCGCGGGACGGGGCCGAGGCGCTCGCGGAGATCGAACGGGATCCGCCGTCGCTGGTGCTCAGCGATATGAAGATGCCCAATCTCTCCGGCATGGAATTGCTGAAACGCATGCAGGCGGACCACGCGGAAGTTCCGGTGGTGATGATGACGGCATATGGAACCATCCAGAGCGCCGTGGAAGCGATGCGGCTGGGCGCCTACGACTATCTCACCAAGCCGATCGACTACGAAGAATTGGGAATCGTGGTCACCCGGGTTCTTGAGCACTTCCGGTTGGTGGCGGAGGTCCGCAGCCTGCGCGCCAGCCTGGACCGGAAGTACGGATTTGAGAACATTATCGGGCAATCCGAGCCCCTGCTCGCCCTGCTCGATACCGCATCGCGCGCCGCTCAGAGCAACTCCACCATCCTGATCCATGCCGAGACCGGAACGGGCAAGGAACTGCTTGCGCGCGCGATTCACCTGAACAGCCGCAGGCGCGAGCGCCCGTTCGTCACGATCAACTGCGGCGCCATTCCGCGAGAGCTGCTGGAATCGGAACTGTTCGGACACGTGAAAGGATCTTTTACGGGCGCGGTGGCGCATAAGACCGGGAAGGTGGAAATGGCCAACGGGGGCACCCTTTTCCTGGATGAGATCGGCGAGATGCCGGGCGAGCTGCAGGTGAAGGTTCTGCGATTGCTGCAGGAAGGCGAACTGGAGAAAGTGGGCGCGCCCACCGCCGTGAAGGTGGATGTCCGCTTCGTGGCCGCCACGCACCGCAACCTGAAGGCGATGATCGAAGACGGCACGTTCCGGGAGGACCTGTTTTACCGGCTCAACGTCATCCCCCTGGAAATCCCTCCGCTGCGGGACCGGATCGACGACGTTCCCGCCCTTGTGCAGCATTTTTTCGTGAAGGTGAAGGAGAAGCAGGGGCGTCCGGAACTCAGCCTTTCTCCCGCGCTTCTTCCCCGGTTTCAGAACTACCGCTGGCCGGGCAACGTCCGTGAACTGGAGAACGTCGTGGAGCGCATCGTCGTTCTGGCACGGGGCGATGAAGTTACCGTGAACGACCTGCCCGATTTTCTGCGGCGGGAACGCCCCGCGGTGGATTCGCTGCAACTGGAACTGCCACCCAGCGGCGTTAGCCTGGAAGGCATCGAAAAAGAATTGCTGATCAAGGCTCTGGAGCGCTTCGACGGGAATCAGACGCACGCGGCCCGGTATCTCGACATCAGCCGCAAGGCCCTGATCTACCGGATGGAAAAGTACAGAATTCGCAAGAAGGGCGGCGAGGAACCGGATCCCGCCGCGATGAATTAACGGCGCTGACTTCCAGGACTGCCGCCCGCCAAACGCGTTTCCAACTGGCCCGGCACGTGCAATGGGGAAGGGTGTCATGAGAACGTTCACCCACCCGCTTCTGGCAACGCTGCCGAGTGTTCTCGTCATTGGAATGGAATCGAAGGCTCGCACGCGGTTTCATCGCCTTCTGCGCCGCGCGAAGTTTCGAACGTTCGTGTGCGCGCAACTGCGCGACGCCGTTGACCTCATGCCACTGGTCTCCGTGGTGGTCTGCCATCAGCCCTTGGACGGTTTCCGCTGGCAGGAAGTGCTTCGGCAAGCGGAGGCTCAGCGAAACGCGCCCAGCGTGGTGGTTACGATTCCCCGCCCCCTCACCATCGATCTGGACGAAGCGAACCAGGCGGGAGTCTTCACCCTGCTTGAGCCGTACCACGAAGCGGAAGTATCCGCTTTGATCCAGCGGGCTCATGCGGAATACCAGGCGGTGCGGCAATTGGAATCGGCGCATGCGGACGGCCTCACGCTGTTCGAGCAGTTGCGCGCCTCGCCCATCGGCGTCCCAGCGAACATGCAGAGGGAGAACAGTTGGCCGGATACGTCCAGCGCTGTCCGTTTTCAGGCAACGGATCGCCCTCAACGGGAGAGCGCGAACGATCTGCCGGAACCCGTTTCCGTGAGCTGAAAGCCGGAAATCCAATCCCGTACTTCGTATGTCCGCTCGTGCGCACCGCACCGCGCGCTCCTCCGGCGCGGTTCCGAGTGGCCCGCCGATTGCACACTGCAGCCCCAATACACACAAGGAAGGAGGCTTCCCAATGCCGGACATCTTCTCCGACCTCCGAGATTGGAAATCGATCCTCGACCAGATGGAGGGGTTGCGGCGGGCCGGGCGGCTGGAAGAGCATCAGTCGGGACTTGTCCGAATTCTGCGATACCGCTTCCAATGGCAGTTGCACCATGCGGTGCTGGAGGCGGTTGCGGAGCTTCGGAGCCCTTCCGAAGATCTCCTGATGGCGATCTGTGACATCGTCGCCGACGAAAACTGCGAAATGGGAACCCGGCTGCTGGCTTGCGATGCCGTGGAGTGCCTGCTGCGCCGGCTAAGAAAGCTGGGCGATCCCGACATTCTTGAGCGAATGGCATTCGCGGAAGGGCGCGCCATGCTCAGCATTTCTCAGCCGCCGGTTTTGCGGCAGGCGGTTGAACGGTGGCTGGAATTGGAGCCGTCCGCCAATAAAACGCTCCTTTCCGCGGGAGCCATCTAACCAGAAGAACTTATTCTGAAGGAGCTGCTTATGGAACAAGTTGTTGAGACGCCCCCGGTGAAAACCGACGATCCGCGTTACCTGTCCGCATATCACTTAGACAAGCTTGGGGTCACCAGGCTCAACCGCCATAACCTGCTGCTGCGCTGCCGCGCGTGCGGCGAAGTGTGGAGCCCCACGCTGAATGCCGACGCCTCCTTGCCCGCCGGTTACTGGCGCTGCCCCAACGGCTGCAACGGGTAGCACGAGGCGGCGGCATCCACCGCGAAGTTCCATGGAGGAATGGGCGCGCCATCCGAGCGGTGCGCCCATTCCACACTCCCCCGAATGACAACCTCGGCCGACGATGTGGGTTCCCAAGTGGCCATTGTGTTGCCAAAATGACCCACTTTCAGCAATTTCCACAACCCAAGTGATTGAAACCACTAAGACGCCGGATGGCAATTTGCGTGCATGAGTTTCGTCATCGCTCATGTTACTTCGTCTTGTCTCGTGTCTGCTGCCGCTCTTCCTGCTGGCCGGAAGCGCCGTCGCGGTCACGCTCGAAAAGCTCTCGCTTGAGGAAATGATTGATTCCTCGACGCTGATCGTTCGGGGAACCATCGGCAGTTCCGCGCCATCCCGCGGCGGACAACTCATTGAGACCCTGTACCGGGTGAAAGTCTCTGAATACCTGAAAGGCACGCCCACCGCATCCCGAGGCGGCGCGGATAGCGGCGAGATCCAGGTTTCCCTTCCCGGCGGCATGGCGGACGGAGTGCAGCAAACAATCGCCGGCGTCCCCAAGCTGGAGACCGATACCGAATATGTGCTGTTCCTGTGGCGTTCGGGAAGCGGGCGTCTGCTGCTTGTGGGCATGTCTCAGGGTTTGCTTCGCATTCACCGAGCCAACGGCCGCGTTACCGCCGAGCGCCCGCCGATTGACGGCACAATATTGGACCGGAGCAGCGGCAAGGCCGTACGGGATTCCGGGCTCGGGATGCGGCTTCCCGCGTTGAAGGACGCGGTTTCCAGGCGGGTGTCTTCCGCAAAGGGAGGCCTGCGATGAGAGGGCTCCGTTTGTCCGCACCGATTCGCCGCGGGCTCCTTGCCGTCGCGGGGCTGCTTGCCGTTCTCGCTCCTCTCCCCGGTTATTACCATTTCCTGCACGTGCGTCAAGAGGGCGAGGCGTTGCGCGCCATCGCCGAGCGCTTCGATCTCCGGGCGCTGCCCGATTCTTCCGTGCCGCTGGTGATTTCAAAATCGGTGGAACCCGAATTTGCCGAGGGCGACACCTGGGACGCCGTCGTGAGTGAAGTGAAGCTGGCGGCGGCGCAGTGGTCGAGCGTGCCCCGGTCCGCGCTGCGTCTGCGCTACGCGGGTGAAGTGGCGCAGGAACCTTCGCCGGGAACCCCTCACATTCAGGTGATGTTCGACGAACTCGCGCCGGGGGTGATCGCCATGGCGGGGCCGGTGGCGCGAGAAACGCCCGCGTCGGACGCGAACGGCGAGTTCATCCCCATCGCCCGCAGCGTGGTGATTCTTAGCCATCGTCTGCGGGACCGCCCAAGCTACTCAGAGGCGTTTTATATGACGCTGGTTCACGAAATGGGCCATGCGCTGGGTCTGCAGCACGCCTTTGCGGGAAGCGTGATGTCGACGGGCGTCACGAGGGCCACCACCAAAGCCGCGCCGCTGGCGGACGACGACTTCGCCGGACTGGGCGCGCTCTACCCGGATGACCGCTTCGCCCTGGATACGGGCGTGATTCGCGGGCGGGTGACGGCGGACGGTGAGCCTCTGCACTTCGCCAATGTGACGGCGCTAACCCCCTCCGGGGTGGCGGTGAGCGCCCTGACGCTGCCGGACGGCCGCTACGAAATCCGCGGGGTGCCTCCCGGCGGCTACTATTTGTACGCGCAGCCCGTGGCTTCCAGCACACAAGAGGGCCTGGGCCCCGGACAGATCGTGCTCCCCAAGGACGAGAACGAAAATGCCATTCCCGCCGGCGGCCTGTTTGCCACGCGCTTCTTTCCCGATGCCGCGGACTGGCATTCCGCTCATGAACTGATAGCCCAGCGCGGCGGCGTCCTCAGCGACATTTCGTGGAATGTTCCGCGCGTCGGTTCCCGAGCCTTTTCGGACATCACCACGTACAGTTTCCCCGCCAATTTCGCGGTGAACCCGGCCGTCATCAATACCGGCGGCGACCGCCGCTTCCTGGTCGCCTACGGGCCCAATCTGGTGGAGAACGGCCACAAGGCCGAGGGGCTTAGTGTGAGCTCGACGGCGGCCGGCATTCTGGATGAAGATGTGAGGGCCTATGAGCCCGCTCCCGAATTCTTGCGCGTTGATTTGAGCTTTCACCCCTTCACGGCCAGCCTGGGAGCAAAGCCCCTCCTCTGGACCCGGCATGGCGAAACCTTCGTGCAACCCGCGGCATTCCGGATGGTCGGCCAGCAGCCCCCCGATGTGCGGGAGGCGCTGGTGGAACCGGGGGCCAACGGGGCCGACACCGTGCGGCTGCGTGGATTGCAGTTGGCGCCTTCCTTTACCTATTTGCTCGATGGCCTGAAAGCCGACACGCTCCCGGCGGAGGGAGATACGCAGAGCCTGGAACTCTCCCTGCGCGCTCCTTTCACCAACGATGGCCGCGCCGTGCGCGTGGTGGCTCTGGGAAGCGACGGGCAGAGTTCCCTCTACCTGAACGCCAATCCGCCTGCCGTGGCGACGCGTTCGGCGGGCGCCAGCGAGTTCCAGTTGAACGCGCCCAGCCTGCCCGCGGGCGCGGAAACGACCATCGAAGTGGAAACGGGCGGCAACTGGTTTGAAGAAGGACAACTCGGCGTTAGCTTCAACACGCCGCATGTGGTGGCCCGGCGGATTTGGCGCGCCGCGCCCAACCGCCTGATCGCGAACGTGAAGGCGATGCCATCCGCGCCGCAGGGTGGAATCGCCTTGTGGCTGCACAAAGATCTGGCCAGCGTGAACACGGGCCGCACGCTGGCAATCGGCCCGGCGGACCCGCAAACGATCTCCATTGACTCACGCCTTACCGACGAGAGCACCGGGGATGCGGCCGTCTACCCTGGCGGGACCGCGCTTCTCCGCATCTCTGGCGAAGGCTTGAGCGATTCGATCCCGCTCCGCCTGGCGGATCGCATGGTTACGGCCGAAAGGGTGGAAAGCGGCCGCTATCGAATGCCGATCCCTGGGGATCTGCCGCAAGGGTTGTCGCGCCTGGAGGCCGTGCTGCCAGGCCGGGCGACACTGCCCGTAACGGTGGAACTCACCGGTGCGCCGCCCAGGATTCTGGAGGCGGAAAGCTACATCCGCTTCGACGCACAGAGCGGATCCGGGCAACACCGCGCGAGACTCCTGTTGCACGTCGATGGAGTGCTTTTCGAGAATCGCCGGGTAGCCGGCCTGACCGTGCGAGTCAATGGCCGGATGATCGAAGGGCTGGAACTCTCCGCTCCCACGGACGACCGCCTCCCCGTGGCATTCGATATCCCCGCCAGTCTCACCGCTCCCGCGGGTGACGGGGCGCAGCCCGCATCGGTCACGGTTCAAGTGGAATGGAAGGGGCGGCACTCCGCGCCGCTCACCCTCCCGCTTTCCGGCGGCTAGAGCGGCAATCTCGCGAACTGCCAGCGCATGAGCCGGCCCACGGGGAAGACTCCGTATACTGAAAGTTCATGTCCGCTGAACTCGTTGCCATCGCACACCCTGAAACGGAACGCTTTCCGATTGACGAAGTGATCTACACCAGCCCGGCGTCGGGCTCTTTGCTGGAGATCCAATTCCCCGAACCCGGCTTGCAGCCGGATGCCCTGAAGCGCTTGTGGCGCGAGCGCCGCATGAGCAACCATCCGCTGGACCGCAGCGGCGTCTGGCGCTACCGGGAATTGCTGCCCTTCTGGCCGACTTTCGATCACGTGGTGACGCTCTCGGAAGGCAATACGCCCATCCTCGATGCACCGCTCGCCGCGAAATATGCAGGACTGAACGCGCTCTCGTTCAAGCATCAGGGATACAACCCCACGGGAAGCTTCAAGGATAACGGCATGACCTGCGGCGTCGCGCAGGCGCGGCACTTGGGCATGTCCAGAGTGGCTTGCGTTTCCACCGGAAATACTTCCGCCTCCATGGCGGCGTACGCCAGCGCCGGGGGCCTGCAGCCAATCATCTTCATCCCGAACGGGAACATCGCTTACGGCAAACTGGCGCAGGCGCTCGAATATGGCGCGCGCACCCTGCAAGTGGACGCGAACTTTGACCAGATTCTGGCCCTCGTGCGCACCCTCGCGGAGAAACTGGGCATTTACCTGCTGAACTCGATCAACCCCTTCCGCATCGAGGGGCAGAAAACCATCATGGCGGAAATGCTCGACCAGCTCGATTGGCAGGTTCCGGATTGGGTGGTGCTTCCCGGCGGAAACCTCGGCAATACGGCCGCCTTCGGCAAGGGCCTGCGGGAACTGCGAGCGTGGGGGCTAATTGACCGTCTGCCGCGCCTGGCCGTGGTGCAGGCGGAGGGTTCCTCTCCGTTCTGCGACCTCTACCACGATCCCGAGAGCACATTCACGCCGAACCCGCACCCAGAGACGCTGGCCACCGCAATCAAGATCGGGGACCCGGTGAGTTGGCCGAAGGCGCTGCGCGAGGTTCGGGAGACCGGCGGGCTGGTGGAGAAGGTGAGCGAGCAGGAAATCGCCGACGCGAAGGCGACCATCGGACGCTGCGGCATCGGCTGCGAACCGGCATCGGCGGCCACGCTGGCCGGCATTCGCAAACTGGCCTTGGCCGGGCGCATCGCGCCGGGAGACCGCGTGGTGGCGGTGCTCACCGGACACGTGCTGAAAGATCCGGATTACATTTACCGCTATCACACCGGCCAGCTTGACGACCCTCACGGAGCGCGTCTGCACAGCACGTTCGGCAACGCACCCACCGTCGTGCCAAACGACCCGGAGCAGATCGCCGGGCTGCTGGGCTAACCTCGCGCGAAAGGGGGAAGCGTTGCGCATCGATTCACAGATTTCGCTCTGGAAACAGGCGCCCGAGAGCGCACGGCGGCACCCGCGTTTCCCCGGCGAAGACCGCGCGTTTCTGCCCGAGCATATCGAACCGATCCTGGCGCGCAATCGCTTTGACGGCGGGCTGCTCGTCGGCACGGGAGGCGAGGCGGAAGAGGTCGCGCAACTCGTGGCCTGGTGTACGGAATCCGCCCTGCTCAAGGGCGTGGTGCTGGCGTGGGGAGAGGGCTCCGCCCCAGTGGAAACCGCGGCGCTGAACGGTGTGCTCCGCGGCTATTGGGTGAGTGCGAACGCCGCCGTGGGCGACGCGGCGGCCCATTGCGGCGCGCGCGGCCTGGCACTCGACATCGTCCCTGGGGGCAACGGCTACGACGCGGGAACGATCGCGTCCGCCGCCAGAGCGAATCCGGGGACGCCCATCGTGCTCGCGCACGCGGGAGGCCCTCCGCTCGAATCGCGGGCTCTGGCTCAATGGATGGAAGCCATGCGCGCGCTTGCCGGAGTGCCGAACGTCCACGTCAAGCTGAGCGGCTTCTGGTCAACCGCACTCGACGCCTGGAATCTCGCCACCCTGCAAAGCCTGATTGTCTTCCTGATCGATGCGTTCGGAGCGGGCCGGTTGCTCTTTGGCTCCGATTGGCCCTTCTGCCTGCCGGCGCACTCGTGGAAAGAGTGTCTGGCGCGCTTCACGCAATCGATTGGCGCGCGCAAGATGGATTTTCGCGAGCTTCTGCTGGGTGAGAACGCGGCGCGCGTCTACCGGCTCCCGCAGCCGGATGCGGCACTACTTTCGCCGGAAGCTCACTTCCTTAAACCAAACGGTTGAACCCGCGTCGTGATTTTGCAGCCCGATGTAGCCGCTGTCGGGCCGCGGCCCGCGCACCGGTTCAAACCACTGTTTGCGCGGCGGCACTTCCTGCCCTTCAACGTAGGCATTCACCACTTCTCCGTTGAGCGAAACGATGGTTTTCGGCCCGTCCAGCGTGATCTCCAGCGTGTTCCATTCGCCCGCCGGCTTCTGATTCTCCCGAGTGGCCTTGCTGATCGAATAGATGGCTCCGGTTCGATGCCACTCGTCCCCGCCCGCGTCAATCTGCACTTCATAGCCATTGTGGACGCCATACCAGGCGTCGAGCGGCTTCTCCGGCATGCGGATCACCACGCCGGAGTTCGCCCGGCCTTCCGCGGTCTTGAAAACCACCCGAAGCGTGCCATCGCCCAGTTTCTCGGTGTCGTAAAAGAGAAGGCCCATGCCGCCCTCGGTCTTCAGCATGCCATCTTCCACGACGAAATGGTCCCACCCCACCTGCTTCCATCCATCCAGATTCTGGCCGTTGAACAGTTGCACAAATTTGTCCCCGCCTTGCCCCGCCAGCGCGAGGGAAATCGTAAATGTGAGCAGAAGTATTCGCAGGATTGGCATAGCGTCCCTATTATCTATCAGCCGGCAAGTGCGTGGCGCGCGCCCGTTGCGGCATCGGACCTTCCCGCGCTTTCTCCGGGTGCTACGATGAGGGGTTTCAAGGAGGGCGGCATGGCAGGACAACCCGCAATCGGTTCGGAGAAGAAGGCGCGGCCGAAGCGCAGGCCGGTTGCCGAGCGCAAACCGGTTGGCAAGCAGCCCCGAACCAAGCGGGAGCGCGAGGAGCGGTTCGCTGAAATCGAGCGGATCCTGGACGAAACCTATCCCAATCCGCAATGCGCCCTGCACCACCGCAATGCCTGGGAGTTGCTCGTGGCCACCATCCTGTCGGCGCAGTGCACCGATGAACGCGTGAACATGGTGACGCCGGAGCTGTTCGCGAAGTATCCCACCGTGAGGGCGCTGGCCGAGGCGAACGTGGAAGACGTCGCTCAGGTGATCCGCTCCACGGGTTTCTTCAACAACAAGGCAAAGAACATCGTGGGTGCCGCGCGGCGCATCCTGGATGCGTTCGGCGGCGAAGTGCCCCGCACCATGGAAGAATTGCTCACGGTGCCCGGCGCGGCCCGCAAGACCGCCAATGTGGTGCTGGGGAGCGGTTACGGCATCGCCTCCGGGGTTGTCGTGGATACACACGTGCAGCGCGTGGCAAGGCGGCTCGCCTTCACGAGCGAAATAGACCCCGTCAAGATTGAGCGGGACCTGATGGCCGTTGTGCCGCAAGACCACTGGATCAATTTTTCCCACGAACTGATCCTCCACGGACGGGCGCTCTGCTTTGCGCGCAAGCCCAACTGCCCCGCGTGCCCGCTGGACTCGCTCTGCTTTGCCGCGGACAAGACCAGCGCGGAAGTGGCGGTGGAGAAGAAAGCCGCCAAACCCGCGCGGAAAGGCCGCTGAGAGCCCGCGCGCCGCGCTTGCCGGGCCGGCCGGCCTCTCGATCAGCGTCCGATGGCGATGAGCGATTTTGCAATCCCCAGCACACGTTCCTTGCGCAGGCGCGCGCCGGGGAAGAGGGCGCGCAATCCACGCGCGCGCAACAAGCGCACGTCTTCGAGGTAGTGGCGAAGATAGAATTCGCGCTGGTCCGGGCGCGGGCGGACCACCCACTCCCAGAAGGTGAAGCGCCGGACGATTCCCCCCTGCAGCGGTGCTGGCAGCCAATGCAGGAGCGGCATAAAGAGATGCTGCTCCACCGGGAAACTTGCATTGGGCGTCTGCACGAAATAGCGCCTGCCCACGCGCATGGTTTCCCGCGCGAACGCCCGCTGGCGCGCGGCGTCGCCGACGTGCTCGATCACCGAATTGCTGAAGACGATATCGAAGCTCCCGCTCGCGAATGGCAACGCGCAGCCATCCCCGGCCACCCAGTGAAAGTCGCGGTCCCGGTGCTCGATCGACATCGGGATGTTCAGCAGGGTCACCTGGGGAGTGAAGGGCAGCAAACGCCACGTGTCGGGGGACCCGCCCACATCGAGGATGCGCGTCCCTTCATCGACGCCCATCAACTCCGCGAATCGCCGCATGCGGCGCTTTCGAAAATGGCGGGAAATACGGGCGACAACGTTCATCGGCGGTCAGGCCCGGCTGCGCGGGCATAATCCATTCTCGTATGGCCATTCTCGTATGGCCATTCCGTTGCGGCCAACAAGAGCCAGCGGTGGCCGGGAAAACCGGCGCCCCTGCAACCGGAGGTCTTCAGAGAACGTCTCGCCGGTGTGCCCGAATTCGCAAAGCTCCAGTCCCGCTTGAGGCCCTCGCGCGCGTCGCTGGCAGCCCTGGCCTGCATCGCGGTGTCGGTTTTCAGCCTCTCCGCGCAGGACCCGGTTTTTCGTTCGAACGCACCCCTGGTGGTGGCGCACACGACGGTTACCGATGCCAAGGGCGACTACGTGCATGCCCTCGAAGCCGAAGATTTCACGCTGCTCGCGGACGGCAAGCCCGTCGCTTTCGATCTCGATTTTTCGTTTGTGCCGATCTCTCTCGTGGTGGTAGCCGAGAACTGCGGAGATTGCGGCGCGGCGATCAAGAAGGTGCGGAAGGTGGGCGTCATGCTCCTGCCCTTGATTACGGGCGAGCGCGGAGAAGCGGCGCTGGTGACGTACTCCGATACCGTCCGCGTCGTGCAGCGGTTTGAGCGCGGCGGCACGGGCATCACCGAAGCCATGGCCGGCATACGCCCGTCGGGCGACGGCGCGGCGCTCTACGACGCCCTGGCGGAAGCCGTCAATCTGTTGACCCCGCGACTGCGAGGGCGGCGCGGCGTGATTCTTCATATCGGCGAGAAGGTGGACCGGGGCAGCCAGCGCTCGTTTGAGGAAGCCGCCAATCTTCTGGAGCGCAACAACATCCTGGTCTACTCGCTGACGTTCTCCCGCATCCGGTCCGCGTTCACGGACAAGGAAGCGTGGAAAGACCGCACCGAGGAGAGCGAGTTTCGCGAGAAGCCCAAGGATGGCATCATGCGCACGCCTCCCCCCACCGCGCCCTACGGATTGCCCGGGCCTCCCGAACCGCACTCCACCGGAGCCGTGGTGATGGGGCAAGGCGCCGCGCCCAACCCCGGCCCTTCCAGCGGCCCGAGCCCCATGGGCGACGCAAACCTGCTCGGCCTCTTCGATATCCTGCGCGACGCGGCACGGAAAAACGCCACGCGCGAGTTGACGCAACTCACCGGCGGCCTCGAAGAGAGCTTCAACAAACAGGCCGCCCTCGAGAAAGCCGTTGCGCGGATTGGTGAGGAACTGCACAGCCAGTATCTGCTCAGCTTCCGCCCCGTGGGCACCGATCCAAATCGCTTCTACCGCATTGAAATCCGCGTCAAAAGCAACCCAAACGCCCGCATCCGCACGCGGCCCGGCTATTGGCTGGCGGCGGAACGGGAATAGCCCAACGGGCGTTCCATCCGTTAGGTGCGGCAACCCAGATCCCGTGGATGATACACGCCATCCAAATATGCGTTACGGTCGAGCTTTCTCTACTCGAAACGCACGATGAGACGGTTTGAGGCCGCCCATCGCTCCCGATCATTGCGGACCCACACGTAGAGATCCAGCGGAGCCCCCTTCTCAATGTCTCGCGGCACTTTGATGTTCACTTGGTCTAAGCCGACAAACTGCTGGTGCGGCCCGGCGAACGTCACCTCGGCGGCGCGCCCCCCGATGTAAGCGCGCAAATCGTTGGGCAAGCCAGGGTTGTGAAATCCGGTACCGAAAATCTCCAGGAACAAATCGTTGCCCAGCCCGCCAAACGAGGTAACTGGAACGCTGCAGACGCCGTTTGCGCACCGGTAAAGGTCACCGCGTTGCTGGCTTCCATTTGGCGCTACTCGCACATAAAATCCGGCCGGTGCTCCACCGCCCGAGCTATCCGCTGAGAAGAGAGAAACCGCACGCCACGCTATCGTGGCGCGCCACGGCTCGGAAACTTCCGTCGCGCTAGTACGGACACGAACCTCCATTTCGCCCTCCCCGCCAACGGTGAGTGCGGGGGAGACCTGGAAATTGATCTGTGTGGGCGAAACGAAAAATAATGGTGCCTTCAGCCACTCGCCGTTCCAGCCTTTTCGGATTTCTACACTGACGCCACCCAGCGCGGTGGGCAGGGGCGTCGACGACGCTTCAAGGGTTTGTGTGCCGAGCCGCAGGCCGAACACCGTGACAATCATCCCCGGAGCCGTCAACAACTCTGAGCGCCCTCTAAACCATGTACTCTGTCGAAAGCCCCCCGCATCGGTCAGGGCGGCAATCCATGGCCGCTCCTCCGTCGGCGCGGCACTGACATTCGCGGTGGCGGTAAAGGATCCATCAACTCCGCCAGGCTCATACAAAATGACCTTCGCCTTATAGGTGGCATTTGCCGAATCCGTCATCTCGAGAGCGGCTGCCTTGCCGGGGTCCACCCCCGCCTCCAACGTAAATGGAGCCGTCGTGCCGCTCGTGTGAAAGGTGAGCCACTCCGGGGTGCCAATCGGGCTCTCATAGGCCACAAAACGGCGTGAAATACGTTGCGCCTCCCCCTGAAATGCCTCCACCGTTACCGGAACTGGATTCGCATGCCGTTCATTCCCGTAGAACCACCAATACGGCATCGTGCCAAAGAGGAGCGTCGCGCGCGGAGAGTTGTCCGCAATATAGTTGGCCGTGATATCCACCGGCTTATCCACCAGTATGGACGCCGGGTTCTCCGTCGCGTTGTGGGTGCCCAAAAAACTGACGAACCTGCTGCCATGCGGTTCTGGAGCAAAGATCTTGATCGTGGACCCCTCCGGATACCACCTGACGAAACCATTGGGACCGGCTGCGGGCGAGACAATTCCAGAGGGGATTGAGATGCCCAAAAAGCTCGTAGCCAGTTCAGTCGGAGTCATCGTTCCTCCCGACTGTATCCCCGACCTGAAGAGATGCAAACGGCGAAAACGCGCTGTAAGCGTCGCGGGGGATGGTGGTGCGAGGAAGATCTGCTCCGGCTTCGGGTTGCTCGTGCCGAAACTCTCGAACTGGATAAGGGTATTTTCGTTCACCTTCGTAAACGGCTGGGCCTGGAACAAATGGTAGGACCCCGGTGCCCATTGTGTGGCATAGGGCAGAGGGCGCTCCACCAAATCGATGACCGCCTTCGTACCGGGGAGCGTGGAATCAATGGTCACCGGGACGGCAACAATCGCCGCCATCTGACGCAGTGTCACAGTCTTGTCGTTGACCAAAATGACTGCGGTACGTTCGCTGACGTTCGCGGGGAGGGAGTTGAGATTCAAAGTGAACGACCCGCTCCCGGAACCCGCCGACGGGCCTTCAATACCGACTGGTGTCTCTGGCAAGCCAACCTGCCATGGCAAGCCGGCGGAAGCCGAGATGTTCACCCGCACGGAACCTCCGCCCGGCGGAACAATGGCTGAGACGGGCGAGACTATGAAAATATCCGGGCGCACACTCGCGCCCTGTCTTACCAGGACCTCCTTGCCAGCGACGCGCAGCGTAGCAACGCGCTCAACCGGAGCGGAGTTCGCAACGGCACGCAGGTTGATCGTTGTCGCACCTTTGCCGTAGAGCGGACTGAGGATTTCGAGCCAATTTGAGGAAGCTCCGACGGTCCAAGGGCAGTCCTGTCCGGTAGTGAGCGTAAGACTCAGGAGGGAATTGCCGCCACCGACGGATAATTCATTCACGCTGGTCGAGTAGGTACAGCCGGCCGGCACGGGAAAACTGCGACGCAGGATGCTGCGATCACGTTGAACCTCGATCCACGCAATGCCGCCGTCCGGGAGCTTCACCGGGAATGTGTGGCCCAATGAGAACCGGTCATCCTTCAAGAATGCTCCATCGTTGTTCAGTATGCCGTATGCTCCATCTCTCCACACCTGAACAGTGCCGTCGACCGTGTACTTCGCCAGCCTCGGGGGACCGTCGGTAGGCACAACCAACAGTTGATCCGCGGCAAGCGCGAGAATGCCCCGAGACCTGCTTGGAGCGGACGCGGTGGGCATTCCATCGACGAGGTCCGTGCCGGGCGGCGCAGAGGTCACCAGCCGAATGACCCCCGCGGAATCGATTCGATAGATTCTGATTCCAACCGCAAAAAAGACAACGCCCTCGGGAGACACCGACATTTTATCGACCGAATGCAGCATCGCCTCCCGTGCCGGCAAACCCACGGGATTTGGAGCCGATGCCTCGAGCAGGACCTTGCCCGCCACTCGCACAACCACACCGTCGGCACCCACCCTCCAGATCACCGGAGCCGTGGCAAGGCCGACCAGCGGAACCTTGTAAACGAAATAAATGTCTCCATTGTCGGCAACTGCCCACCGCGCAAATTGACCGAATGTCACGGAGGTAGCAGGCTTGCCTTCAATGGAATCCGAGGGCAGATCGGCATCGCCCCTCCCGACAATATCGGTAATCTTGCCATCTTTGGCCAGTTTTCGAATTCCACCCGTTACTCGCCAATACAAGCTGCCGGCGGCATCGATTTGCAACATCTCGAAGCGGTCGTTTAACCTCATTCCGAGCGCTGCGTCGAGTGGTGAATTCCCCCCGCCGGGCCTTTCGCCGCCATTGCCCGCAATGTGAGTGAGTTCGCCTTCCATGGAAAGCCTGTACAACTTCCCCAAAGCTCCGAAATAGAGATTCCCTTCCGCATCCGCCGCCGGTGTTGTCGTGTACCGCACTTCAAAGTCCGAGGACTTTCCGTTCATCGTTACCATTTCTGGCTTTGGAGGAAGGCCCAGAAAATACTGCACAGCACCATTCGGAAGCACGCGCGGAAACATACCACTCGAACGGTCGAATACGTAGAATGCACTGTCCGGCGTCGCTCGAACTATATCTGGCACGATACGATACGAGCCCAGGCTGGCCACCGGGCGTCCGTTGACGCCATCCAACGTGAAAAGGATCCGGTAATTGCCGCCAGCGTCGATCAGACCCAATTCGCCGAAGCCGGTTATAGGCGGTCTTGGCGCTTGCGCAACAAGGATTGAACCATCCGGCAAAGCTGCGATGGATGAAATCACAGGGAAGTAAACACCTGTTGCGATGCCTTCCCGTCGGCCCATGGCCAGATCCGAGGGGGTTCCTGCAATACGCAATGCGACACCGGCCGGCGTCACGCGCAGGATCTTCTGCCACCACCGGTCCGCCACCAGCACATTGCCCGCCGGATCGATGGCAAGGTCAACAATCTCCGAAAAGGCCGCTCGATTCGCCGGAATCGCCAGGAAATCTCCGCGTAGCTCGATCTTGTCCAGCGAGTCGAAGCCCGTTCCCGCGAACACCGTCACGAGCCCATCATCACCTACCCGGTATATTCTTCCGCATCCCGTTACAGCGAAATAGAGCGCATCCGCCGATGCCGTCATTGCGCTAACGGCTCCAATGCCCGCGTCATTCGCCAACGAACCGCCCACTGGGCAGCCCCCGCGGGTGCTTCCCGCGACCTTGCTGATCGTTCCCGAAGGAGTGATGCGGCGAATCCAACTGGCGCCTTCGGATTCTCCGGACCAATGCGCCACATATACATTTCCGGAGACATCCGCCGCAAGCCGATAGGGTTGGGCGACGCCGGCGGCAAGAGCGGCTCCACCATCGCCGCCGCTCGTTTGTCCACCGTCTCCCGCAAAGGGCACGACCAGCCCATCGGCACCCGCACGATAGAGGCGATTCTCAATGCTGCTCGCGAAGACGAGATCGCCACTTGGTTGAAACACGAAATCGCTCAGACCAGCATGGCTTGCGGCCTCGCGTGCATCTCCGACGCTCTGCGTTTCCGGTGTGCCGAGGATGGTGCCTACCAGGTGATTGCCCACCGGACTGTTCGGGGCCTGAGCGCGAACGGGGAAAATTGCCAGCGTCAGCGCGGCTGCAAGAAGAAGGCATACGAATAGCGGTCCACGGACGTCCCTGAAGCTCATGACCTCAGCATACCCCATCGCCCGGCGAACAAAGGCGGCTGCATCGCCGGTCCCGGAGCGAATTTACATTTGCATCCGCCGCCGAAGAGGCTGAATCACAGGCGTTTCCCGCTTGTTTACGATGTCTTGATCTTTTTCTTCTTTTCTTTAGTTTGAGGCCCGCGCTGCCGCCCCGCTGGAACTGGGTACAATGCCCATTTGGAGAAGATTCACTCGAAAGAGATTGCATGCTGAACCCAACTGTTTTTCGTGAATACGACATCCGCGGCGTGGCGGATCGCGACCTGCCCAGCGATGGCGTGGAGTTGCTGGGCCGGGCCATCGGCAGTTTCGTGCGGCGCAAGTCCCCCGATGCCGCCGCCCCGCGCATGATCGCTGGGGCCGATTGCCGGCTGAGTTCCCCCCGGCTGAAAGCGGCGATCGCCCAAGGCTTGCGCCAGACCGGTTGCGAGGTTTCCGATATCGGGACCGTCCCCACGCCCGTTACCTATCATTCCGTTCTGCAATCGGGCGCGGCGGGCGGCGTGATGATTACCGGCAGCCACAACCCCGCCGACTACAACGGCTTCAAAATCATGCTGGGCGAATCGACCATCCACGGCGAGGACATCGAGGAACTGCGGCGGATCCTCGAAGCGGGTGACTTCACCGCGGGCGAGGGAGTCGTCCGCGGCATGGACGCCGTCACGGCCTACGTCGAGGATGTCGCCGCGCGCTTCGCCTTTCCCCGCCGCGTGAAGGTGGTGTTCGACGGCGGCAACGGCACGGCGGGCCCTGTCCTCAAGCGAATTCTGTCCACGCTCAATGTGGACCCGGTTGAACTTTTCTTCGAGATGGACGGGCACTTCCCGAACCATCATCCGGACCCCACCGTGCCCAAGTACCTTGCCCACCTGCAGGCGGCGGTGCGTGAAACGGGCGCGGAACTGGGCGTGGCCTTCGACGGCGATTCGGACCGCATCGGCGCCGTGGATGAGCGCGGCAACGTAGTTTACGGCGATATGCTGATGCTCATTTTCGCGCGCGAGATTCTCACCCGGCAGCCCGGCGCCACGTTCATCAGCGAGGTGAAGAGCAGCCAGGTGCTCTACGACAAAATCGCGGAGCTTGGCGGGCGGCCCATCATGTGGAAGACCGGCCACTCCCTCATCAAGGCCAAGATGAAAGAGGAACGCGCCGCGCTGGCTGGTGAAATGAGCGGCCACATGTTCTTTGCCGACGGATACTACGGGTACGACGACGCCCTCTATGCGGCGCTGCGCCTCGTCGATATCGTGAGCCGCTCCGGGCATCCGCTCTCGGCACAGCTTGAAGGAATTCCGGCACTGCATGCGACGCCCGAGATCCGCGTCGACAGCAGCGACGAAACCAAGTTCGCCATCGTCGCCGAGGCGGCGCGCATGCTGGCCGAGCGCGACTATGCGCTGAACCAAACGGACGGCGTGCGGGTGCGCTTCCCCAACGGCTGGGGCCTGTTGCGCGCTTCCAACACGCAGCCCGTGCTGGTGATGCGCTTCGAAGCGGGCACGGCGGAAGAACTGGCCGAATACGAGGCCATCATGGACGATTTGCTGGCGGAAGCCACCGTTCGCGTGGGTTAGCCGCTCCCCAAAGAAAACGGGCCGCCGGTTTCAGCACCGGCGGCCCGTTTCTCTTCGCTTTGCGCCTGCGCTCTTCGCCTAATTCTTCTCTCCCGCGATCTGCCGCAGCACGTACGGCAGAATTCCGCCGTTCCGGTAATACTCCACTTCCACCGGAGTATCGACGCGGATCAGCACGGTGAAACTTTTCACCGATCCATCCGCCGCTGTCGCCGTCACCAGGGCTTCTTTCGAACCCGAAATACCTTCGGCGACGCCGGTGATTGCGAATTCTTCCGTGCCCGTGAGGCCGAGGCTCTTGCGGTCCTGCCCTTCCAGGAACTGGAGCGGCAGCACGCCCATGCCCACCAGATTCGAGCGATGAATGCGCTCATAGCTTTCCGCGATCACGGCCTTCACGCCGAGCAGGTTCGTGCCCTTCGCGGCCCAATCGCGGGAACTGCCGGAGCCGTACTCCTTGCCCGCGATCACCAGCAGCGGAGTGCCCGCGGCCTGATACTTCATGGAAGCATCGTAGATCCACATGTTCTCGCCCTCTGGCAGATAGCGCGTGACTCCGCCTTCGGTGCCAGGAGCAAGCTCGTTGCGAAGCCGGATGTTCGCGAACGTGCCGCGCACCATCACCTCATGGTTGCCGCGCCGCGAACCGTAGGAATTGAAATCCCCCGGCTTCACGCCAAGGCTTTGGAGATACTCGCCGGCCGGGCTTTTCACCGCGATATTGCCGGCCGGAGAAATGTGGTCCGTCGTGACCGAATCTCCCAGCAAGGCCAGCACGCGCATGCCGCGGAAATCATGCAGGGCCGTGGAGGGGTCCACCATATTCTCAAAGTAGGGCGGCTTCTTCACATAGGTGCTGGAATCGTCCCATGCGTAGGAATCGCCATCGGGAATCACAATGGAATTCCAGGTGGCGTCCCCTTCGAAGACGTTCGCGTATTCCTTCGCGAACATCGTCGAATCCACGCAGGAAGCCACGGTATCGTTGATCTCCTTGAGCGTCGGCCAGATGTCCCGCAGATAGACCTTCTCGCCGTCCTTGCCGGTGCCGATGGGGTCCGTCGCCAGGTTCACCTCGATGCTTCCCGCAAGCGCGTAAGCAACCACCAGCGGCGGGCTGGCAAGGTAATTCGCCTTGACCAGCGGATTGATGCGGCCCTCGAAATTCCGATTGCCGGAAAGCACGCTTACCACCGAGAGATCGTTCCCGATTACGGCCTCCGCCACCGCATCCGGCAGCGGCCCGCTGTTGCCGATGCAGGTGGTGCAGCCGTAACCCACCAGGTTGAAGCCGAGTTCGTCGAGGAAGGGTTGCAGCCCGCTCTTCTCGAGATAGGCCGTCACCACTTTGGAGCCGGGTGCGAGGCTCGATTTCACGTGAGGCGCGGCGTGGAGGCCTTTCTCTACTGCCTTTCTCGCCAGGAGCCCCGCCGCCACCATGACGCTCGGGTTCGACGTGTTCGTGCACGAGGTAATGGCCGCGATCACAACGGAACCGTCTCCCACGGTCGCGTCGGTTCCATTCATCTTCACGTGCGATTCCCGCGGAGATCCCTTGAAGAAGTCCTTGAAATTCGCGGCCACGTTGGGAAGCTCGATGCGGTCCTGTGGACGCTTGGGGCCGGCCATGGAAGGCACCACGGTAGCGAGGTCCAATTCCAGCGTGTCGCTGAAGATGGGGTCCGGTGTCGAATCCGTGCGGAAGATTCCCTGCTCCTTGGTGTAGGCTTCCACCAGTTCCACCTGGGCGGCGTCGCGATTGGTGAGGCGCAGGTAACGGAGCGTTTCGGCATCCACCGGGAAGAAACCCATCGTGGCCCCGTATTCGGGCGACATGTTGCCGATGGTGGCGCGGTCCGCGAGGCTGAGGGCTCCCACGCCCTTGCCGTAAAACTCCACGAATTTCCCGACCACGCCCTTCTTGCGCAGCATCTGTGTGACGGTGAGCACGAGATCGGTCGCCGTAGCGCCTTCCCGAAGCTGGCCATGCAGCCGGAAGCCCACCACCTGCGGGATCAGCATCGAAATCGGCTGGCCCAGCATGCAGGCTTCCGCTTCAATTCCGCCCACGCCCCAGCCCATCACGCCCAGGCCGTTGATCATCGTGGTGTGCGAATCGGTGCCCACAAGGCTGTCGGGATACGCGGAGGTCACACCGTCCCGCTGCTGGGTGAAAACGACGCTGGCAAGGTATTCCAGGTTCACCTGGTGAACGATGCCGGTATCGGGCGGCACCACGCGGAAATTCCGAAACGCCGATTGTCCCCAGCGAAGAAAAGCATAGCGTTCGCGGTTGCGCGCGAACGTGATCAAGGCATTCTGATGGAAGGCATCGGCGGAGCCGTAAACATCCACCTGCACGGAGTGGTCAATCACCAGATCGGCGGGCAGCAGGGGATTCGCGCGGCTCGGGTCCGCGCCCAGAGCGATGAGGGCGTCGCGCATCGCGGCGAGATCCACCACGGCCGGCACGCCGGTGAAGTCCTGCAGCAGAACACGCGAGGGCATAAAGCTGATTTCGTGGGAGTGCGCTCCCCCGCTCCAGGATGCCAGGTCGGTAATGTCCTGCGTGCGCACGTTCAGGCCGTCTTCTTTCCGGAGCAAATTCTCCAGAAGAATCTTGATCGAAAACGGCAAACGGTTTACATGGCCAATCCCGGCCTTTTCGAGGGCGTTGAGGCTGTAATACGAGTAAGCGCGGCCGGCGGCGCTAAGTGTTTGTGCGGCTCCGAACGAGTTATGGATTGGCATGTTCACCTTCGTTGTTGAGATATGCCCCTATTATATGGGACGGGGCGAATATGGGACGCAGGCGCGGATGGGACAGGGCGCGGTTCGGCCTTCCCGCATAAGGCACGCGATGCTGGAGTGGATTGGGCTAACCCTTGGAGGGCAAGGCGGCAAGCTGTTTGCCGATGCGCTGCGCCGCTTCCACCACTCGCTGGGGGATCGATTTCTCGTTCTCCGCGGTGAGCCGGGAATGCGGCAGGGAAACGCTGATCGCGGCTCTCACAACCTCGCCGTGCTCGTGGATGGGCGCGCCGTAGCAGCAGCCGCCCAGCACGGTCTCTTCCATCTCGCAGGCGTAGCCCCGCTTTCGCGTGCGTTCCAGATCTTCCCGTACCAGCATCGGCTGGGTGACGGTCTTCGACGTGAACACGTAAAGGCCGTAAACCTGAACCAGCACCTGGGCATGCTCCGCGCTCTGGAAAGCCGTAATGGCCTTGCCCAGGGACGAGGCATACGGCGGAAGGATGCGACCGGGATAGTTCGACATCCGGATATTCTGCGGACTTTCGAGGGTATGCACCACCCGGATATGGTCTTCCATCAGAGCCGCCAGAGAAACGGTCTCGGCAAGATCCGCATTCAACCGGGCCATCTCTTCCGTCGCGGCCAGCACCAGCGCCTGCACCCAGGTGTGCGTGGTATCGCCGGGCATTCGCGCGCCCCGCAGATAGTTCCCTTGCTCGTCCTGCTGCACATAACGAAGGACGCGCAGCGTCTGCAGCAGGCGGAACGTGGACGGCTTGCCCAGCTTGGCGCTGGAAGAAATATCGCCAAGCGCCAGCGCATGGCTGGCCGCCCCCAGGATGTCCAGAATCTCCAACCCTTTTGCCAATGCTCTCGAAGAGACCGGAGAAGAGGAGGAAGCCGCCTTCGGCTTTGCCGCGGAACGAGTATTTACGCTGACCATGATTCTCCCAGCCGTTCCAATTTCACCACCTCAATAGCAACAATTGGATATCCAACGCTAGATTCCAGTCTCAGATTGTATCCGAGGGGAGACGGCCTGGGCCACTCGTGGAATTTTCCGGCACCGCTCGTCAGCCGGAATCAATTCGGTTCGAACACGAAGTTTACGCCACGCATCCGGCGACTTCAAGCGGGCCGACGGGAGAAACCGCATTGAGGCGTTCCCACCATCCCTCCAGCCACCGGGCAAGCATGTCGCCCTGGGCGCGCCTGGCATCGGTGATCGGAAGAGAGGAACCCATTGGAGACAGCCCGCGCCGCTCCGCGATAAACTTCAGCGCCCACGGTGTGGGGAAGGCGTCAAGCTGCTCGATCAGCTCCCGCAGCAATCCCGCCGCCGCGTTGAACGTCTCGGTGCCGGTTTCCAAATCCGTGCGGCCCAAAAGCAGCAGCAGTTCCGGCAGCGCGCCGGCGACACCGGAGACCACGCCATCGCAAATGCCCTCGCGTCTCGCCTGGGCGAATGCCGAATCGTTCCCGATGATGCGCGAAACTCCATCCGCTCCGCGCTTGGTAAGCATCCGCAAAATGTCGAGCGAACCACTCGAATCCTTGATTCCCACGATCGGCCCGTTGGGGTCGATCAGCCGCTCCGCCGTGGCGGTTTCGTACCCATTGGCAAACTGCGGCAGATTGTAGAGCAGCATGGGCGCCTTCAATTCATTGGCCACATACCGCGCATACGCTTCCACGTCCTCCTGCTGGTAGCGGAAAAACAGAGGGGCCGGCAGCAACAATGCCTTCGCCCCGGCTTCCATCGCCATCCGGCCATTGCGAATGGAGCCGTTCACATCCGTTCCGCCAACGCTGGCCAGAAACTTCTCCGTTCCCGCCACTTCACTGACAACTTCGAGGACCTTTCCAAACTCCGATTCGCGCGCCAGCGGGTACTCCGCTGTAGCGCCGTTCATCACCAGACCGTCAATCCCGGCGGCCATGAGGAACTCCGCCTCGGCGCGCAATAACTCGTAATTCAGCGAACCGTCCGAACATCGAGGCGTTAACAAAGCGGCGTAGACGCCGTGAACAAGAGGCTGCATACAATTACTCTACCAACCTTTCCTCCTAATGACATCGAATTTGAAATAGAAGAAGCGTTTTTTGAAACAGAAAACGGGAAAATACTCGTCTACGCGCTGGCCATCATCTCGTCCCACGTGATTTCGCGCTTCTGGTAAACCGCCATCTGCCCCAGGAGCGCGGTCAGCGTGCTCTCGGCGGCGCGGATGCCCACGTTCTCCGGTTTGTTCTCGGCAACCCGTTCGACGAACAGCTTCAGAGAATCGATGCTCAAATCCTGCGCCGATTTCTCCGTCACCACGCCCTTGCCCACGTTGTAACTCCAATACTCGCGCGCGGTTTCGATCACGCCGTTCGAACCGATGTAGCGCTCGCGGTTGGAGCGGTAGAAGCGCGGCGTCATCTGCGAGCCGGCAAACGTCATCTGCACGCCGTTGGGATAGTCATAGGTGACGCTCAGGTGGTCAAGCAGATCGCCGCGGCGCTCCACCGTGCGCCCTCCGCTGCCGATCGCCTTGAGCGGCCGCGCGCCCACGAACCAGTTGATGGCGTCCAGGTTGTGGACGTAGGTCTCGACAATGATCTCTCCGTACATGGAGCGCCACAGTTTCCACTGCTCCAGGCGCTCCCGTTCGTTCCGCGGAAGCGGCGGAATGGGCTCATCTCCGGAGAGGGCGTATTTGAGAAACTCGCCGTGAACCTCGCGCACCTTCCCGATGCCGCCCGCGTCCAGCATCTGCTTGGCCTTCACATACACGCCTCCGTATCGCTGCTGGAAGCCGAAGGTGATATTCAGCTTGCGGTCCGCGGCATCGGCGATCTTCATGACGCGCTTCGCTCCCGCGACATCGACGGCCGCGGGCTTTTCGATGTAGACGTGCTTGCCCGCCTTTACCGCGGCTTCGAGGTGGTCCGGATGCAGGAAGCATGGCGTGGAAATCAGCACCGCCTCGACATCGGAAGCCAGCAGATCGTTGAGATCGCTGTATTCCCGCGCCTCCGGAATCCCCATCTTTTCCTTCGCATTGGCGACCGCTTTCGCGGAGACATCCGCCACGGCCACGATCTTCACTTTCGGGTTCTCCGCCATCATGCGGCCGGTATAGGTGCCGCGGCTCCCAACCCCGATCAGCCCCACCTTGACCGCGCTGTTCCGCGCGCTGCCGCGCACCGCTTGCATCGGCACCAGCGCCGCGGCGCCCAGAATATTTCGCCTGCTTAAAGACTGCATCCCCATCTCCCCTCTCCGCGCATTTGCAGCGCGGATATTGTCCCCCGCTTGCCGCTCAGTCACTTGCCATTCAGTGGCGGCGCCTGCACTTGAACCACTTCCGATACCCCATCGGCATCGCCCGCAACGGTAAGCTTCGCCTTGCCGGAGATGAACACCGTATCCCGTTCCCCGGCCCGGTACACGTTCTTGCCGTCGCTCACACGAATCGCGCCCTTCCAAACGAAAAACAGGGCTTCGCCGTTCGGTTCCACGCGGGCGCTGACGCGGTCGTTTCGCCGCAGTTTCCGATGAAACGCGGCCACCACCGTAGCCCCTTCGCGCGGCCCCACAAACTGCCCATTCTTTTCGCGAAAATTCACGTACTTCACCGCCCCAGGGGTGATATCTCCCTGCACGGGCGCGGCGTTCGGCTTCGAGGAATCGCGCGCGCCGGTATAGAGCACCAGGTCGGGCGGATTCTGAAAACTGATCATGACCGCCGGGCCCGTTCCCGCCGTAATCGTCCCATGAATCTGCCCCGCCGGAACGAAGGCTGCCTCACCCGCTTTGAACAGATGCAATGTGGGGCCCTGCCGCAGATTCACTTCGCCATCCAGCACCAGGATGGTGTCTGTGGATTCACCGTGCGTGTGCTGCGCGAACTCCGCGCCGGGCTCGGAAACGGAGAGATTCAGCGTCGTATTCTTCGCCCCTTGAGCCGGGCTGATGATACGCCGAGAAGTCACCGTCCCCATCTTGAAGGGCTCGCTGTCCGCAAAACGAACCACACGAATTCCAGGCTTTGGATCCGCAGTCGGTGGCGTCTGCGCGGAAGCGAAGGAACCACCCAAATGAAAAGGTATTAACCCCAACAAAACGCTCATGTTAAGGAACTTAAGAGTGCGCATAACGGTATCCTTGCCAAGCAAGCATATCGCAAATAAACACTTCGCGAAACGTCCTTGCATTTTTTATAAACGGCATGTATCTTTCTTGAAATGGTGCCACGCGCCGCGGGCTTCCAACGAAGCGAGCTTGGCCTCGGCATTGTGAGCGCCGGCGCGAGGGCATTGCCTGCTGCATTCGCCCCGCACAGGAGACTGGGGAACGGTTAAGGAGTGAGAATCGCAGTGATCCGCAGAAGAACCATGTTCGGGCTTCCCTTGGCGCTTGCCGCCGCCGGCGCGTCGCCACACTCCGTTCGCAACATCCCCGTTTACGCGGAGGAGGGCCGCTTTGGCGGCTGGCCGGCGAATTTTGGCATCTGGAACTGGGGCGACGAAATCGTCTGCGGATTCGCCGCCGCCTACTTCATCAAGACGGATCCGGAACGGCATCAGCGAGACCGCGACCGTCCAAAAGAGCCGCGCCTGGCACGCAGCCTGGACGGCGGCGAAACCTGGAAGATTGAGAACCCCGCCTCGCTCATTCCGCCGGAGCAGGGCGGCAAGGCAGCCAGCGCCCTTGCCGAACCGATGGATTTCACGGCTCCCGGCTTCGCATTCACCCTGCGCCAGAGCGATGCCGTGAAAGGGCGTTCGTATTTTTCGTATTCCACCGATCGCGCCCGTTCGTGGCACGGGCCGTTTGAGTTCCCGATGTTCGGACGTCTTGGAATCGACGGCCGCACGGATTATCAGGTCTATGGAAAACGCGAGGCACTGGTCTTTGCCACCGCGGCGAAGGAGAACGGCAAGGAAGGGCGGCCGTTTTGCGCCCGCACTATCGACGGCGGTCTCACGTGGAAATTGCAGGGCTGGATAGGGCCCGAACCGCGGGGCTTCTCGATCATGCCCTCCAGCGTGCGCCTGCCGAACGGCCGCCTCCTCTGCGCCGTCCGCGTAAAGCGGGACGAGGCAACGGACTGGGCAGATCTCTACGCGAGCGACGACCAGGGACGAACCTGGCGGCAGTTCTCCCGGCCGATTTCATCCAGCACCGGCAAGAGCGGAAACCCGCCGTCCCTCAAGCGCTTGCCGGACGGCCGCCTCACGCTCACTTCCGGTTACCGTGCCAAGCCATACGGAATTCACGCCACAGTCAGTGACGATGACGGCAAAACGTGGTCTGAACCCATCGTCTTGCGCGACGACGGCGAGGCCTGGGACCTCGGCTACACGCGTGACGCCATTCGCGGCGACGGCAAGATGGTCACTCTCTACTACTGGTCTCCCGGCCTGTTCAAGGAACGGGAGATCGTGGCAACGATTTGGGATCCCGGAAAACGCGGCCAATAGCGGGAATCCAAAAACACCCGGTCAAAATCTGATTACAGAGAAGTGGCGCTGCCGGCAGGGGTTACTAAATTCCGTGCAGCGACCCAGGAAACGAGGTTACGATGAGCTCACAATTTCCCGTTCCTTTAAGAGCGATCGCGGCCGTATTGCTGCTTTGTGGCATCGCTCTCGCGCAAAACGTCTATGGCGTCCTCAGCGGGCGCGTCCTTGATCCGTCGGGCGCTTCCGTGCCCGGCGCCACCGTCGTCGCGGTGAATGCCGGCACCAACGCCCGCAGCACCGCCACCAGCAGTTCGGATGGCAACTACACATTCCCGGCGCTGCCCGTGGGGATCTACGAACTCACGGTCGAAGCCGCGGGATTCCAGCAGTTCGCCGTGCGGAACATCCGCTTGCAGGTAAACGAAAATATCCGCGTCGACGCGCCGCTCAAGGTGGGCACGGCATCGGAAACCGTAACCGTGGAAGCGGATGCCGTGGTTGTCGATACCGTATCGCCCACGCTGAAAGCCGTAGTCGATGAAAAGCGCATTGAAGAATTGCCGCTCAACGGCCGCAACGCCACCCAACTGATGCGGCTCATCGTCGGCACGGTGACCGATCTTCGCGCCGACACTACCTCCGGCACCACTTACCCCGGCGTCACGCCGGTATCCGTGAACGGCGGACGCTCCAACACCACGAACTTCATGCTCGACGGTTCGCAGAACAACGACCACTACACCAACGTCGCGAACCCGATGCCCAACCCGGACGCGCTCCAGGAATTCAGCGTACAAACCAATTCCTTCAGCGCGGAATTTGGCCGTCAGTCCGGCGGCATCGTGAATGCGGTCACGAAGTCCGGCACGAATGAACTGCACGGCAGCGCGTTCTGGTTCCTCCGCAACAACGCCATGAATTCGACGCCCTACTTCGGCGCGGTGGGGCCGAATGGCAAGCGGAAGGACGACGGGCTCAAGCGCAACCAGTATGGCGTCACCGTTGGCGGGCCCGTCTTCATTCCAAAATTCTACGACGGGCGCAACAAGACCTTCTTCTTTTTCTCCTGGCAAGGCACGGTGCAGCGCCAGACTCCGCCGGAAGTGGGAAAGGTAGTGCCCACCGCCGCCCAGCGGGCAGGCGATTTCTCCGGTCTCTCAAAGGCTTTGAAGAATCCGGCGGGGGGCACGTTTGCGAATAACCAGATCCCTTCGTCGCTGTTCAGCCCCATCTCGCAGCAGATTCTGAAGTACATCCCGCTGCCCACATCAGGCAACAGCATTACCACGTCGGCGGCAAATAATTTCGACGACGATCAGTTCCTCGTCCGCATCGATCATCAGATCTCACAGAACAATCGCCTCACGGGCCGCTATTGGGACAGCTATGCGGTGACGCCGGCCATCCTCAACCCAAGCAACTATCTGGAGCAGACCACCGGGCGCACCTGGCTCAACCGAAGCATCAACCTCACCGACACGCACACCTTCGGCGCGACCGTGATGAACCAGTTCATGTTCGCCTTCACACGCATGGACGGCCACAACGCGCCCTTGCTTCCCTCGGCGAGCATCGCATCTTTTGGCTCCAATCTGTTCAACGACGATAAGCCGCAGTGGCACGTCACCGTGGCGGGGTATTTCGGCACCCTCAACACGGGCGACACCAACATCTTCCTTCGCGACGAATACACGTTTACCGACACCGTCCGTGTCACCACCGGGCGTCATTCGTTTGCCTTCGGGGGCGAGGTGGGCCGCGGCATCGGCGACGTGCGGAACAATTTCCGCGCCAACGGCCAGTGGAACTTCAACGGTTCCGCGCCGTTCACCGGGGATTCGCTGGCCGATTTCATGCTCGGCCGCTTCAACACGCTGGTGCAGGGCATCGGCGAATACCGCGACACCCGGTTCGACCGATACGCGCTTTTTGCGCAGGATGAGTGGAAACTGGCCCGCCGATTCACGCTGAACCTTGGCCTGCGATGGGAACCGTTCCTGCCCTACTCCGATCTCGAGAACCGCCTGGCCGTCTGGCGTCCGGGCGAACGCTCCACGCGCTATCCCAACGCCCCGCTGGGCATCCGTTATGCGGGCGAGAAGGATCTTCCCGCCAATGCCATTGACAGCCGACTGGGATATCTCGCGCCCCGCGTCGGGTTCGCCTGGGATATCTTTGGCGATGGCAAGACCGCACTTCGCGGAGGCTATGGCATTTTCTATGACCAGTTGAATACCATCGCCTTCAACAATCAGGCCAACCAAGCGCCCTTCGGCACTGTGGTCACGACTTTCGGAAATGCAAACAACAACTTCGCGAACCCTTATGCGGGAATCAACAACCCCTTCCCCGCCCCGCTCAACCCCGGTTCTGACGCGGTGTTCCCGAATTTCAGCAATCACCAGCCCTACGTAGCGGACTTCCAGGGCCCCTACGTACAAAATTGGAACCTGACGCTGGAACGCCAGGTTGGCCTGGGCTTTGTCGGCCGCGCGTCCTACGCGGCATCGAAGGGCACGCGGCTTGGGGTGGTTCGCGAGGGGAACGCCGCCGTCTACGCGCCGGGGGTCACCACCGCCACGACGAACCAGCGCCGGCCGTACGCGCCTTCGCTTGGCAACCTCAATCTGATTGAGCCGGTTTCCAACTCCACCTATCACGCCTTGCAGTTGACGGCGGACCGCCGCTTCGCCAAGGGTTTCACTCTGCTGGTGAACTACCAGTGGGCGAAAGCCATCGACGACGCTTCGGCCACCAAGCTCACCGGCCAGGCCCGCACGAACCCGTTTGACGCGCGCTTCGACAAAGGCCCGGCAAACTTCGACAAGACCCACGTCTTCAATCTCTCCGGTCTGTACGAATTGCCGTTCCGCGTGAACAACCCCGCCAAGTGGCTCGTGAACGGATGGAGTTTGAACGCGATCGCCTCATTGTCCAGCGGCGCTCCGTTCACCGTGGTGAGCGGCGTGGATAACGCCCGCACCGGTACAGGCGGCCAGCGCGCGGACTTGGTCGGCGATCCGAACTTCGGGGGCGACCGCTCCCGGGGAGAGCGGATCGCGCAGTACCTCAACAAGGCGGCCTTCGCTCCTAACGCGCTCGGCACTTTCGGCATTCTGGGCAGGAACACCTTCCGCGATCCCGGATTCGCCAGTTGGGATTTCGGCCTTTTCAAGCGCTTCGCGCTGCGCGAGAACATCGGGCTCACCTATCGCTTTGAAGCCTTCAATGCGTTCAACCGTCCCAACCTGAATGGACCCAATGCAACGCAAAACAACGTCAACTTCATGAAGATCACCAGTGCGCAAGACACCCGGATTCTTCAAATGGCCCTCCGCTTGACTTGGTAAAGTATTGCATGCGGCCGCCGTGTTGCCTTGCGCGATGCGGTGGCCGCGTGCAGGATTTTCGTTCCCTCCCCGCGCGCCGCGCCTTGAGCGCGAGAAACCAGAAGGAGTCACCGATGAAGCGTAGAGATTTTCTGGCAGCCGCATCCGCCATGCCGGCCATGGCTGCCCAGCGGAGCGGGCGCATCCGGGTTGCCCTGTGGGGGACGGAACACAGCCACACCACCGGCAAGCTCAAAGCGCTGCACGATTCCCCAGACTATGAAGTGGCCGGCGTCTGTGAACCCGATACCGCGCTTCGGTCCAAAGCTGGGAAGAACCCGCTCTTCGCCGGCCTGCGCTGGATGAGTGAGAGTGAAATGCTGGGCGACACAAGCATCCCCCTGGTCGTGGTGGAATGCAGCGTCTGGGATGCGATTCCCATGGGAAGCAGAGTGATCGCGGCCGGCAAACATCTGCACATTGAGAAGCCAGTCGGCAACGATTGGCCTTCGTACAAGGCAATGGTGGAGCAGGCACGTGCAAAGAAGCTGCTTTTCCAGTCCGGCTACGTCTGGCGTCATCACGCGGGAGTGAATGCCGCCCTCGAAGCCGCGCGGAATGGCTGGCTGGGCGACATCATGCAAGTGCGCGGCACGATGAACGCGGATCGCGACGCACCGCAGCGCGCGGTGGAGGCAAAGTACAAGGGCGGCAGCCTGTTCGAACTCGGCGGCCACGTCATTGACCGGATGGTGGATCTTCTCGGCCGTCCGAACCAGGTTCACTCCGCGCTTCGCCATCACTCGAGCGTCAAGGACAGCCTCAACGACAACGGAATGGCGTTCTTTGAGTTTGACCGGACGCTTGCCGTCCTTTCGCAAACGGCAAATCAGGCCGGTGCGGGCGACCATCGCTCTTTCGAAATCATCGGCTCCGACGGCACCTTCGTCGTCTGGCCGGAAGCCAACCCGCCGCGCATGCGGGTATACATGCGCAAGCCACAAGGCAGTTTCAAGGCCGGCTGGCAGGATTTGACGCTTCCGCCGCAGCCGCGCTTCGTGGGCGACTTCGCGGAGCTGGCCCGCGCGCTGAAATCCGGGCAGCCGCTGAAGCTCTCCTACGACCACGAACTCATTCTGCAGGAAACCTTGCTGCGCGCGGCCGGGGAGATCCAGGGATGAGCGCCCCGCTCACTCGCCGCGCGGCACTGAAATCCGCGGTGATTCTGCCCGCCGCCGCATTGCGTTCCGGCGCGGCCGATGCCGCGATCACCGTGGGATTGATCGGTTCCGGCAATCGGGGAAGCTATGTCGCCGAATTGATGGCGAAGAACACACCCGCCCGTTTCACCGCCTTCTGCGATCTGGTGGATGTTCGCATGGCCGAGGCCGCCAAACGCACGGGCAGTGAGAACCCCGCCTATTTCAACGACTATCGGCGACTGCTTGAAAGCAAGGTGGACGCCGTGATCATCGCCACGCCCGTCTATCTGCATCCGGAGCACTTTGAGGCCGCGGTAAAGGCCGGCAAGCACATCTACATCGAAAAGCCGGCGGGCATCGATGTGGAAGGGTGCAGACGCATCATTCGGGCTGCCGATTCAGCGGACCGGAAGTTCAATATCATGTTCGGCTTTCAGCGCCGTTACGCCCCGCCGTACCGCAGGGCGTACGAAGCCGTGGCGTCCGGCGCGATCGGCCCCATCCAACTGGCGCTCGCCCGTTTCCTCAAGAGCGAAGGCGCCGCGGCACAAGCGCGGCGAACCCCGCAAACCGAGAAGGAAAAACTCCAAAACTGGTACGTTTGGAGGCAATACTCGGGCGACCTGATCGTCGAGAACAACATCCATTCGATCGATATCCTCAACTGGTTCCTGGGCGGCCATCCCGTCAGCGCGATCGGCACCGGCGGGACACGGACTCCCGGTGAAGGCGACACACGGGATCACAATCTCGTCGTCTTCACCTACGCCGACGGCACAAAGGCTCAGCTCAGCGGTGCCACCATCGCTCCGTCCGGCTACCGCGAAGTCTCCGAGCAGTTCTTCGGCGCGAAGGCGATGATCGAGACTTCGGAAAACCAGATACGCTACCGCTACTCCACGGAGAACGAGAAGATCGAGAAGATGCCGCGGAACATGACCATCGACGCCGTCGAGGATTTCGTCCGGCGAATCGCGGAGAAGCGTCCGGAGAACACCGCCATCCGCGGGGCGGAGAGCACGCTCACCGCCATTCTCGGACGCATGTCGATGGACGCGCGCCGCGAAGTGACTTGGGATGAAATGATGAAGGGCTAAGAGCGCCATGCCGCAGTCTACGACCTCCACCCCGACCCGCCGCCGCGCGCTGCTGGCCGCAGCTGCGCTCGCGGGCGTCGCCGCCCGGCCGGGGATGGCGCAGTCCGGTTCCGGACCGCATCTTTCCGTTCGCGTCGAACCGCTCTTCCCCGGACTTTCGCTTCCGGCCCAGATGGAACGCGTTGCGGCGGCGGGATACCGGGGTTTCGAGTTCGGCGAGTGGCGCGCGCAGGATGCAGCGGACATCACGAAGCGAAAGAACCGCCTTGGCCTCACCTGCGTCTGCCTCGTCGGCAACCGCGGCGTTAACCCCGTCGGCATGGGGCTCTGCGATCCCACGGAACGGGAAGGGTTTCTTGCGGAACTTCGGGCTTCCATTGAGGCCGCCAAGCGATTTGAAAGCGACAAGCTGGTGGTTCTCAGCGGCTTCAAAGTGAAGCATCTTTCGCGGCCCCAACAGCACGCGAGCATCGTCGAGGGTCTCAAGCGCGGGGCCGAACTGGCTTCGCGCGCTAGAATCACCTTGATTGTCGAACCCATCAATACCCTGGCCAAGGTAGAACCGCTGAATCCCACCGGCAACAATCACGCGGACTACTTTCTGGACCGGCCGAGGGAAGCCGTCGAGATCATGCGCGAAGTGGATTCCCCGTACGTCCGGATTCTCTACGATCTCTACCACGCGCAGATCATGGAAGGGAACCTCATCGAGACCATCCGCGAACATCATTCCCTGATCGCGCACATCCATGTCGGCGATGTTCCTGGGCGGCATGAGCCCGGCACCGGCGAGATCCATTTCGGGAACGTCTTCCGGGCGCTCCACGAAGTCGGCTACCAGGGCTTCATTGGAATGGAGTACATCCCCCGCGCCGAAGCGATGCATACGCTGGCGGCGGCGAAGGCGCTGGCGGAAGGTGCGTTTGGCAACACAAAGCGCTGAGATCCGGCGCGTTCTGGGCGATCACGGCCTTTACCCGCCCACCCCGCACCGGCAGCTTCGCCTCCCCCGCAGATCGTGCCTAGCCCGCTCTGCCCCCCAGACGCAAAAAGGCCCGCCCAGGGATTGTATTCCGGGGCGGGCCTTTTGTTCGCCTGCTGGCTTCGATGTTAATTGGGCGACTTCCTACTCTCCCACA
>JBDIBK010000010.1:0-48857 GCA_039812845.1 Bryobacterales bacterium
CCCGAGCCCGAAGGGCGGCATAGGCCAGCCGGGTGTGTGAACGCCCGGAATCCCTTCAAGAATAGAGGAGCCCCGGCAGGGGTGGCATAGGCAACCGCGCATTCGATGGAGCCGCGCTTTCCCCGCAGCGGGTCGTCCGTTCAGATCGCCAAATCCCCTGCCACCAACCGTTTCCTAAATGTCGCCTGAACGGTGCCGAGCACAGAACCACAACCCGCCCCCAACCCCAGAACAAGACCTCCACTCCTCCTCCAGCCGAGCGCCAGCGAGGCTGAGTTGCATTGCAAGCCCTGCACCCAGCCGAACAGATGGATAGGACTTGCGTAACGCCCCATAGTGGTATCGGTGTGCGCGAGATCAGCTGCGGCCGATCCCAGGTTTCCCGAGATGCGCTGGCACACCTCAGCGGGGCGCCATGGCTAGGGTTGCGCAGCGTGCCGTTGACGCTCCCCATGATATTTTGGTCAGCAGCGCTTGGCTGGCGGGGGCGACTTCTCCGGGATGGCGGGGCGCGGAGAGAACGGGAGAGACCAAGATGCCGGAATCGAATGCACCGGGGGCGGCGGGCCGCCGTGATTTTCTGAAGACCGTCGCGCTGGCGGGTACCGCGGCGGAGGCGCACGCTCAGGCATCGCCGGCGGAAGGCGCGGGACTTGGCCAGAGTGCGTCGAACCAGTCGGGAACGAACACGGCAACGCCATCAGCCCCACAGCGCACGGCCTTCTCGTACCCGCGCCGCTTCACCGGGCCGCATCTCGCCATGATCGCTTTCCCGCTCGGAGGCGTAGCGGCGGGCAGCCTGGCTCTCGGGGGCCGGGGCCAGCTCCGCGACTGGGAGATTTTTAACCGGCCGGGCCAGGGCAAAATGGTCAGCTACGCGTTCCCCTGCATCCGCGCACAGGCGGGGAAGGGGAAGCCCGTCGCGCGCGTTCTGGAATCCCGCCTGATGACGCCGTACGAGGGCACCTCCGGCCTCAGCCCCAATCAGGTCTCCGGGCTGACACGGCTCGAAAGCGCCACCTTCACCGGTGAGTATCCGCTGGCACGAATTGATTTCCATGACCGTGAGTTGCCGGTACGGGTCGCGCTCGAAGCGTTCACGCCAATAATCCCGCTGGATGCGGATGCGTCCGGGCTGCCCGTCGCGGTGCTGCGGTATCGCGTGAAGAACCCGGGGAAGGAGGCGGCAAACGTGTCCATTGCCTGGTCTCTCGACAACCCCGTGGGCGCGGGTACGGACGGCGTGCGGCACCCTTCCGCGATCCGGGATGCCAGAGTGAACCGTTTCCTCAGCGAGAGCGGATTGAGCGGCCTTGTGATGACGAACCCGGGGCTGAAGGCGGAAGATCCCTCGGCGGGATCGATCGTGCTTGGCGCGCTGGGTGCGATGGAAGGCGAGGTCACGCACCTGACGGGCTGGCCGCGCGCCAAGTGGTGGGCGAGTCCGCTGCTCTACTGGGACGACTTCACTTCGGACGGGGAGCTTGGGCCCGGGACGGGTGCGCGGAACCACGTTGGTTCCTTGTGTCTGCGGCGGGAGATTCCGGCTGGGGCGGAGGCCGAATACACGTTCGTGCTGGCGTGGCATTTTCCCAACCGCACGCCGGGTTGGTGCGGCTGGCACAGCCAGAACCCCGAAACGGAGCGGGACACAATCATCGGCAACTACTATTCCAAGCGCTTCGCGAGCGCCTGGGAGGCGGCGGCGCACACGGCGCGGAACCTGCCCTCGCTCGAAAAGCGAACGCGCCGCTTTCTGGCCGCCATGCGCGAGACCACGCTGCCCGCCGCGGTGAAGGACGCGGCCATGGCGAATGTCTCAACCCTTGCCACGCCCACCTGCTTCCGCACGGCGGATGGGAAGTTTCGCGGCTTCGAAGGGATCGTCGATGACCGTGGCTGCTGCCATGGGAGTTGCACGCACGTCTGGAACTACGAGACCACCACGCAGCACCTGTTTCCCGAACTGGCGCGCTCCATGCGCGAGGCCGCCTTCGAACTCTCGGAACGGCTGGACGGCATGCTGCCCATCCGCCTGGACCTGCCCGAGGGAACGCAGCGGGGCGGAATGACCGCCGCCGACGGCACCATGGGCCAGATCATTAAGACCTACATGGACTGGCAGATGCTCGGCGACCGCGCGTGGCTCCTCGCGATGTGGCCCAGGGTGAGGAAGGCGCTCGAGTTCGCGTGGATCGAGGGCGGATGGGACGGCAACCGCGACGGCGTGATGGAAGGGGTGCAGCACAACACCTACGACGTGGAATTCTATGGCCCCAATCCGATGTGCGGGGTCTATTACCTGGGCGCGCTCCGTGCGGCCGAGGAGATGGCGCGGGCAGCCGGAGACGCGCCGTTCGCGGATGAGTGCCGCCGCCTGTTCACGAGCGGCAGCCGGTGGATCGACGCGAACCTGTTCAACGGAGAACACTACGTGCAGCGCGTGCAGGGAATCCCGGTGGACAAGATCGCGAAACCGCTGCGATCAAGCGGCGGTGCCGAGGATTCCGAGCACCCGGACTTCCAGTTGGGGGAGGGCTGCCTGACGGACCAGTTGATCGGCCAATATCTGGCGGACGTGGCCGGTCTCGGTCCGCTGCTCGATCCGGCAAAGATCCAGAAGACACTGGCGTCCATTTACAAGTACAACCGGCGCGCGAATCTCACGCATCATGACTCAGTCGAACGAGTCTACGCCCTGAACGATGAAGCGGCGACGCTGATATGCGATTACGCCGAAGGCAAGCGGCCCCGGATTCCCTTTCCCTATTCGTCCGAAGCCTGGACGGGCATCGAATATCTTTTCGCCGCGCAGTTGATTTACGGCGGCAGGGTGCGGGATGGCGTTCAGGCATTCGAAGACGTCCGGCGGCGGTTCGACGGAGAGCGGCGGAACCCGTGGGACGAACCGGAGTGCGGGCGGCACTACGCGCGGGCAATGTCCGCGTGGTCTGGTATCGCGGCGCTGAGCGGCTTCCGCTATCGTGGGGATGAGCAGCGGGTGATCGCCGCGCCGCGCGCCGCGGGGGCGGTGTTCGCCTCGTTCTGGTCCACCGGAACGGGCTGGGGCGTTTTCCGCCGCTCGGCGGGCGCGTCGCGGCAATTCACTCTCTCGGTGGAGGAAGGGGCGCTGCCGTGCCGCATTCTGGAGGTGGATCTGGCTCTGCCCGCGGGATCGAAGGCGACGGTCACGCTGAACGGAAACCGGCTCGAGCACGCGCTTAGCCGGGAGGGGAAGCGTTCGGTTTTCACACTCAAGGGCGCGGTGACGATCCCGGCGGGCGGACGCCTGGACGTGCGGGCGTAGCGGCGTGCCGGCGATCCCGACAATCGTGTTCGTGGGAGGGTTTCTCGGCTCCGGGAAGACGACCCTGCTCGTCCAGGCGGCTGCGCTGCTGCGCGATTCCGGCATGCGGGCGGCGCTGATCACGAACGACCAGGGCGGCGCTCTGGTGGATACGCGCTTGGCCCAGGCTGGCGGCTCGCGGGCGGAAGAAGTCACCGGCGGCTGCTTTTGTTGCCGGATCTCGGAACTCATGGCTGCGGCAGATCGTCTTCGCGAATTTGAGCCGGATGTGATTCTGGCGGAACCCGTGGGCAGTTGCATTGACGTCTCGGCCACGGTCCTGCAGCCGATCCAGCAGCTTTACGGGGACCGCTATCGCCTGGCTCCGTTCACCGTGCTGGTGGACCCGCAACGGGCCGAGGAACTGCTCTCTCCGGAAGCCGATCCTTATCTCTCGTACCTTTTCTTCAATCAGATCGCCGAGGCAGATCTCGTTTGCTGCAACAAGGCCGACGTCGCGGAGAGCTTTCCCGAACTGCCCACGGGATACTCCATGCGGCTGAGCGCGCGGACAGGGCAGGGCGTACGGGAATGGCTGGCCGAAGCGCTCGCCGGTGGAGCGGCGGGCGGCAAGCGGTTGCTCGAAGTGGATTACGCCTATTATGCGGAGGCGGAAGCCGCGCTCGGCTGGCTGAACTGGCAGGCGGACCTTGCGCTGGAGCGGGCGCTCAGCCCGGCTCAAGTCGTCGGCCCGTTTCTGGACGACCTGGAGGGGCGGCTCACGCAAGCGGGTATCGCCATCGCCCATCTCAAGATTCTCGCGAACGCGGCGACGGGCACCATCAAGGCCAGCCTCTGCCGTAACGGGGACGAGCCGGCCGTGGACGGAGATCTGACGGCTTCGCCCGATACGCGGCACGAACTGCTCTTGAACCTGCGTGCGCTGGGGACGCCGGAAGCACTGCTTTCAATCCTTCGGCAAGCCTCGGCAATCCTCCCCGGCCGCATCGCCGAGAGGCATTTGGAATCGTTCCGCCCCTCGCCCCCGAAACCGGAATACCGGATCGGATCGGTTCCGCAGGCCGAATGCCAATTGGAACGTGAAAGCACCGTTTGAAGCGGGATTGCCCCCGTTGCCCGGTCGGGTGGAGGCTGTTACAGCAGGATTCCGCCCAGCACGAAATGGGCGATGCTGAAGTAAATCACGAGCCCCGTCACGTCCACCATCGTGGCGACGAATGGCGCGGAGGCGCTGGCCGGATCGAGGCCCACCCGTCGCAGCAGGAACGGGAGCATTGCCCCGGCCACGGAACCGAAGAGCACCACGCCCACCAGGCTGAGGGAAATGGTGAGTGCGATCAGCAGATAGTGGTCGCCATAGGTGCGGCCGATCGATTGCCAGACGAGGATCCGGATAAATCCGATGCTGGCCAGCACGCTGCCCAGCACCAGGCCGCTCAGCACCTCGCGGCGCGCCACCCTCCACCAGTCCCGCAAGCGCACCTCGCCCAGCGCGATGGCGCGGACGATCAGCGTGGAAGCTTGGGAGCCGGAGTTTCCGCCGCTGCTGATGATGAGCGGAATGAACACAGCCAGAACAACAGCCTTGGCGATCTCTTCCTCGTAGTGGCTCATGGCGGTGGCCGTCAGCATCTCGCCCAGAAAGAGCACGCTGAGCCAGCCGGCGCGCTTGCGCACCATGTGCCAGAACCCGGTTTCAAGGTAGGGGCCATCAAGGGCCTCCATGCCGCCGATCTTCTGGATATCCTCCGTGGCCTCTTCCTCAACCACGTCCACGATGTCGTCGACGGTGACGATGCCCTGAAGCTTGCCAAACTCATCCACCACCGGCACCGCCATCAGGCTGTGTGCGGAGAAGGTGCGGGCGACGCTTTCCTGATCTGTATCCGGGTGGACGGAGACGATATCCCGGCTCATGACATCGGCGACGCGCGACCGCCCATTCGCGGTAAAGAGTTCGCGGAGGGAGACGACGCCGAGGAGCGCCTGGCCGGGGTCCAGGACGTAGGCGTAGTAGATCGTCTCCATATTCCTGCCTTGAAGGCGCAGGTAGGTGATGGCCTCATCCACCGTCATCTCCGGGCGCAGGCGTGCGAAGCGGGCATTCATGAGGCCGCCCGCGCTGTCTTCGCCGAAGGCAAGCAAGGCGCTCACTTCGGCCCGCGCCTTGTCGTCGAGCAGGTCGAGAAGGCCGGGGCGCTCCTCCGCGTCGGATTCCTGGATCACGTCGGCAGCGTCGTCGGGCGCAAGCACCCGGAAGTAAGTGAAGCGCTCGTGGCGCGGCATGGCAAGCAGCAACTGTGCCTGTTCGGCTGCCCGCAGCTCCAGAAAGAGGCGCTCCCGGTCAAGCCTGTTGAAGCCGCGGAAGGTGGCCGCCCGCTCGGCATCGTTCAGCCCAGGCCACGCGGAGATCGCCGCGGCAACGCTGTCGGTAGTGTTGGAAAGGGTCATTGGCTCTCCTGCGATGTCTTGTCCGGTGCGATCGGGGTCCGGATCTTTGCAAGCCCAGGCTGGTTTTCACGCGCTGTGCCGGTTCGCCCTTCTCGGGAGCGCTCGCGCGCTTCCCGATGGCGCTCCATTCATTCAATGTAAGGCGTCCCGATATTCCGTGTCCCGTTCGGCGAAGCAAGCCCGAGCGCTCATTTGCCCGCACGAGCGCGATGGCGGCGGCGGGCGCCGTAGCGCACAGATTTGCGCTGGCGGTCAGGAGAGCAGCAGCTCCAGATCTTCGCGCTTCATGTTGCGAAGCAGGCTGTTGTCTTCGCTCAGGATGGCGTCGGCCAGGTCGCGTTTGGTCTTCTGGAGTTCGAGAACCTTCTCTTCCACCGTGTCTTTGGCGATGAGACGATAGGCGAAGACATTCTGGGTCTGGCCGATGCGGTGAGCGCGGTCGATGGCCTGCATTTCCACGGCGGGGTTCCACCAGGGGTCGAGCAAGAACACGTAGCCCGCGGCGGTGAGGTTGAGCCCGACGCCGCCCGCCTTGAGGCTGATGAGGAAGAGCTGCGTATCGGGGTCGCTCTGGAAGCGCTCGACGCACGCTTGCCGGTCCCGCGTGGAGCCGTCGAGGTACTCGTAGCGGTATTCCGACGCATCGAGGTGCGCCTTCAGGAGCGCCAGCAGCGACGTGAATTGCGAGAAGATGAGGGCCTTGTGGCCTTCGCCGCGAAGCTCTTCCAACTGGGCGAGGAGCGTCTGAAATTTGGCGCTGGACCCCGCCACCAGATCCGGGTCAAGCAAGCCGGGATGGCAGGCGGCCTGCCGCAGGCGCAGCAGCGCTTCAAGCACCTGGATCCGCATTCGGTTCCACTGCTTCGCGCCGGAGGCCTTGCCCAGCAGGCTGTTGCGGTAGTGGTCGCGCAACTGGTTGTACTTCCGGAGCTGCTCCCCCTCCATTTCGCAGTAGATGGTCTGTTCGGTCTTCTCGGGCAGTTCCTTGGCGACCTGCTTCTTGGTGCGGCGGAGGATGAAGGGCCGCAGCGCCGTGGCGAGCAGGCGGCGCGTATCCTCCGAGGGGTTGCGCGCCAATCCGCCACTCACCTTGAGCACTTTGGCCTCGCCGAGCATGCCCGGATTGAGGAACTCAAAGAGGCTCCAGAGTTCGCCCAGGTGATTCTCAACCGGTGTGCCGCTGAGAGCGAGGCGGTGTTCGCCCTTGAGCAGGCGGACGGCCTTCGCGGTGAGCGTGGTGGCATTCTTGATGGCCTGGGCCTCATCGAGGATGACGTAATCGAACTGCCGCTTGGCGAGTGCCGCAATGTCGCGCTGGAGCGTGCCATAGGTGGTAAGCACCAGGTGATGCTCGTCGATGAGCGAAAGATCTCGTGCAATCCCCGCGTGCTCCAGAACCTTCAGTTTGGGCGTGAACCGCTCCGCTTCCTGCCTCCAGTTGAAGAGCAGGGAACGGGGCGCCACCACCAGGGAGGGTCCCTTCTTCTCCACCCGGCGCTGCTCCAGGGCGGCCAGCACCTGGGCGGTCTTGCCAACACCCATGTCGTCGGCGAGGATGCCGCCGAATCCGAACTCGCGGAGAAAGCCGATCCAGCCCAGGCCGTCCAACTGATAGCCGCGCAACTGGCCGTGGAAGCCTTTGGGCTGCGGTGCCGGCGCGATCCCGGAAAAAGTCCGAAGGCGCTCTCTGGTGCGCGCAAACAGCTCATCGACGCGAACGTCCGGCTCCGCAGCGAGCAGCGCGTCCAGCAGGGCCGCCTGGTTGGTGCGGAAGCGCAGATGGCCGTCGGTGGATTGGCCGAGGCCGGCAAGCGGCGCGAAGCGTTCGAGGAAGTCTTCTGGCAGCATGCCGAAGGAGCCGTCTCCGAGACGCACCATGCCGTCCCCTTTGCGGATGGCCGCGAGGAGATCCGGCAGCGACGCAACCTGCCCCTCGAAATCGACGCCGCCGTGCAGTTCGAACCAGTCGATGCCGGAGCTGACGCTCAACTTGGTTCCGCCGGCACGGCGGAAGCTGCGGCCCTGCGCTTCGACGTGCCAGCCCGCGGCCACCAGTTCGCGCACAGCCTTAGGCATCGCTTTCCCGGCGAGCCGTCCGGGCAAATGCGCATCGGCGGAGGCGCGAACGCCCAGTTCCCGGAGCCGCTCGATCGCGGCCGCTTCCGCCGGCCGGTCCCGGTGAATGTAGAGGCGCTGTTCGGCAAGCCACAAGCCCGGAGACGCAGCCGGATGCAGCGGAGAGAAGCCGTGGCCGTAGTCGGTGAGCGGCGTGGCCTCGAAGTTGTCGCGATCTCCGGGACGGGCGGATTCCTTGAGGCGGAGCCCGAAACGAGGCTTGCCGTCGCGCTTCTCGAAGCTGATTTCCTTGTCCAGATCGAGGTTTGGGATGAAGGGTCCCTGGAGCAGGGATTCGAGAACGGCTTCGCGGTCCTTGTCCGTGAAGGTGATCGTCTTCACCTCGGCGAGCTGGCGAATCCAGACAATGGCGGCAGGGTCGTCCAGCCGCGCCAATGTATTTCCGGAAAGGAGCAAGCCCGCGTTCAGCAGCAGTTTCGGGGCGGTGAGGCCGAGCTTCCCGGAATCGCGCCGCAACTCGCCGCGAAGCTCCCAGAGATCGCGTTCGTTCCGCCGGACGCGCACCCAAAATTGCCAAGGGTCGCCGGAATCCCAGTCGATGGCGACGAGGCTCTCGCCGGGGGTGCCATGGTTGTGCCAAAGCCTGCCGAGAGCCGCCAATTCCGGCAGCACCCTAACGGCCTGCTCCGAGGGCAGCGAATACTCGTAATTCGAACTTCCATAGTAGTCGCCGTAATAGGAATAGCTGGATTGGCGGCCATGCAGAGAGAGCACCACTTCGGTGTCTTTGGGGTCCGGCAACTGAAGGGCTTGCTCGGGTGTAACGCGAACGCTCTTGAAGACAGTCCAGTCGCCGTTCTTCTTTCGGTTCCGGCATTGGAGGCTTAGCACCGCGGTGCCCGCTTGCCGGGAGCCGGTAACGTTGAGAACGTACGCGACTTCAAAACCCAGGGGCCAGGATTTCGCGCCGCTCCGCGAAAGATGCGTGGAGGTGAGCGACGCGATACTATCGAGCTGTTCCTTCCATAGCGGTTTGGCCGGGGATCTCACGGCGGGCGTGGCTGGAACCTCGAAGGACTTCCAATTCCGGTTTTGCGAGCCCGCGGAAGGATACGGGTCCCCGCTTTCGCCGGAATCCGCTTCATCAAAGTCTAGTCTGTCGTTGGTATCGATGAGAGTGAGCGTTCTTGCCTGTTGCGCATCGGAGATGGCGCCGCACTTGTCCGCTTCGAGAATCGCGGCCCAGACGTGCTTGCACGGGCCGTACTGCTCGAACGCGGGGCAGGAGCAAAACGCTTCCAGCGCGGAGGCGTCATAGAGCAGATCCACTTCATAGGTGCGATTGCCGGTTACCAGCGCCTCAAAGGCGCAGGACGACGCGAGCAGCACGCGAACGCCGCGGGAGTGGCAGATCTGATAGCCCTTCCATTGAACCTGTTTATCTACCTGGAAGGCGAGTTTGGAGGAGAGCGACATGCGGTGCATCTCTATTCTAAACGGCCACGCACGCAAGAGGCGGAGAAGCCGCCTTGACAGGGGGAAGCCCTGACCGGGAAGACGCCTGGCGCTGGGGGCTGTTGCCAGCACAATCGCCCTTCGTTATGGTTGGAGGGACTTTCGCGCCGGTCACTTGCGGCGGTACGGAGCTATGCCAAAGGAAACCGACTTCCAGCCCCTGAACGACGAAGGCTCCCTCTTGCTCTTCCGAAAACGCCCGGATTTCACGCAGCCCGCGCTCGCGATTGCGCCGGCCATGCGGGATGCCCTCCACAAGACGCTTGGCTTTCTCTATGGCGTGGAGGAGGCGGAGCGGCTGCTGCCGGAGGTGGAGCGGCTCTTGCGCGTGCATCACGCCCACAAGACGCCGGAGATCCTGGAAGCGGAACGGGCGCTGATTCCGGAGGACCGGTTTACCGAACGGGACATGGTCGTGATCACCTACGGCGACCTGATCCAGGCCCCGCCGCGCAAGCCGCTCGACGTGCTCTGCGACGTGGCGAACGTCTTCCTGGGAGGGATGGCGAGCACGATCCACGTCTTGCCGTTCTTTCCCTATTCGTCGGACCGCGGATTCAGCGTGATCGACTTCAGGGAGGTAGACCCGAACCTCGGATCCTGGGAGGATATCGAGCGGGCAAGCCAAAGCTTCCGGCTGATGTTCGATGGCGTGGTCAACCACATTTCCGCGCGGAGCGAATGGTTCCAGGAGTATTTGAACGGCAATCCGGAATACCGGGATTTCTTCATCGACTATGAGCGGCCCGACGCGATTCACCCCGAGCAACTGGCCCGGATTCTGCGCCCGCGCACGTCGCCGCTGCTGAGCGAAGTGATGACGATCGACGGCCCCCGCTGGGTGTGGACGACCTTCAGCCGGGATCAGGTGGACCTCAATTTTCGCAATCCGGAAGTGCTGCTTCGTGTGCTGCGCGTGCTGCTGTTTTATGTGGAGAAGGGCGCCGATCTCATCCGGATCGATGCGGCCACCTACCTGTGGAAGGAGTTGGGAACTTCGTGCGCGAATCTGCCGCGGACCCACGCGATCATCCGGTTTCTGCGCGCGGCTCTCGACATTGCCGCGCCGCGCGTGGCCATTCTCACCGAGACCAACGTGCCCCACGCGGATAACGTCAGTTACTTCGGAGACGGGCGCAACGAAGCGCACATGATCTACAACTTTGCGCTGCCCCCGCTCGTGCTGCACAGTTTCGTCGCCGGAGACTGCACCCGTCTGGCCCGCTGGGCTTCGAGCCTGGAGAAGCCTTCCGCGCTGACCACCTACTTCAATTTCCTCGATTCGCACGACGGCATCGGGCTGCTGGGCGCGCGCGGCATCCTCACCGAGGATGAGATCGGCGTGCTGGTTGCGCGAACGGAGGCGCACGGAGGAATGGTTTCCTATCGCAGCATGCCCGATGGCAGCGCAAGCCCGTATGAGCTGAACATTACGTGGTTTGACGCCGTGAACGACCCGCATAACGGCGACGACGCCACGCGCAAGGTGGACCGCTTCGTTGCGTCGAGGTCGATTGCGCTCGTGCTCATGGGCGTGCCGGGCGTCTATCTGCCGAGTTTGAGCGGCAGCCAGATCACCCCGATGGAGGCCCATGAAGTGGCGGAACCCCGTGCGATCAACCGGCGCAATTTCAGTGAGCGTTCGATGATCGAGGCGTTCATGGATGCGGACTCGATCGCCTACCGCATCGCTTCGCGATACCGGCAGATGGCGGAGCAGCGGACGGCGATCCGCGCGTTTCATCCAAACGCGAAGCAGAAGATTCTGCCCACCGACGGCAGCGTGTTCGCGGTGTTCCGTCGCTCCCTCGACGGGCTCTCGGCGGTGCTTGCACTCGTGAACGTCACGGCGTACTCGCGTACCGTGCGAATCGTGCGTAACCAGCTCGAAACGCGGGATCCGCGCTGGCGGGATCGCTTCACGGGCGCGGAGTTCGAGGCCGGCGAGCACCAGTTGGAAGTGCCGTTGAGCCCGTATCAGGTGCTTTGGCTGACGCCGGCGGGGAAGAATTGATCCGGCCAGCACATCCGAGACCGTCGTATCCACGAGTGCACGCGTTGGCTGATGCCAGCGGGAAAGGCTCAATCCGTCGAGCGCACCCAATGCCATCGCAGCGGCGCGGGCATGCGTTGGCTGACGCGGGCGGGTGGGATCGATTCGGCCGGATGCGGCGAGTATACACCCTTCAGAGGGACACGGCGAAGTGCCCAGCTTCGTCCGACGAGGCTCCCCGAGCCAAGCACGCAGCGCGCCTATTCAGGTAAATAGCAAAAAAAGGGGGCGGCCCTGTCCCGTTGGGCCACCCCGTCATGAAAGCAAGAAACTCGTGCATAACCTGCGCGGCCCGGCCGTCGATCAGGCGCTTTCCCCGTTCGAGGATGACGCGCCGACGAGAGCCCGGAGTTCGGGCAGATGGATCTCCGCCGGTCCAAGGGCGACCGGTACCGGAGCCTGGATCGCATGGCCGCTGTCCGCATCCGCATCCTGGAAGCGGCGGGCGGTTGGCAGCACGCGGGATTCCATGGAAGCGGCGGCGTCGTTATAGGCGCGCAAGGTGGTTTCCAGGCCACGCTTGATGCCGTTGAAGTGTCCCGTGAGAACGCGCAAACGGTCATACAATTCCTGGCCGAGTTCGCGCATCTGCCTCGCGTTCTCGGCAACGCCTTCCTGCCGCCAGCCGTAGCTTGCCGTTTTCAAGAGCGAAACCAGCGTCGTGGGCGTCGTAAGCAGAACGCGCTTGCCGAGGCTGTATTCAAGCAGCCCGGGATCCTGTGCCAGTGCCGCGGAGAGGTAAGCCTCGCCGGGGAGGAAGCCGACGATGAAATCCGGGTGCCCTGGGACTGAACCTTTCGCCAGAGACGCGCCAAGCGCGTCGACGTGGGCGCGAAGCCCGGAGGCGTGCAGCGCCATCTTCGCGTCGCGGTCGGCATCGCTGCTTGCGGAGAGCGCTTCCATGTAGGCATCGACGGGCGCGCCGGCATTTACCACGACGGAGCGTGCGCCGGGAAGATGCACTGTAAGATCCGCGGCAACCGCGGAGTCGGGTCCCATCGCCGGATGGCAGCCGTTGAGCAGTGCATCCACCGTGGGAACTTCGATCGTTTCGTCGGATTCGCTCACCGGCATATCGGGGATGCGAAACTCGCAGTGCTCCAGCATTCCCGCGAGTTCGACAACGCGGCGCAACTGAACTTCACCCCATAGGCCGCGCTGCACGGGGCTGCGCATGGCGCTGGCCAACCGGCCCGCCTCCGCCCGCAAGGCGCTCTGGCTTTCGCCCAGTTCGCGGACGCGCTCGAGCAGATTCTGATATTCGCCGCTGCGCTCCCGCTCCATCGCGCGCAATTGCTCTTCCACTTTACGAAGGGTGTCGTCGAGCGGCCTTACCATCTCGGCCAACTGCTGGCCGCCAGCCAGATCGGGAGAGTACGATGCATCGGCGGAGTGGCCGTTGAGCGATCTGGCCGATTCCACAAGCGGACGGAACTCCTCCAGTGCGGATTTCGCCATCTCCAGGAAGTTCTGTGTCCCGCCCGCGATCATCTTCTCCGAGATGCTGGTGAAGGCATGCTGCGAAGCGGCTTCCAGGGCCTGCTGGGACGCGCTTCCGATGGCCTGGGTGAAGCGTTCTTCGAGTTCGGAAAGCATGCGCTGTTTTTCGGCGGCGAGCTGGCGTTCCGTAAAGAGCTGCCCCTGCACCTGGACCTGCTCCTCGCGAAGCCGGGCCATCTCCTGGCGGAGCAGATTGAGTTCCTCCTCCGACCGCAGGCGCCGCTGGTCAAGGTCCCGCCGGGTTTCGGCGAGTTCCTGTGTGAGCTGGCCTTCCCGCTGAGAGAGGGAAGCGGCCTTCTCTTCCAGAGCGGCGATCGTGGCAAGGTTTTCCGCCTGTGCGGCCGCCACCGCTTGCTGTGCCTGGCCTTCCTTGGAGAACCACACGATGAATGCCCCCACGGCCAGGCCGAGAAGCAGGGTGATGAACGCAACCATCATTTCCATACTCGAAATCCTTCGCTTCCTTTTGTGGCTGGAGGCTTTCGCAAGATCCAGCCCTCTGTGCCGCCGTCGGATGCTCTTGCCATTCCCATCCGTATCCTTCGGCGGATTGCCTCCATCCCATTAGAGTCCCCGGAAAGATTCGCCCGCCCTTTCGGCGAGAAGCGGGGATCGATGCCTTCTTTTCAGGTACTCGTGCTGCAGGTCTTGTCGCGTATCGTTTCCAATGATAACAACGAATCAAAACTGACAGCCAAATCGCACCTAAAGGGAACTCAATAGAGTGAAGTGCTATTCCCTACAAAACGATAAAAGTAGCTTTGTGTCAATAGGTTATAATCCAGAGTAGAAAGGAGTGGCTAGATTTCGAGAGAATTTACAAGTTTGTCGAAAAGTACCAGTACGTCTGATCCGAGAAGAAAAGGCAAATCAGCGAATTCAGAACGGCTGCGAGAAAGCGGCCAGCCGAATGAACGGGCGGGAGGCATTCCCATCGGGTCCGCGATAAACTGTCCGCTAGATGGTCGGATTTGACAATATTCAGAAATTACGGTCTGATTAACTCTTGGAGTTCATTTGCGCTGAATGCGATGCGCCGGTGCAATTCCGGACCCGCTTCAGACGCGAGGTTGAAATCTTCCAACCGGGAAACCGAGACGGTTGATGCCGCCAGAAGAGGTGAGGAACAGATGAGCACAATCGAAATCAGAGAGACTGCCAAGACCACGAACGGCAAGCTGCTGGAATGGGTGGAGAGCGCCGTGGCGCTTTGCAAGCCCGACAGCGTGTACTGGTGCGACGGTTCGCAGGAAGAGTATGACCGCCTGTGCGAGCAGATGGTGGCTTCCGGAACCTTCATCCGGCTGAACGAGGCAAAGCGCCCGAACAGCTTCCTTTGCCGCTCCGATCCAGGCGACGTGGCGCGTGTCGAAGACAGCACCTATATTTGCAGCCGGCGAAGCGAGGATGCCGGGCCCACGAACAACTGGATGGCTCCCGACGCGATGAAGGCGAAGCTGACGGCGCTGTTTGACGGCTGCATGCGGGGACGCACGATGTACGTGATTCCGTTCAGCATGGGACCGATCGGTTCTCATATCGCACACATCGGCGTGGAGATCACGGACTCCCCCTACGTCGTGGTGAACATGCGCATCATGACCCGGATGGGCCAGAAAGTGCTCGATGCGCTCGGCGAGGATGGCCAGTTCGTGCCCTGCCTGCACTCCGTGGGCGCGCCACTCGCCGACGGCAAGGCGGATGTTCCCTGGCCGTGCAACGCGGAGCACAAGTACATCGTTCACTTTCCGGAAGAGCGTTCCATCTGGAGCTTCGGAAGCGGATACGGCGGAAACGCGCTGCTTGGCAAGAAGTGCTTTGCCTTGCGGATCGCCTCGACCATGGCGCGGGACGAAGGCTGGATGGCGGAGCACATGCTGATCCTGGGCGTGGAGGACCCCAAGGGGCAGAAGACCTACGTGGCCGCCGCCTTCCCAAGCGCGTGCGGCAAGACCAATTTCGCCATGCTGATCCCGCCGGAGCACTTCAGCGATTACAAGATCTGGACGATTGGCGACGACATCGCCTGGATCAAGCCGGGCGAGGACGGACGCATGCACGCGATCAATCCGGAGTACGGTTTCTTCGGCGTGGCGCCGGGCACGTCCTACAAGTCCAACCCGAACGCGATGGAATCGTGCAAAGCGAACTCCATCTTCACGAACGTCGCGCTCACCGACGATGGCGACGTGTGGTGGGAAGGCATGACCGATACCCCTCCGGCGCATCTGATCGACTGGAAAGGCCAGGATTGGACCCCGGATTGCGGGCGGCCTTCGTCGCACGCAAACGCCCGCTTCACCGCTCCCGCCGGGCAGTGCCCCACGATCGATCCAGCCTGGGAGGACCCGAACGGCGTCCCGATCAGCGCGTTCATCTTTGGCGGCCGCCGCATGACGAAAGTGCCGCTGGTTTTCCAGGCTTTCAACTGGTCCCACGGCGTGTATATCGCTTCCACGATGGGCTCGGAAATGACGGCCGCCGCGGCCGGCACCCTGGGCAAAGTGCGGCGGGACCCATTCGCGATGTTGCCTTTCTGCGGCTACCACATGGCGGATTACTTCAACCATTGGTTGAACATTGGGCGGCACATTCCGAACCCGCCGCGAATCTTCCACGTGAACTGGTTCCGCAAGGACAAGGACGGCAACTTCATGTGGCCGGGCTTCGGCGAGAACATGCGGGTGCTGAAGTGGATTGTCGACCGCGTGCATGGCGGCGCCTACGCGATTGAAAGCCCGGTGGGCTGGATGCCGCGCTACGAAGACCTCGAACTGAGCGGGCTCGACTTCAGCTTTGAGAAGTTCAGTGAAGTGATGGAAGTGGACCGGGAGGCCTGGAAGGAAGAGGTTCTCAGCCATGAGGAACTGTTCCTGAAACTCTACGACAAGCTTCCGAAGGAGTTCCTGCATGAATTCCATCTGCTGCTCAGCCGGCTCACCCGTTCGCCAAACCTGTGGCAGCACCATCAGCGAATGATGGATTGAGCCCAAAGTGCATAGGCTCTAAGGAAACCGGGCGGAGAGGCGCAATGCCGCTCCGCCCGGTATCGCTTTGCCAGGCGGCGGCCGAGTTGGTCGCGCAAGCGCGCACTCTGGAGGCTGCTCCTCAGCCGCGGCCGAGCGCGCGCCAGTAGAGCAGCAGGCCGGCGATGGTCTTCCCGTCCTCGAACTTGCCGGAATCCACCCGCGATTCGAGTTCTTCCCGCGTGAACCAGCGCGCCTCAATCCGCTCATCCTCCATCGGCTGGGCTTCGCCCTGGGTGAGTCCAGTGGCGAGATAGAGGTGCATCAACTCAGAGACGTAGCCGGGCGTGGGATACATTTTTGCCAGGCGCTTCCAGTGGCGGGCGCGCAGCCCGGTTTCCTCAGCCAGTTCCCTGCGGGCGGCGGCAAGCGGGCTTTCCCCAGGGTCGATGCGTCCCGCGGCCAGTTCCCAGAGTTTGCGCCGCGCGGGCAGCCGGAATTGGCGCACCAGCAGAACGCGCCCCATCTCATCGGCGGGGAGGATCACCGCGGAGCCCTGATGCTCGACGACGGAGCGGTGAATCTCAAAGCCGTCGCTGTCGCGCGCGGCGACGTTCTGCACGCGGAATACCGGGGTCTCAAGAACCTCGGCGGAGGAAAGGATGTGCATGGCTCCCATTGTCGCCGATCGCGAAGGCGGTGAATCCGCCACGGGCGCGCGGCCCTCACTGCGGCGCGCGGTGCCGCCGGCATTTGACCCGGCAGGGAAAGCCTGAGAATCTTGTTGGATCAAGCGGAGCCCGTCCGGCGGGCGCAAGGGAGATGAGCATGCGGGTGCTGGTTCTGATTCTGCTGTGTGCGCTGATGGCGGCGGCGGAGTTTCGTGTGGGCGTCGCGCGGGTGGACATTACGCCGCCCAAGGGCGCGCCGATGGCGGGCTACTATTACAACCGGGCGGCCGAAGGGGCGCACGATCCGCTGCTGGCCACCGCCATGGTGATCGAGCGGGAGGGCGCGCGCTTCGCGATCGTCACGTGCGATTTGCTTTCGATGCCGGCCGAAATCGCCAGGGAAGCGCGAGAGCGGATTGCGCGGGACCCCGGCATTCCCGCCACTCATGTCGTGGTGAGCGCCACGCACACGCACACCGGGCCCGCTCTGGTGGCGGGGCAGATTCGCTATAACCTCACGGGCGATATGCTGCGGATCGGGAAGGAATACTCGGCGGGGCTGGCGGCGCGCATCCACGAGGCGGTGGCCACCGCGGCCGCGGCGCTGCAACCCGCGAAGCTGTATACGGCCAGGGGCAGGGAAGATTCGGTCACGTTTAACCGCCGCTTCTGGATGAAAGATGGGACGGTGGGCTGGAACCCCGGCAAGCGGAACCCCAACATTGTCCGCAGTGCGGGGCCCATCGACGGGGATCTGCCCGTTTTGTATGCGGAGACGCCGGACGGCAAGCCGATCGGGGTTTTCGTGAACTACGCGCTGCACCTCGATACCGTGGGCGGCACCCGATACTCGCGAGACTATCCGTATACGCTTGCCCGCGCGCTGGAGGCCGCTCGCGGGGAAGGGCTGGTGACCCTCTTCACGCTGGGCTGCGCGGGCAATCTGAACCACATCGACGTTTCCAGCGCGAGGCGGCAGAGCGGCAACGGAGAGGCGGCACGAATCGGAACGGTGCTGGCGGCGGCGGTGCTGAAAGCGCTGGGGGAACTGCAACCGGTGGCGGATATGCCCATTCGCGTGAGCAGCCGGGAGGTGGCGCTGCCCCTCGCGCCCTTCGATCCGGCGGAGCTTGCCGGGGCGCGCGCCGTGGCCGCCACCTTTGGAACGGAGAAGCCGGCCCCCTTCCTGGAACTGGTGAAGGCGACGCGCATGGTGTCGGTGGCCGAACGGAACGGGGAACCCATCCGGGCGGAAGTGCAGGTGCTGAGCATCGGGCGGGACGTGGCATTCGTCGCCTTGCCGGGCGAGATTTTCACGGAACTCGGGCTGGCGATCAAACTGGCATCGCCCTTTGCCTGGACGTCGGTGATTACGCTGGCGAACGACAGCCCCGGCTACATCGCGGACCGCAAGGGGTATGCGCAGGGCGCCTATGAACCGGTGAGCTCGCGGGTGGCTCCGGGTTCCGGGGAAATGCTGGTGGAAGCGGCCACGCTGGCGCTGATTGAGCACACGCAGGGTCTTCCGGCAAACCCATAGAGTGCGCCAACGGGTACCGGGCGTTCCCGCGCGCCATCGGGCGGCTCAATCCAGATCGAAATCGCGGACCGGCTTGGTATCCGGCGAAGACTTGGCCTGTTTGAGAAGCTCGTCGAATTTCCTGGAGAGGACGTCGGCCTGCTTGCGCTCCGCGGCGGCGGACTTCTGGAAGGCGGCTTCGCGGCGGGCGGCTTCGTTCTTGAGGTCGGCCACCGCCTGGCTGAAATCTCCAATGGGCGAGGCTTTGACCGGTTCCTTGTGGCTGATCACCGCCTCGGTCCGGGGGTCGATTTTCAGCTCCGCCTTGCAGCAGGGGCAAGTGACTTCGATCAGTTCGCTGGCCATTCTCTAAACTCTACACCAGCCGCTCCATGCCGGGAAGCGGCTTTGCGCTCAAGTTTCAGACGGAAACCTCCGATAAGATCCACAGGCAATCGGGAACGATGCCGGGACGACGCCGCGAGCGACGCGATTCCGGCGGCACTTCGCCATCAAAGCCGCCGAAGCGCTGACTTCGCGGCGGCTGGGTGGCGGGGCGGCATGCACGCCGGAGTGGATGTGAACCGCGGGAATCGAACCGAAGCGGGCCACTCGCCGGAATCCCCTCTCGCGCAAATGGGAGGGATCTCTTCAAGACGCAATGCGCCGCGTGGTCCGGCTGTGGGCCGTGGACGCATCGCGGAGGGAAGAGGCTCGCGGCGTCCTGCCCAACGGCGTCCGGTTGCCCGGCGTGCGCGGGCTACGCTTCCCTTGTGGTGAAGAAGGCTTTCAGCAGCGGCGGAGTGACGACCGTGGTGACCATCACCATCACCACTAGCGCCGACACCAACTGGGCGCTGAGCACGGGTTCGCCGTGGACCATCAAGGTTGCGCCGATGCCCGTGAAGATCAGGCCGACTTCGCCGCGCGGAATCATGCCGATGCCGATGACAAGGCGGTTGAGCCCTTTCTCCAGCACGCCGAGCGAACAGATCTGCTTGCCAACGATGGCCACGACGGTAATGGCGGCGGCCTGGAGCAGCACCGCCGGGTCGGCAAAAACGCTCAGATCCACTTTGAGCCCCATCATGACGAAAAAGATGGGAACGATCACGCTCGAGATGGGGTGGATGAGACGCTCAATGGTGTCTCCGCCGCGCTCGACGAACTCGCGGTAGTCGCTCTCTTCAAGCACAAGACCCGCGGCGAAAGCGCCGACGATGGGCGCGAGGCCGATGAGACCGGCCAGACCGGCCCAGAAGAAGCAATGGCTGATGGCGAGGGCGAGCGGGATCCCGGACACCTTGAACCGCTTGCCGAAGGCGAGAAGGCGGACGTGGATGAAGCGGCCCGCGACCACCGCCGCCGCGAGAAAGACCACGGCTTTTCCGATGATGACGCACACTTCGGTGTAATTGACTTCCGCCGAACCGGTGGCCGCGATCGAGGCGATGACGCCGGAGACCACCGCCAGGATGATGAGACCGAGCACGTCGTCCACGACGGCCGCACCGAGAATGATCCGGCTTTCCTTGGCGTCCATCTTGCGGAGATCCTTGAGCACGCGGGCGGTGATGCCCACGCTGGTGGCGGCCAGGGTCGCGCCGACGAAGAGGTGCACATACCAATCGTGAGAGGGGTCGAGGAAACTGGAGATGCCGTAGCCGAGGACGACCGGCCCGATGACGCCAAGAATGGCGACGAGCATCGCCGACAGGCCCACGGCCATGAGGTCCCGCAGATGGCTCTCCAGGCCCACCTCAAAGAGCAGGATGATCACGCCCACTTCGGCCGCCACCGCGAGCGCTTCGGAGGCCTTCAGCGGCTCCATCCACGGAATGCCCAGCAGCACCAGATTTCCCAGAAGAATGCCGACAACGAGTTCGCCGAGCACCGCGGGCTGGCCGACCCGTTCAAAGATCTCGCCGCCGGCCTTCGCCGCCAGAATCACGACAACCAGCCCGATCAGAAAGTCGTTTAGAACCTGTCCGTGGCCCTGCTCGCCACCCGCCGCCCAGTTGGCACAAACAGAACTGAAGAGAAAAAAGACGAGCAAAGCGATTCGTTTGAAGGACAAAACTGCAAATTCCTTTGAGTGGGACACGGGCTGTGACCAGTCCGCGAGAGAAACGCCCATCCGGGAAGGCGGATTCGCCGCTTGGGGAATGCGCCGACCGGGCCGCGCGATGCGCGAGGGGCCTCCTTCCAAGATACCGCACTCGGAACATGCAGGCTCCTTTCAGGACCGAAGAAGAGGCGAACGTGAAGGCCGGGAGTTCCGTTCGGCGCTGATCTATCCTGAAGGGATGCAAGGGCAAATCGCACGGAAATGGGATTCATCGGGGTGGTGGCGCTTTGCGGCGGCGCTCACGGTTCTGGCGCTGGGGGCAAGCTGTACGGCGCAGAAAGCCGCGAGGGATGCGGGGACCTTCGCGCCCGGCACCCGTGTGGTGCTGGACGCGCACAACTGCTACCCCTACGGTGGCAAGTACAAGGACCGGATTGACCGGGCGCTTGCCACCGGGTTTCCCGTCTCGATCGAAATCGATCTGGCGTGGCACAAGGAAGCGGGGCGCTCGCGTTCCGTTGTGAGCCACGAAACCGCGACGAAGGGCGATGAACCGGGCCTGGACGAGTATTTCTTTGAGCGCGTGCGTCCGCTGGTGGAGAAAGCCCTGGCGGAGGGGGATTCGTCGAAATGGCCGATCCTTTATCTGCATTTCGACTTCAAGTCGAACGAGCGCGAACATCTGGCGTACGTGGCCGGGATTCTGGCAAAGTACCGGGGCTGGCTGACGAGCAGCGTGCGGGTGGAGGAGGAATCGAAGGTGCAGCCGCTGCTGCTGAAGCCGATTCTGGCGATTACCGAGACCAACGAGATGCAGAAGCGCGTCTTCCACGACGAGATTGCGGTTGGGGAGCGGTTCTATGTTTTCGGGTCGGCCCCCGGCGAGGATTATCTGCCGAAGGACGTCCCGCGCGAGCGGCAGTGGGCGGTGATGTCCAGTGCGCCTCCCGCCGCGATGCTCGCGACGCCCGCCGGGAATTATCGGCGCTGGTGGAACAATTCGTGGGCGGTGGTGGAAGAGGGCGGACCGGCTCGCGCGGGGGAATGGACGGCCGCCGATGCGGCGAGGCTGAAGGCGCTGGCCGATCATGCGCACGCTCTCGGGTATCTGATCCGCTTCTACACGCTCAACGGGTACGCCGAAGGCCAGGGAGAGGGCTGGGGAGCCAGCTACAACTTCGGTTCGCTGGCGGCGGCGCGCGCACGCTGGCGGGCGGCTTCCGAGGCGGGCGTGGATTTCATCGCTTCCGATCAATACGAGGAGCTGAGAAAGACGCTCCGCAAGTATTCCACGGCGGAAAAGGGCACTGTATCCCGATAGGTAAATAGTAAAGATTCAGTAATTTAAGCGGCGCGTTTCAATCCGGTACGATTTTATTTGGGCAGGGGACAATTCTAGGATATTCTGAGACTCTACAACCCAGTGTACTGATGGTTCTATGCGCCTCCCCGTAGGCTGGGCGTGTAGGAAACGACGTGCGTGCCTTTGGCAGTAAAGAGCCGCGCGCGGGAGGATGTGTGGACAATTCGGTAGAGAAATGGTTCGCGGGCGTCGTGATTTGCTGCGTCTGCGCGATCTTCCTGGCCAACATCGTGGGGAAGGACGAGTATCGGGTTGTGCCGCAAAACGCGGTTGTGCTCGAAGCCCAGGCACTCCCGGATGGCGGCGGAGCGGACGCGGCCGCACAGCCCCCGGCCAATGTCTATTACCAGCCCCCGGCCACTTCCTCCTTCTATCGCAGTTCCACGTTCTTTGCCGCTTTCACGCTGGGAACGGTGCTGCTGATCATCATCTTCGACATCTTCTTCTACAAACAGCGCGTGGAGCGGGAGAAAGAACTCACGCACCGCGTCGCCGAAAAGACCCAGGAGATGCAGACCGCGCAGGAACAGGCAGCCGCGGCGAATCTGGCCAAGAGCCGCTTCCTGGCGACGATGAGCCATGAGATCCGAACCCCGATGAACGCCATCGTGGGCATGTCGGAACTGCTGCTCGACAGCAAGCTGAACCCGCGCCAGCGGGAACTCGTGGCCAGCATCGCGACGTCGGGAGATTCGCTGCTCGAGATCATCAACTCCATCCTCGATTTTTCCAAGATGGAAGCGGGGAGCATCGAGCTGGAGAGCCAGCCGTTCAACCTGCAGGAATGTCTGGAGCAGGTGCTGTTTCTGTTTTCCGAGCGCGCGGAACGCAAGAAGGTGGAACTCGTTTGTATCCCGGATCCCGCCGTTCCGGTGGTGGTTCGCGGGGACCGCGCGCGGCTGCGCCAGGTGCTGATCAACCTGATGGGCAACGCCGTGAAGTTTACGCAGAACGGGGAAGTGGCGCTGGAAGTGAAGGTGATCGAGGAAAACGAGAAACAGTTTCTTCGCTTCGACGTGGTGGATACCGGGCCGGGCATCGCTCCGGAAAGCATGAGCAAGCTGTTCCTGCCGTTCAGCCAGGTTTCCGAAACTTCCCGTCGCCAAAACGAAGGCACCGGGCTGGGGCTCGCCATCTCGAAGCAGATTGTAACGATGATGGGCGGGAAGCTGAAGGTGGAAAGCGAAGTCGGCAAGGGCAGCACATTCTGGTTTACAGCGCTGCTCGATTCGCTCGAAGAAGACCACCCGGATTTCGTGGCCATCCCGGAGCGAAAGGCGCTGGGCGGCAAGCGGGTGGTGGCGCTGAGCCTCTCGGAATCGATGCCGCGCCTGCTCGAACGCGCCTTCTCTTCGTGGGGCATGAAGTACGATGTGCTGCGCGACCACAGCGCGTTCTTCTATAAGCTTTACGAAACCGCCAAGGAGAGCAATCCGCTGGACCTCGTCGTGGTGGAAGTGGACGACGCGGTGGAGGCGACGCGGGAGTTCCTGCTCAACCTCAGGGCGAGCATGCCGTACCCGGAAACGGCGGTGATGATCGTCACCAACGGGCGCACCCGCGTGGTGCTGCAGGAGCTTCCGGGGGCAAGCGCGGTGTGCATCGTTTCGAAACCGCTCTGGCTGCCGAGCCTCTATGAAACCACACGGGCGTTGCTGCTTGAAGGCAAGAAATCCGCCGCTGCTCCGGCGATGGGGAGCCAGTTGCCGGCGCTCAAGGAAACGATGCCTTCCGTGGAAGCGCTGGCGATCCTCCTCGTCGAAGACAACGCCACCAACCAGCGCGTGGCCTCCCTGATGCTCGAACGGCTGGGCTTTTCCGCCGATACGGTGGTCAACGGCCAGGAAGCCGTGGATGCGGTGAAGAAGCAGTTCTACGACGTGATCCTGATGGATTGCCAGATGCCGGTAATGGATGGCTTCAAGGCGACGGAAGAAATCCGCAAGATCCAGCGCGGCGTGCGGCCTTCCACCATCATCGCCATGACGGCGAACGCCAGCCGGGAAGACCGGCAGAAGTGCATCGATATCGGCATGGACGATTACATTGCCAAGCCGGTAAAGACGGAAACCCTGCAGCGGGTGCTCAACAAGTACATGGTGCGGCGTTAGCCGCTGGAAATACGATGCGGCGCTGAAGCGAATCCCGTTCGTTCCTTCCAGCCGATCGCGCGTTCACCGGGCGGGCCGTCAGGGCCGTCCGGAGGAGGGTGTCGGCGGCGGCCCGCCCGGTGAACTTGCAGGGCGAATCTTCGCCCAACCCGAAAGCGGCGCTCGCGAGGCAGGGCCTTCCCAGACCGCGCCCCACGCGGAACGCCGCTTAATTGAAATACGCCTTGTTCGTTGCGATGGCGCCGGCATACTCGGCCGGGACATCGTCGGCCAGGTAGATCGCGTCGCTCGGGCAGACGATCACGCAGGCGCTGCAATCCGTGCAGCCGTCCGGATTGATATACAGGGACTCGGTGGCCCCGTAATTGGCGTCGCTCTCAGCCGGGCTGATGCAGGCTTCCGGACAGGCTTCAAAGCAGAGATTGTCTTTGGTGCAGAGTTCCGGAACGATGACGTATGCCATGATGACACTTCCCTTGATGAAATTCCTTGCAGAAGCCGCCGGGCTGGGGAATGAATACCAAACCTTGCGACTTTCAGATTCCATTGTCTCTTTTCTGCCCGCCGGATGCAATACTTGATCGATGCGTGGAGATTGAAAAGCGAACCGAATGCGCGTGCGGCTTGCTGCCCGGACGCTGGTGGCGCTACTCCGCGGATGGGGAAGCACCGCGCAGTTCGTCCGGCACTTCGTCGTCGTCCAGAGTCCGGACGAATTCCGCAAGAATCCGGCACTCGCCCTCAACGAGATCCCAGGAAGGATAGAGCGGATTGAGTGAGATCAGGCGCACGCGGGAATGACGCCACTCGGCGTCGCCGAAATCGTCGCCACCGGGGGGCCGCTGGGGCGCTTTCTCCGAGTGATATTTCTTGATGCTGAACGCACCGCCCGATTCCGACGCGCCGAACTTCTGGGCAAGCACCAGTTTCCCTTCGCGCGAACCCTGGGGGTTCATGCGGAAAAGGCAATAGCTGCCGTCGGGAATGCGTCCCTCCATGCTCTTGCCGCTGATTTTCGCGACGAACAGCCGCTCATCGGGCCGCTGCCCTTCGGGAATGGGCACCCACGCGGCGGCCTCCACTTCCCGGTCGCCGTCAAACAAGCCGGCCGCGATCTTCATGGAGTAAAAGGGAAGATGCGTCCGGAACGGAATGACCGCGGCCGGGGCTTCCCTGGCGGGCGCGTGGCGGGCCACGTGCCGGTCAAAGAGCGCGTTTAGCTCCCGGTCTGGAACCTGGACGGTGACGGACGAGCGGGCGGAAACGCGCAGAAGGTGCGAGAACGAGTTTTCCATCTCCGCCAGCAGCGCGTCTCCCGGCTCCGTTTGCGCGCGAAGCGCAAACTCGGCCGACATCGCTTGGAGAACTCCCGCGTCCTCGCGATGGAGCGAAGCCGGCCATCGCTCCAGCATCCGGATATGCAGGCGGTTCGCCGCGGGGTCAAGCAGGAGGATGCCCGCGGAAAGGCCCGCTTCCCCTGGCGCATGCAGTTCAAGGATGGCGAAATCCGCGCGCACGGTCTCGACCGGGGACGCGCCCCTCGCGCGGCTGGCCGCCGAGCCTTGCGGATTCGAACCGTGTCGCTGCATGCGCGAATCGCCTCATGTTCCCTTATCGGGGATTCCCGTTCCTCCGATATCGGAAAAAGCGCTGCCGGAAGAGGGAATCGCTTTGGAGAAGTACCCGCGGCCGCCATTCCCCGCGTCGCCGCGGATCGGTCCCCCGCACCCCTCTCTTAGGCTGACCAAGAGCGCCTCTAGGGATTATACGGGTAGTAACCGCTGCGCGCGCGGATCTTCACGTTGGGGAGATTCACTTCCACCCGCACGCGGCGGAAAACGCGCGGCGAATCCGTGTTCGTGGGCACGTAGCGCATGATGTACTGGGTGTTGATCTCGCCCACGATTCCGGTGACCGATTCGAAGAGGCTTTGGGCAATCTGCGTAGCGTATCCGCCCGTTCCCACGACCATCGCAAAATTTCCCGCGTCCTGGGGCTTCGAGAGGTATCCGGTGACGTCCTTGTAGACGCCTTCGAGCGGGTATTCCACGCGCCCGCCGGTCTCGGTCGCCAAGCGCACCAGGTTGTTGTCTCCCGTGGAGGCGAACCCGTACGCCTGAGTGCTTAAGCCATAGATTGTCACCAGGTTGCGTTGCGCAAGTTCAAGCACTTCTTCAAGTCCGTGGGTGGACGCCGTATCCACGCCGTCGCCCACAATAATCAGCACGCGGCGCGGTTCGATGGGTTCGCCCTTCATCAGGCTGCGCCGGGTGCAGGCCATGTAAATGGCGTCGTAGAGCGCTGAGCCCCCGCCGGGCTTCAACTGCTCCAACCGCTCCACCAACTGCCCGGCTTCGCTTGTCGTGTCCACGGCTAGTTCCGCTGTCGTGGAATAGGGTACAAGATAGCCGGCGTATTGCGGCTTGTCCGGCGGCAGCAGGTTCAGAACCAGTTCCACTACCGCTTCCCTCAGGGTCTTCCAGTGGATGACATTGCGGTTCGACATGTCCACCAGGAAGCCCACCACCACGGGCTGTTTGCGGTCCCTCGAAAAGAAGGTGATCGTCTGGGGCACGTTCTCATCGAAGAGTTTGAAGTCGGACTGGTTGAGGTCGTCGACAAAGCGGTCCTGAAAATCGGTGACCGTCACCGGAACGATTACCTCGCTGACCCCGGCACGGAATGGAACGTCGCCGGGAGCGCGCACGATGGCGGTATCCGACGTGCTTGGAGCCGATTGCGGTGCCGCGAAAACGGCGGAGACGAGGCCAAACAAGGCGGCACAGGCGAGAAGCGCTCGCCCTCGAAAGCCGGGAACTGGGAAAATCATGCTGCGAGAGTACCTTGCCACATTATACGAGGCGCGCCGATGCCGGGTTGCCGCAAACTGGCCGGCGCAAATTGGTCGAGGCTTGCGCGCTTAGCGCTGCACGCGCCCGCTGCCGCCGTTCTTGAGCAGACCCTGAACGTCTTCGAGCGTGAGCCGCGCGAAGTCGCCGGGTATCGAATGCTTCAGGCAGGAAGCGGCGACGGCAAATTCCAGTGCCTCGGCATGGGTGGGCAGGTGCTGCAAGCCGTAAATGAGCCCCCCCGCGAAACTGTCTCCGGACCCCACGCGGTCGACGATGTGGGTGATGTCGTAGCGCCGGCTGACGAAGAAATTCTCGCCATTGTGAAGGCAGGCGCTCCAGCCGTTGTGGGAGGCCGAATAGCTTTCGCGCAGCGTGATGGCCAGCGTCTTGAGGTTCGGAAACCCGCTCATCACCTGGGCGGCCAGGGCGGAGTAGACGGCCGGATCGAGTTTGCCGGCATGCACATCGGCGTCGCTCTGGATGCCGAGTGCCTTCTGGACGTCTTCTTCGTTGGCCACCACCACATCGGCGAACCTCACGAGTTCCGGCATCACCTCGTGGGCGGCTTTGCCCCATTTCCAGAGGTTCTTGCGGTAGTTGAGATCGATCGAAATCTGGAGGCCCATTTCGCGGGCCGTCTGCACGCTTTCGAGCGCGAGCGCGGCCGCGGATTCGCTGATCGCGGGCGTGATGCCGGTGAGATGGAACCAGCCGGCCCCTTCAAATGCCAGCGCCCAGGCGATGTCGCCGGGCTTGGCGAGGGCAATCGCCGACGCGGCGCGGTCGTAGGTGACCTTGCTGGCGCGCTGGTTCGCCCCGGTCTCCAGGTAGTAGATGCCCATGCGGCCGCTGCCGCGCGCGACATGCGAAGTGTCCACGCCAAAGCCGCGCAGGCTGGCAATGCAGGCGTCGGCAACGGGATGATGGGATGGCAGCACGGTGACATACCGCGAGGGCTGCCCGAGGCCTTCCAGCAATACCGCCACATTCGCCTCTCCGCCGCCAAAACTCGCGTCGAAGACGGGGCTTTGGAGGATGCGCTCCAGATGGGGCGGGGTGAGCCGCAGCATGATTTCCCCGAACGTCACCACCGGCTTTGCCATGATCATTGCGATTTCCTTGCCCGGGTTGCGGGCGAATTAGCGAAATTCCAGGCTTTCCGCCGTCAGGCGCGGATCACCCGAATTCTCCATCGTACAGTGCCGGGGGCGGGTGATGCTCGATCAGGCAGTATGGCCACCCTCGGGATGCGCACGGGCCGCTGGAAGACGGGCACGCAACCCAACAATGAGGCCCCGAAATCCTAACCCTGAGGGGCGGCGGGATGACTGGCAATGCCCGCCGACGGGGCCTGTGGCCGGTTCCTCAGGGAGCAACCGGCGCGGCGCGCGCTGACGATCAGCGCTTTTCGCAGGCTATGGAGCGAAATCGGCTTCGGCAGCGCCACATCGAACGTGTCTTCCCCGGCGGCTTGTCGGGCATCCTGCTCGCTGGTGGCTGTGCACAGAATAATGGGCGTTCGCGCGGATTGGCTGCTGCGCTCCCGCTTGCGGATCGCACGAATCGCGGTGAGCCCGTCCATCCCCGGCATGTGCCAGTCCATGATGACCCAGGAGTAAGCCGTTGCGGCAAAAAGGCCTAGCGCCTCCTCGCCGCTGCCCGCGGCATCGCAGGAGATGCCCATGGTGCGGAGCAGCGACGTGAGCACCTTCAGATTCACGGGGTTGTCGTCGGCAACCAGCACCCTCGTGGAACTCGTGAGGGGGAGCGGTTCGGCGGCATGTACTTTGCAGCTTCTGGGCGGGACGCCGGCGCAAATCTCGCATACCGGCATCTTCTCAGGGTGGCCGGGCAAATGAATCGCCGGAGGCCGGGTGGCCCGCTGCAATTCCAGCAAGCCCGTTGAGGAAGCGGCGGGCGGGGGGAGCGGGAACCCTCCCGCTTCCAGAGGCCGGGCGCTTGTGCCGGATTCCGCCGGGATGGACGCAGGCCGAGAGCCGGGAGGGGCGGTGAGCCTTTCCAGTGCGGATGCGAAGAGTTCGGAAAGAAACGGCTTCGGAAAGACGGAATGTTCGTCCGGGATGCGCCGCAAGAGCGCGTCGGTCGATTGCTTCCCCGTAGTCAGAAAGAGGACGGGTGCGGTGGAATCTCCCTGGCTCCGCCGCAGGGTTCCCGCTAGTTCGAGGCAGTCGCCGTCCAGGCCGGCATCGATCACCAGCAGATCCCAGCGCTCGCCGGCGGCGACCTCTGCCAAGGCGGATTCCGCGTTCGCGCGGCGGGAAACGCGGCCGCCCTTTTCCAGAAGCCGCCTCTCCAGCATGTCCCCGGTGATGTCCCGCCGGGTGAGCAACAGGGTGTGTTGGGGTAACGAGACGTTGGCGAAACGCTGGGGTGGAGGCGCGGCCGATTCCGAAACGGGCGTTGCTGGAAGATCCACCGTGAAGGTGCACCCACCGAAAGGATCGTTCGCCACATGGACAGTGCCGCCCAGGAGGATTACAAGCTGCTTGGTGATGCTGAGCCCGAGGCCCGTTCCCACCTGCGCTTGCGTGGCGGCGTCCGCTCCGCGCGTGTATGGATTGAAGATATCTTCCTCCTGCCCAGCGGGAATCCCCGGCCCGCTGTCGCTCACGAGAATGCGGACGATCGCGGCCTCGGGGTTGATCGCCACATGGCGGATTGTCAACGTCACGAAACCGCGCGCGGTGAATTTCAGCGCGTTGCCTAGAAGATTCATCAGAATCTGCCGCAGGGCCGTCGCGTCCGATTGGATGGCCGCGGGGACATCCCGCTCCACCGTCCAGGCCAGTTCCAGGTCTTTCTGATAGGCCACGGGCGCGAGGATCGAAATCACATCCTCCACCAGGCACTCAATCTGTACCGGCGCGCAGGTGAGCGAATGCTTGCCCGCTTCGAGGCGGGAGAAATCGAGCACTTCGTTCACTGTGCGCAGGAGGGTTTCCCCGGAACTTCGAATCAGTTCGACGTACTCGCGCTGTGTGCGGTCGAGCGAGGTTGCGGAGAGCACCGAGGCGATGCCCAGCACGCCATTGAGGGGAGTACGGAATTCGTGGCTGATCCTTGCAAGGAAGCGGGAACGCAGATCCGCCATGGCCCGTGTCTCATCCGCTCTCCTGCGAAATTTCTGCGCGGTGATCCAGAGCAGCACGCAGATAACAAACAGGGCGGAGGCACCCCAGCGAAGCAGCCGGGAAGACTTCTCCGTCTCGGTTTCCGCGAACGATTCCGCGCTCCGGTAATGCGCGAGCGGATAGTAGCGCTGAAAGATCTCATCGAGAGCGCCCTCGCGCGCCATTTCTCCCAGGCTGTGACGCAGCAAGTCGGCGCTTTTGCTGCTTCGGAAGGTGGAGGCAATCCCGTATTCCGTGCCAAATCCGTTGAGGAGCGTGATCTGGAAGCGGTTGTTCGCGCAGGCATCGGGCCGCCTCATCAAGAAGGCATCGAATACGGGGGTCTCCACCAGCGTTGCATCGAGGGTGCCTTCGCAAAGCCGAAGCATGCCGGAACCTTGGCCGCGCACCTCCGCCCGCGCGCCGGGATACGTCCGCCGCGCCCAATCCCTGACCTCGGGCCAATCCCGCAAACCCAGTGTCCGGATCGGACGTCCGGCCTGGCCCTCCAGCCGCACCAGGAGCATGTCCCCGCGGGCGTAGGGTTGGGTGATGTGAAAGCGTTTGCGCCGCGCCGCGGTCACCTCGGCAAGGGGCCAGAGATCAATCCCCGACCCTGGGGTCATGGCGGAATCCGCGCCCCGCGGGTGGTCAACCCATCGGAGCGTGATTCCCGAGCGGGCCGCTGCCTCGTTGAGCAGTTCGGGGATTGCGCCCGCCGCCTCGCCTCTCTCGTTCCGAAACATGAAAGGCGGGCCAAGCCCCAAGCCCACAGTCAGGACCGCGGGGGGCTCCTTCTTCAGGAAAGGAAGGGCCAGCAGCGCCAGGCCCGCTACGCTCAGAGCACAGGCAAGGAGCGCCACCCATCGGGGCATGCCGGCGAGCGCAGGCCGGGCCTTGCGCATGAACCGGGGCAGAATTTCGCGCATGTCGGGCCAGCTTGCACGTTTCATCCCTACGCCACTGCATTACCCATCGGCGGAGGGCATGCGGACCTTTAGCCTTCCTTCTCATGTTTCGGGTCTCGAAGATCTTCCCACGGAGGGGTGAGCGCGTGGGACAATCTGCCTATGGCAAATTCCGCTGTCGCTTCCCGCGCATTGGCACGCATGCCGTTCGCTCGCCCGGATGCGGGCGGAAGGGCGGGGAAACGAAGCGGGTGGCGCGCGTTATTGTTGCTGCTTCTGGCTGTTTTCGCGCTCGCCGCGCAGGACGCCGCGTGGAACCGCGAACATTACACGAAGTACGAGTTCCAGATTCCGGCCCGGGACGGCGTGAAACTCTTCACCGCGGTGTACGTGCCCAAGGATGTCTCAAAGAGCTATCCCATCTTGTTCACCCGCACGCCCTACAGTTGCGCACCGTACGGGGTGGACAACTACCGGGAAACGCTCGGGCCCGCCCCCGGGATTTATGCGAAAGAGGGCTTCATCTTTGCGTACCAGGACGTGCGAGGCCGCTACCAGAGCGAAGGCGCGTATATGCACGTGCGCCCTTACCTCCCCGGCAAACGGGGCAAGCAGATCGACGAGGCGAGCGACGCCTACGACAGCATTGAGTGGCTCATCCGGCACGTGCGGCCGAACAACGGAAAGGTGGGGCTGTACGGGATTTCCTACCCCGGCTTTTACACGGTGATGGGCGCGATTGACGCCCACCCGGCTCTGGCGGCCGCGTCCCCGCAGGCACCGGTGAGCGATTGGTTCATGGGCGACGACTGGCACCACAACGGCGCGTTTCTGCTGCAGCATGCATTCCGCTTCATGGCCGATTTCGGTGACTTCCGGTCAGGTCCATCCGTGAAGCCTTCGCCGGACTTCAATTTCGAAACCGCGGACGGCTATCGCTTCTACCTGCGGATGGGCGGCATGCCCGAAGCCAATGCGAAGTATTTCAAGAGCGGCATTCCCTTCTGGAACGAGATGATGGAGCAGGAAAACTACGGCGCCTACTGGAAGGCGCGCAACGTCAACCCGCACCTCGGTGCCCTGCGCGTGCCGATGCTCACCGTGGGCGGATGGTTCGACGCGGAGAATCTCTACGGCGCGCTCGAAGTCTACCGCAGCGCGGAGAAGCTTTCACCCGGCGCATGGAATAAGCTCGTCATGGGGCCGTGGTATCACGGCCAGTGGTCGCGGGACGACGGAGAGAGCTTGGGCGACGTCACCTTCGGCCAGAAGACCTCGCTCTATTATCGGACGGAGATCGAGTTCCCCTTCTTCATGCACTTTCTAAAAGGAGCCGCCGACCCCGAACTGCCGGAAGCGTCGCTCTTTGAAACGGGTACGAATCGCTGGAGGCGCTTTGACCGCTGGCCGCCGGCGGATGCCCAACCGCGCCGGCTCTATTTTCAGCCGGCCGGGCGTCTCTCGTTCGAAGCGCCAGCCCCCACCGGGAAGGAATTCGACGAGTATCCGAGCGATCCGGAAAAACCCGTGCCCTCCACCGACAAGATCGGGATCGCGATGTCCCGCGAACACATGACGGCGGACCAGCGATTCGCTTCCACCCGGCCGGATGTGCTCGTATACGAAACAGAACCGCTCGCCGAAGATCTCACCATATCCGGCCCGGTGACGGCGGATCTTTACGTCAGTACCAGCGGAACGGATTCCGATTGGATGGTAAAGCTGATCGACGTTTACCCGGAAGACTACCCGAACCCGAAACCGAATCCAAAAGGCGTCGAGATGCGCGGGTATCAGCAGCTTGTTCGGGGAAACGTCATGCGGGGCAAGTTCCGGAACTCCTTCGAGAAGCCGGAGCCGTTCACTCCCGGCAAGCCGGAGCATGTGCGGTTCGAACTCAACGATACGCTGCACACCTTCCGGCGGGGGCATCGCGTGATGGTGCAGGTGCAAAGCACGTGGTTCCCCTTGATCAACCGCAATCCCCAGGTGTTCACCAACATTTACAACGCTCCGGAGACCGCGTACCGCGAAGCCACGCAACGGGTTTATCACAGCGCCGCGATGCCGTCGAGCGTCGTCGTGCGGGTGGAGGGAGGTCCGCGGTGAGGTGAGGCTGGCGAACGGCGGAGGGATCGAATTTGCTCCGATCCCGCGCGCCTCGCATCGAAAAGATTATGGGCGCAACAACCGGGATGGAGACGGGAGAGAGAGCCGCGAGCGGCCGGGTGGTCGTCATTGGCGGCGGATTCGCGGGCGTCGAACTCGCGAGGCGGCTGGAAAAGAAGGTTCCGCGCGGGACGGAGATTGTCGTCGTCAGCGCGGAGAACCACATGGTGTTCACGCCCATGCTGCCGGAAGTGGCTGCCCGCACGCTGAACCCGCTGCACATCGTGGTAACCGGCCGGGAGATGACAAGGCGCACGCGCTGGATGAAGGCGCGGGTGACCGCCGTGGATACCGCCGCGAACGAAGTCGTCTACGAGGACGACCGGGGCCATGAACACAGGCTGGGCTACGGGCAACTGGTGATGGCCTGCGGCGCGGTGGTAAACCTGGACGCGATCCCCGGCATGGCGGCGCACGCCTTTCCGCTCAAGAGCATCGGTGACGCCTTCTCGCTGGGCAACGCGCTGATCGGGCTCTGCGAAGAAGCCAGCATCGCGAGCGAATCCGAGCGGCCGGATATCCTGAGCATCGTGGTGGTGGGAGCCGGATTTTCGGGTGTAGAAATCGCGGGCAACATCGCCGATCTGGTGGACCGTGTGCATCGCTATTATCCGCAGTTGCGCGGGGTGCGCGCGAGGATCGCATTGCTGCAGCGCGGCAAGCAGATCTTGCCGGAATTGGCCTACAAGGCCCTCTCCGATTTCGCCTTCAAGAAGCTGAGCGAGCGCGGCGTGGACGTGATGCTTGAAACCACCGCCAAGGAAGTAACCCGGAAGCGCGTGGTGCTCGGAAATGGAAAATCCATTCCCGCCGGGCTGGTGATCTGCACCATTGGCACGGGGTCCAATCCTCTCGACGAGACGCTTGGCGTTCCGCTTGAGCAGAAGCGCATCCCCACGGAGCCCGATATGCGGGTGAAGGGGCTCGCGAATGTTTGGGCGATCGGCGACAACGCGCTTGTGCCGAATGCGGCCACCCAGGAGAACAGCCCGCCCACGGCGCAGTTCGCGCTAAGGCAGGCGCGGCAGCTTGCCGGGAACCTGGCAATGCACTTGCGGGGACGGCCGACGAAGCCGTTCCGCTATAAGCCCGTTGGCCTGATGGCGGCCATCGGCCATCGCAACGCGGTCGCCGAGATCTTCGGCTTTCACCTCTCCGGGTTCGTTGCCTGGTTTCTTTGGCGCAGCGTTTATCTCTCAAAAATGCCGAGCCTCTCGCGCAAGTTTCAGATCGCCGTGGATTGGGCCTGGGAGTTGCTGTTTCCGCCCAATTCCGTCGAACTGTCGCCACAAAGCGAACGCCAGACGGATCTCGCGCATTTCGCGGGCGGGGACTGGATCTATCGCAAGGGAGACCCGGCGCAGCATCTTTTCCTTCTTCAGAAGGGCGCGGCGGGGATCTATTTCGATGAGAATGAAGGTCCTGTGGGGGCGCTCGAACCGGGGGACCACTTCGGAGAAGGCGCATTGCTCAACAAGGACGGGAACGTGCGCAGGAGCGTCTCCGTCAAGGCGATTACCTCCGTGGACGTCATCCGGATGGGGAGGGAAGATTTCGTCCGGCTCGCGGATTCCATGTCGATCTTGCGGGAGGGGATGGACCGGGAATTCCTGGAGCGGCGCAGCGCCACGCAGGTGACGGAGTTGCTCCTGAACAAGCCGGAGTATTTCGATTTCTCCGTGGAGCGCTTCATGTCTTCGGAGCGCTTCGCGATCTCCAGCTCCAGCACCCTGGCCACGGTGCTGGAGGCATTTGAGCCGAATGCCAGCGGCTTCAACGTCGTGGATGACGAGGGGCGGCTGGTGGGCTACGTCAGCCGCACGGAACTGTACAAGGCGATCCAGCGGCGCATGGGGATGGAGAGTTCAGTCGCCGATTTCATGCTCACCAACCCCCCGGTCGCCACGCCCGACGAGAATGCCGTCGCTGCCACTCTTCGGCTGGTCCATCATGATGTGGAGTTGCTCTCCGTGGTGAACGACCTTCGAGAGCGCAAGCTGCTGGGCACGGTCTGCCCTCTCGACGTTTTCAAGCAGACGCTCCTGTTCGAGCAAAACGGGAATCCATCCGGGAAGTCGTCCTGAACACGCTCAAGATTGCCGCCTTCCGCCCGCCATATCGGACTATCCTCAGCGGGCGGCGGCGTGCGACAATTTTTGTTGGCGCTGCGCATGTTCCCCTCCCAGGGCGAAGATAATCCACCAGTCGGCGTGCAGTTTCTTGGCGGGAAACCGCTGAGGGTTGTAGAAAAAGGAGTCCCCGTTTGTCGAAGCAGAAGACGGAGGGATCGGTGATGGAAGCCGTACCCGTCCAACGAAACGCCTATGAGATGGCGGTTGAGAATTTTGAAAATGCCGCCGCGGCCCTCGAACTGTCACAGGAACTGCGGGTTCTATTGAAGAACCCGGAGCGGATCCTCACGGTGAGCGTCCCAGTGCGCCTGAATTCCGGAACCCTGGCGCTGTATGAAGGCTTTCGTGTGCAGCACAACACCGCGCGGGGGCCGGCCAAGGGGGGAATCCGCTATCATCCAAGCGTCACCAAGGAAGAAGTGATGGCATTGGCCATGTGGATGACCTGGAAATGCGCGGTGGTGAACATCCCGTTCGGCGGCGGCAAGGGCGGGGTTACCTGCAATCCGAAGGAACTCAGCGAGCAGGAACTGGAGAAGCTGACGCGCCGCTATACGGCGGGGATCGCGCCGATTCTGGGGCCGCATCGGGATATTCCCGCGCCCGACGTCTACACGAACTCTCAGACGATGGGCTGGATCATGGACACCTTCAGCATGATGAAGGCCGATGGGTATCCCGTGCCCGGCGTCGTCACTGGCAAGCCGATTTCGGTGGGCGGGTCGCTGGGGCGCAACGAGGCCACCGGCGCGGGGGTTTTCCACTGTATTCGCGCCGCGGCCGAGCATCTGCATATTCGGTTGAAGGGCTCCGTTTCCGTGGTGCAGGGTTTTGGCAACGCCGGTGCGATGGTGGCGGGGCGGTTGGATACGGCGCTCTCCCGCGTGGTGGCTGTGAGCGATTCGAAAGGGGCGATCTACAACAAGGACGGCCTGGATATTTCCAAACTCATTCTCCATAAGGAACAGCGCGGCACCGTACTCGGTTTTCGGGATTCCGAGCCCATCAGCGCGGAAGATCTGATGTCGCTGCAGTGCGACTTCCTGATCCCGGCCGCGCTGGAGAACGCGATTACCATCGAGAATGCGTCCTCGATTCGTGCCAAAGTCGTCGCGGAAGCGGCCAATGGCCCAGTAACGCCGGAGGCGGATCGCATCCTGGACAACAAAGGCATCTTCCTCATTCCCGACATTCTCTGCAACGCCGGGGGCGTGACGGTCTCGTACTTTGAGTGGTGCCAGAACGAGCAGCACTACTATTGGGACGAGCATGAAGTGGAGAACCGCCTGGAGCGCGTGATGAGCCAGAGCTTCCGCGAAGTGCTCAGCCTCCATCTGGACCGCAAGGTGAGCATGCGGCTCGCGGCCAACATGCTTGGCATATCGCGTGTCGCGGCGTCCACCTCGGCGCGCGGCCTCTATCCATAGGCCTTGGCACGCACTGTCCATTGGGGCGGGGAACCACGATTCCTCGCCCCTAATGCCCGGATGGCGCGGGAATCTGCCCTTTGCGGACCCGGCTCCAGTACCACCAGTTGCGCTGGTCCGGCGGCAATTGCGGGTCTCGCGCCTGGGCCACGGCACACGTGAAGGTGTCGAGAACGCAGGGGTCTATCCGCGCACCCTTCAACGCGGAAAGCCGGTCAGAGAGCTGGCGGGGGTCCTCACCGCGCAGCGCTTCGACGCTCGCGATACCCAGATCCTGAAAGTCTTTGAGCATGCGCGGCCCGATCCCGGCAAGGTCCTTGAGCTGGCGGCGATCCGGCTGTAATTTCCTCCTCGTATTCAAGAGTCGCCCCTCCTAATCCCCAACCGAAGCATTGAAAATCGCCAGATCCCGCAGGGAACCGCGGCCGACTTCCTTGCGCGCGATCAGCGCGCGTTCCAGGCGGAAGCAGTGGTCGAGCAAGTCCGGCAGATCTTCGCCTTCCGAACCCAGGTTGCAGGCGGTGAGCGCGTGTTCGAACTCGCCCAGCCGCCGGTGTACGTCGCTCACGATCAGGAATTCGCTCTCGTGGGTTTCATGGAAAGCCTGCCCATGCATCTTTCCGGCGGACCAGGCGCGCAGGGCCATCTGGCGGCAGAGCGCGGCGGCGTCCGGGGAAGCGGCGTCGTCGCAGATCCACGCGGCGTGCATCGCGGTCCAGCCGGCGTCCGCAAGCTGGCCCACGCGTTCGAGAATCAGGGCATGGCAGATGAACTCGTTCGCCTTTTCCGGAAAACGCGCATCGGTCAATTGGTTCTGGTAGACCGGGCTGTCGATCACCGGGCCGGCCTCCTCGTGGACGCTGTGGATCTCGTCAGCGCAGTACCCGCACTCGGGGCACCGTTTGATCCAAAATGGCAGAGTAGAGCGGAGGGGTTCGCCGGGGCGCGTGTCGAGGTCGGGCGGTTCGAGTTCCTCGGCCTGAGCGGGGATCGGGAAATGGCCCTCGGCGCCGCAGTTGCCGCACGGAATTTGCTGGGTGTCTGTTCGCATTTCTTCCATCCTAGGGTAGTCCGATGGAAGGGCCAATGGAAACCCGGGCCTGGATGCGTTGTGGAAACAGCCAGGCGGCGTGCTTGCTCTGTTCAACCAAGAAGGAGGGGCGGGATGGCAATACCGAAAGGGTTTCACACAATTACACCTTATCTTGTGATCCAGGGCGCGGCGGAGGCGATTGCGCTCTACGAAAGGGCATTCGGCGCGGAAAGAGGCCACATGGAAACGGCTCCGGATGGGCGGCTGCGGCATGGAGAGATCCGGATTGGAACGTCTCATCTGATGCTCACGGACGGGAGCCGCGATTACCCCTACATGCATCCCGTGCAACACTACGGCGGCTCGCCGGTCCAACTGTTTCTCTATGTGGAGGATGCGGACGCCCTCTTTCGCCGGGCCAGGGAAGCGGGAATGGACGAATTGGAGCCCATGGCGAACCATGAGTACGGGCGAAGCGGCGGCGTTAAGGACCGATTTGGGCTGATCTGGTGGATCACCACCGCTCCGTAGCGGTTCGGCGCGGAAGCGGCGCTCGGTTATAGTACTAAACTTGGATTTCGCCTGCGCGAAAGCTTGAGCCAGCGTGTGCGAATCCTCCGCATGCACCATTTAGGGGAGGGGCGAGGGGCGGCTGACCGGCCGATCCGGCAACGATTTCGAGACGTTTCGCCCAGGCGATGCAAGCCGATCCGGCTGGCATCGCGCTGGTGGGGAACGCGCCAGGCGAAACAGCGATCGCCGGAAGGGATGGCGACGGTGACCCAAGGGTTAGTTGACGATCGGATTCGCAAGATGAAGTGGTACGGTCTTCTGGCCGGCATTGCCGCTCTGGGGGCCATTCCGGCAGCGTGGCTCGTCTTGACGGCGGCGAACGGCCAGGCTTCGGTGCCGGCCGTGGCGACTCTGCGGGCCGATGGCATGGCCCGCCAGGAGTTTGAACTTGCCGGTGCGGCGCGAGCCCGCGCTAACGAAGATTACGTCCTCGATGGCCCCGCCGGGGTGGCGCGGATCGTGCAGGTCCGCGAAGAAGGGGACCGCGATGTGGCCGTCATTCAGGCCGGAGTCGTTCCCGGAGAGAACCGTCTGCTGGCCTATGGCTCCAAAGGCAGCCGCGTTGCCGCGGAAGTGAAGGTCACCCCGGATTGGCAGGACCGAAACCGGGACGGCTTCCCGGATTCGCTGGAACTGACCAGTCCCACGGATGTCCGCGCGTTCCGGGATTGGTTCCGCTTTCTGGCCGAAGAGCAGTTCTATCGCGGGAACGATCTTGACCCGGAGATCAACGATTGCGCCGCTCTGCTGCGCTACGCCTATCGCGAGGCATTGCGACGCCACGATGGCGAGTGGGCGGTGCGCGTGGGGCTGAAGGCGGTCAAGCCCATCCCGGACGTGGCGCGCTTCCAGTATCCGTACACACCGCTGCGCGCGGATCTGTTTCGCCTGAAACCGGGCGAGTTTCAGATGGAAGACCTGCAATCCGGCGCGTTCGGCCAGTTTGCCGATGCGGAAACATTGCTGCTTTACAATGCTTCCGCAATGGGAAAGGATATAGGGCAGGCGCGGCCGGGAGACTTGCTCTTTTACCGGCAGGAGAACCAATCCATGCCGTTCCATGCGATGCTCTACCTTGGACCAAGTACGATGGAGCAGGGTGGCCGGACGGACTATGTGCTCTACCATACGGGTCCGGACGGGGATTGGAAGGGGGAGATGCGCAGGGTTAGCCTTGCGGAACTCTTTCGCCACCCGGAACCCAGGTGGCATCCCACAGCCGCCAATCCGACGTTCCTGGGGGTCTATCGATGGAAGATTCTTGGCCAGCCGGGCATGAACTAGCCACGGAAGCCGCTCGGGAGATCCGTGTCCGAACGAGCGGACGGAAGCGCTTCCTTGCCACGGCCGCACGTCTGCTGCTGCTCGCGCTGGTCGTATTCCCGCTCGTCTCGCAGCAGGAGGACGAGGCTTACTTCGGCCTCAACAGCAACCAGACCTTTGCCTCCGGGGAATCTCCGGAAGTCAGCGTCTGGGCCACCAACGTCACGCAGTTGGAATTCCGCGTCTACAAGGTAAGCGACCCGCTGGCCTTCTTCGCGAATCTCGACGAACCCCATCGTTTTGGCGGGCGCGCGCCCCGCCGGCCCGCCCCGCGAACGCCGCTGGAGAGCTTTCACCGCTGGAAGATTTCCATGCGGAACGCGCTGCGCGACCTCATCCGCGCCCAGTACACTGCGGAAGACCGGGAGCGGATCCGCGCCTGGATGCGGGGCCCGGAGCCCGCGGCCAAGAAGCCCCCCACGCAGTTCGCCCAGCTTCCGGTGCTGAACCAGCGGCAACTGGTGTCCACCTGGAAGCAGGCGGTGCAGGCGGGTGAGCGCTGGAACAGCGTGAACGTGCCGGTTCCCGTGAAGGAAAAGGGCCTTTACCTCGTGGAAGCCGTCCACAAGCAATTGGCGGCCTACACCGTGGTGATGGTGACCGACATCGTGCTCACCAGCAAGGTGGCCGACGGCCGCATTTACTCCGCGCTGGCGGATCGGAAGACCGGCGAAATGATTCCCGGCGCCGATCTCGAACTGATTGCCGGGCGGAAGCCGATAGCGCAATGGAAGACCTCGGAAGGCGGGATGATTTCCGAGACGCTGCCCAAGGTGGAGGAAACCGATTCGGACGAGATTCTGCTGGTGGCAAGGCGCGGGGACGACGTCGCCGCCGTGAGCATCGGAAGCTGGGTGACGCGGCGCGCGGCCACGGAGAATTACAAGGGCTACATCTACACGGACCGCCCCGTATACCGGCCCGGCGACAAGGTGCATTTCAAGGGAATTGTCCGCCTGGAGGGGCCGGACGGATACGAAGTCCCGAAACAGCGTACCGCGAAGGTCTACGTGCAGGACGACCGCGGGCAGCGCATCTACGAGCGGGATCACGTGATCTCCGGTTACGGCACCTTCGACGGGGAACTGGATCTCGCGAAGGCCGCGACGCTGGGCTATTACTCCGTGCAGATCGAACTCGGGGAATACCCGCAGTCGGGCAGCTTCTATGTCGAGGAATACAAGAAACCCGAGTATGAAGTGAAGGTGAGCGCGCGCGACGCGTACGTGCTGCAGGGCGGCACGGCGCAGGTGGAAATTGACGCGCGCTATTACTTTGGAGAGCCCGTCGCGAACGCCTCCGTGGAGTGGGTGGTTTACAGCACCCGCTACTATCACACCTTCCGCGATGCCGGCGATAGCGATGAGTTCGATCTGAATGAAGACGAGGGGTACGAGGGCTATTACGGCGAGGAGAAGTTGAAGGGAACGGCGGCGCTGAACGCCGAGGGTAAGGCTAGCATCCGGATCCCGCTTCCCGTGAACGCCAATCGCAACGACGAACGCATTCGCGTGCAGGCCAAGGTGCGGGATAGCGCGAACCGGGAGATTCAGGGGAGCACGTCGTTTGTCGCTACGTATGGCGCGTTCCATATCGATCTTCGAAAGTCGAAATGGGTTTATAAGTCCGGTGACACCGTGGAGTTCACGGTAAACACCAGGCGGTATGAAGGCGCGCCCGTCGCGGTTCCGGTGCGGGTGGCCGTGGAGCGCCGCGAATGGAAGGGCGGGAAGGTCCAGAGCACCTTCCTGCGGGCGGTGGATCTGCGCACGGGCGGCGACGGCAAAGCGAGCGGAACCGTTCCCGTGCTGGAGAACGGGTCTCTGATGCTGGTGGCTCAGGCCACCGATTCGAACGGCCGCCAGATTGAAGACCAAAACTATCTGTGGGTCACCGGAGGCGGCGGGGGATGGGCCTGGTCGGAATCCCGGAACATTGAAATCATTCCAGACAGAAGCCGATACGAGGCCGGGGATACCGCGCAGATCCTGGTGGTGGCCGGTGCGCCCGGCGTCCCCGTGCAGATCACGGTGGAAGCGGGCAAGATCTACGACCGCAAGGTGGTGACCGCCACCGACGGCACCATTCGTTACGCCCTGCCGATTACGGAAGACTTTGCGCCAAACGTCTTCTTGAGCGCAACCTTCCTCAAGGACAATCGCTACTACTCCGGCACCCGCAAGATCAATGTGCCCGCAAAACGGCGGAAGCTGAGCGTGGCCGTGACGGCATCGAAGCCCCAGTTCAAGCCCGGCGAAAAGGGCACGATTGAGGTGGAAGCCAAGGATTGGCAGGGCAAGCCCGCCGCGAACGCCGAGATCAGCCTGGGCGTGGTGGATGAAGCCATCTATGCCATCCGCCCGGAGAATGTCTCCGAGATTAGCAAGTTTTTCTGGGGTGAGCGCTACAACCAGGTCTACACGTCCAATTCGATGGACTACTATTTTGCCGGGGAGGCCGGCAAACGGCGCATCCAGCTCACGCAGCGGAAGCGGCCGAAGACCCTCGCGCAGATGAAGAGCGAACGCTACGTGGATCCAAAGGTGCGCAAGCATTTTCCGGATACCGCGCTCTGGCTGGCGGACGTGAAGACCGATGCCAGGGGGCGCGCGCGCACGGAGATTACCTGGCCGGACGCCCTCACCACCTGGCGGACCACCGCGAGGGCCGTTACCGTGGACACCCGCGTCGGCAGCGCCATTGACCGCCGGATCGTCCGCAAGAACCTGATCCTGCGGCTGGCCGTGCCGCGCTTCTTTACCGTGGGCGACGAGGTGGAGATCCCGGCGATCGTGATGAACTACCTTGCAACGCCGCAGCGCATTCAGACCTCGCTGGCGGTGGAGGGGCTGGAACTGCTGAGCCCGGCCGAGCAGCCGCTCGAGGTCAACCCCCGCGGGGAGGCGGTTGCGCGGTACCGCGTGCGCGCCACTCGGCCGGGCGAAGTGAAGATCACGGGCAAAGCTCTGGGAACGGAGGAATCCGACGCCGTCGAACTGACGATTCCCGTTCGCCCGTTCGGCATTGAGACGCTCACTTCGAACACGGGTTCCATCCGGGGTGGCGAACAGGCCGGGGAGTTTGAGATCGCCTTCCCCGCGGATGCCATCGCCGGGGCGCGCTCGCTCGAAATCAAAGTCTCGCCCTCGGTGGCCGGCAGCATCTTCAGCGCGCTCGAATACCTCACAAGTTACCCCTACGGCTGCACGGAGCAGATCATGTCGAGCTTCCTGCCCAACATCATCGTTTCAAAGGCGCTCACCACGCTGAAGATCCCCTCAAACGTGGACCGCGGCGAGCTCAACCGCAAGGTGCATGACGGCCTTGAGCGGCTCTACTCGCATCAGCATCCGGATGGCGGCTGGGGGTGGTGGGTCTCCGACGAAAGCCAGGACTTCATGACGGCCTACGTGCTGTTCGGTCTGGAAGAAGCACGGAAGGCCGGCTACGACGTGGAGGTCTATCGAATGGATCAGGCCCGCGCCTGGCTGCGCTCGCGCTTGCTGGAGAACCAGACCATTCCGGCGGATCTGCGCGCGTTCATCGGGCTTGCGCTTCTCGGCGGCGGGCAGAAGGACCCGCCGGTGCAGGATATGCTCTATGCGCAGCGACGCGCAATGACGCCGCACGGCCTCGCGCTGGCCGGGCTGGCGCTTCACGCGGTGGCGGATCCGCGCACGCCGGAGTTCGTCAATGCGGTCGAGAGCGCGGCCGCCACCGAGGGGCTGGCGCACTGGACGGGAGAGCGCGACCATCTGATGGGCATCTCCTATAACACCTCCGCGGAGACGACGGCCTTCGCGGTGAAGCTTCTGCTGCTGGCGAAACCGGAGAGCGGCCGCATTGCCCCGGCCGTTGCGTGGCTTGTTGCCAACCGGTCAAACGGCTACTACTGGGAATCGACGAAGACCACGGCCATGGTGATCCTGGGCCTGACGGATTACCTCGCGCGCAGCGGCGAATTGAAGCCCAATCTGGATGTGGAGGTTTTCCTGGACGGCAAGAGTTCGCTGAAGACCCGCTTCACGGGCGGGGATGCGCTGAAACTCGAGGTGCCCACCATCCGGCGCGACGCGGACGCTCTGCGCGAGAACACCCATCGCGTGCGCGTCTCCGCGAAGGGAGAAGGGCGCGTATATTGGTCCGCCACGGGGCGCTATTTCTCGCGCCCCGAGGGGAACGAGCGCGAAGGGAGCATCGGGCTGAACTTGCTGCGGGAATACTTCCTGCTGCAGCCCGTTTCGAAGGGAGACCGCACGGTGTACCGCCTGGCCCCGATGCCGGATAAGCTCAAGCCCGGTGATGTCTTCGCGTCGCGGCTCACGCTTTCTGGCAGCGAGTGGCGTTACCTGATGATCGAGGATCCCATTCCGTCCGGCACGGAGTTCATTGACCGGCGCGAGTCTTTCGAACTGGAGAGCAGCCCGCCCTGGTGGTCTTGGAACCCCTCGGCGAAGGAGTACCGCGATGACCGCGCGGCGATCTTCGAATATGAGTTCGAACGCGGCCAGCGGCAGTTCACGCATATTCTGCGTGTGGTGAATCCAGGGAGTTTCAAGGTGAGCCCAGCGAGCGTGCAGCCCATGTATCAGCCCGGCTATCGCGCCACCACCGGAAGCACCGGGCTGGAGGTGGAGCCATGAAGCGCTGGGTGGCGGCCCCCGTCGGGGCATGGAAGGCGGTCCTGAAGAAGCCCATGCTGATTGGAGCGAACCTCCTGGGCATGCCGGCTCTCTCCGGTGGGCTTTGGGGATGGCTTTATCTGCCGGTCTCCACCGTCCCCCTCGTTCTGTTTTCCGCGCTGCTCCTCGTGACGTTGGCGGCGGCATTGCTCCTGCTCGTCGTGTTCACCTACAACTCCTACTACGTGGCGCATCACCCGCTGCAGCCGGTCTCCTCGGAAGGCATTCATCTGCCCGTGACACCGCTCGCGAAGCGCTCCATCGCAGCTCTGCCGCTGTGCCTGCTGTGGTTTGCCGTCTTCGGCTTCTTGTGCACGTCGATTACCTGGCTGAGCGCGTTTACGCTCGATTGGGCGAAACCGGTGGCATCCAGCCTCACCATGGTTTCGCAAAGGCCGGTGAGTTTCTATACGGTCAACGCCGTGTTCGTCGGCGTCCTGGATGCCATCCGCTGGCTGCTGCTGCCCCTCGTCTTCTTCGCCGCATTCGCGGGCCTCGCCACCGCGACGCTGCGCCGGGGGCGGATTCGCCTCTGGCAGCGCAACGCCCTTCGCAGCCTGCGCAATCCCGTCTACTGGGCGGGCTGGCTCGTGTTTCTTGCCCTGGGCGTTTGGGTCCCTTCCACGCTGGTCGATTGGGTGCCGGTGGTTGAAGGGATCCCCATGGCGACGGCCAGCATGCTGCTTCGCTTCGGAGCGGCGCTTGCGCTGGCGATTGCCGTCTGGCTCTTGTTCCTCTCACTGCTGGCACGCTTGACGAAGCAGCCCAGGGAGAGTGTTCTGGTGGTGGCCGGGAAAGCCGGTGCGCGGCCATCCTAGCGCCGTCTGGCGGCCCAGCCGCGCGATGGCCAGGCGCAAGAACGAATCCGCCACCAGAGAAGACGCGCGCCGCGCCGCGGAGCCGCCCGCCGTCATGCGCTCCAGATCGTTGAAGCCGCTCACGCCCGCGCAGGCGGGCAATCGCGACGCCGCAACTGGGTTCGATGTGCCGCTCAGCCATCGGGCCATCGCCTCGTGCAGCCACTCCGGAAGGGGGCGCCGGGCTTCTTCGAGAATCAAGGCGTGGGCGAGTTCATGCCGAACGGTGGCACGGAAATTGCCTTGGCCGCGCAGCGTGGCGAGTGGCTGCAGATGGATCTCACGCCCTCGCGCGGCCGCGGCGATATCCCCGCTCAGCCCGCTCGCGTTGCGGTAAAGATCCAGGCTGGGATACACGCGGAACGTCCATTCATGCCGCAAGCGGTATTGGGTCTCGGCTTCCAGGCGGGCAAGCTCGCCGCTCACCATGGAGACGAAGGCCGGGTCTTCCGAGCCGGGCGCGAATAGAAATCGCAGCCGCTCCGTGCGCAGAATCCGCCACTCCGCGCCTTGCGCGCTCACACCAACCCGCGTGCCGGGGAAATAGAACGCGAGAATCCGCCGGCAGTCCGCGCCCTGCCGCGCCATCTCCGCGGCGCCGCGCTGAGAGAGGCCGACACCGTGCCCGCTGCCTCGCCCGTCTAAACGGATACTGGCACCCTCGTCCCGCAGCTCGTAGAGATCGCTCTTCAGCAGGTGCCAGCCCAGGTGGCGGCCAATCGCAAAACGAAAATCGGAGGCGGGCATCTCACGGTTGCCCACTCGAATCCGCGCCACGCGGCCGGAACGCGTGCGGCGCTGCACGGTCACGCTGATCTCGCCGTGGACGGCAATTCCTTCGGCCTCCAAAGCGCGCGCGATCTCCGGCTTGGCCAGGCGCGCGCTCCAGAGGAGCGGGGTGGGCGAGGCGCTGTAGGGGTCCGGGCGTCCCTCGATCCACGCCGGCGCATCGCCTCCCCAAACCGCCTGTGCGCTCTCGGTGTGCCCTCCGGAATCGGCGTGATGAAACGCGGGTACGGGCGCGCCATTGTGCCAGAGGAGTTCATCGGCCGTGTCGTCAACGGCGCGGTCGAGGGCGGTGCTGCGCTCCGTGAGGCGCAGGTCCTGGCAATGGGTCGTATCGCAGAAATGGAAGCCCTCTGCTTGGTGCCGCTCGGCATTGGCGAAGGCATAGCTGCGAATGGTGACGGCCATGGCCCTCAGCGCTTCCGGCTCGCGGATGCCGCCTGCCTCGCCCGCCAGCACCGCCTTCACATATTCCTCGCGGGGGAGCGTGGCCTCCACCTCCAGCTCGCCATCCTGGCTCCAGATCCGAAGCGAGCCCCGCAGCGTGCCCCAGGGCCTGCCCGGAACCCGCAAGCGCAGTTCCCCCTCGGCTTCGAGACGGTCTGTCCGCGCGGGGTAGCGCGTGCCAAGCGCAAGCGATTTCCCCTGAGCTTTCACGAGGAGCGGCCCGCGCAGCCAGGCCGCCGTCCCGTTTCCAATCCGCAGATGCGGCGCGCGGGCGGCCGCGAAAGGGGGCGTGGGCGCAATCTCAATGGCCTCCGGGACATTCTTAGAGAAGAGGCGCACGCGATAGCTGGGAGCCTGGCCCGCGAGCGGCGCGATCGTCGCCAGCAGCAGCAACACCGATGCGAAGGCGCGGCGCATCATACCGGCAAATGGGGGCGCAGCGCGCGCCATGCCGCGCCCGCGATGGGTGCCGCCTCCACGCCGCCGCGGCCGTTCTCGACGAATACCACCATCACCAGCGCCGGCCGAGCCGCGGGCCAGAAGCTCACCATCCAGCCGTTCAGCGTGAGGCGGTCCGCGGAAGTCGCGGTGCCGGTCTTGCCGCCAAGGTCCAGGCCCTCCACCCGCGCTTCCACCCCGGTGCCCGCCCGCACGCAATCGCGCATTCCCTGGCGCGGCACGCGCATCGCGGGCGGCAACTCCCCGCCCGTCGGCGCGAGCAGACGGCGGTAGGCCGCAAGCAGGGCGAGCGGCGTCGTCACTACATTGGCTTCCCCCAGCGCCTGCAGCAGCATCCCTTCCTTCGAAGCGGGGTTGCTTACCGCGGCCGGGGCGCAGCGTTGCCCGAACACTTGCCGCGCGGAGAAACCCGCTCGCCGCAAGGCTTCGGCGAAGGAGGCCCGGCCCCCGCTTGCCCGCGCCAGACGCTCCGCCCAATGCAGAAAGCAGCGGTTGCAGGAGAGGGCGAGTGCCGTGGCGGGGTCGAGCGGCGCGCCCTGCGGCGCATGCGAGCAATCGAAGCGGCGGCCCGCGAAGGGCAGCGCGCCGCCGGGGCAGGGGAAGGATTCCTCCGCCCGCAGCAGTCCTTGCTCCAGCAAGTGCTGCAGCAGAAAAGGCTTCACCGTGGAGCCGGGCTTCCACAGAGTTTCGCGCGCAAGCGCGGGGTGGGAGGCGAACAGGAGTCCATCGATCCCAACCGCCGCCAAAGCCAAACCGCCGCGCGTGGAGACGAACGCCCGCAAGCAGAACCGCTGGAGCGCGGCAGCCATCGCGGACCGGTCTTTGGCGGCCTCGCCGCGCGGCATTGGCGCGAGGCTCGCCATCGTTCCCATCAGCATCCGTCTTGTCATTCTCCGCCGCACAACCACTCTGCCCATTGCCGCCGCGCTCCCATGGCTAAGCGGCCTTCCGCACCCGATCCCAGATCAGGCGCAGACCGTCCAGCGTGATGTCCTCATCGACGCTGTGGAGATAGCGCGAATCCTTCAAGATCATCGACGCCTGGCCGCCGGTGGCTACTAGTGTGGTGCCGCTGCCCAACTCCGTCAGCAGCCGTTCGGCGATCGCGTCGATCATGCCGATGGCCCCATAATAGAGCCCGGATTGCATGCTGGTGACGGTCGTCTTGCCGATCACGGAACCCGGATTGCGAAAATCCACCTGGGGCAGGCGCGCCGTCCGGCTGACCAGGGCCTCGATGCTGATGCCGATCCCAGGGCAGATGACGCCGCCCAGGTATTCCGCGCCCGCGGAAATGACGTCGAACGTGATGGCCGTGCCGAGATCGACGACAACCACGGGGCCGCCATACTTGTTATACGCGGCCACGGCGTTCACGATCCGGTCCGCCCCCACCTCGCGCGGGTTGTCGTAGCGGATCGTAATTCCCGTGTCGGTGTCGCTCGTCACAAACAGCGCGTCGCGCTGGAAATAGCGCTTGCTCATCGCCCGCAGAGAGGCTTCAAGCGGGGGGACGACGCTCGCGATGATCACGCCGGTTACGGCGGATTGATCGAGGCTGGCGAAGTCAAAGAGGTTCCGCAGCAGAATCCCCCACTCGTCGGCGGTTTGATCGCGCAAGGTTCGCAAGCGCCAGCGCGTCACCAGCGCATCGCCATCCCAAACGCCCACCGTGATATTCGTATTCCCCGCGTCGAGTGCCAGCAGCATCGGCGTTGTGTTCTCCTTCTACGCTTAGCCGTTTGCGATGGGCCGCACGCCGCCCGCCACCACCAGCTTGCGCTTGCCGTTGGGCAGCCGGAGCCAGAGGTATCCGTCTTCGTTCAGCCCGTCGGTAACTCCCCGTTCGACCGAGGAGGCGAATTCCACTTCCACGTGCTTGCCGCGCGCGTAGCTCGAAACGAGCGTGAACATCTCGATCACGCGGCCTTTGCCGCCCTCGGCGAGCATGTGCAACTGGCTGTCGATGAGCTTCGCGGTCTGGGCCAGCAGCGTTTCCCGCGGCACACCGGGGCGGCCTTCGAGCGCGAGCGACGTGGCGGGCGTGCTCAGCCCATCCGGAAAAGACCCTTGCTCCATATTGATGCCAATGCCGGCCAGAAACGCGCCGTCCTCGTATTTTACGAGAATGCCGGCCAGTTTCCGCTCGCGAGCGAGCACATCGTTGGGCCAGCGTAAATCGGTGCGCAGATCGGCCACCCGCGCGAGAGACTCCGCAACGGCCAGCCCGAGGCAGACAGTCACGAGCGGAGAATCCTGTGGCGGCACCTTGGGGCGCAGAACCAGCGTTACGTAGAGCCCCTCACCCGCGGGAGACAGCCATTCGCGGCCCATGCGCCCCTGGCCCTGCGTTTGCCGCTCCGCGCCGACGATCGTGCCATGGGGCGCTTCCCGCCGGGCCAGCAGCGACGCCTCATGCATGGTGGATTCCGTCTCCTGATGCCAATGGATCGCCCGCCCTGGAAGGAGCGCGCTCAG
>JBDIBK010000011.1:0-44490 GCA_039812845.1 Bryobacterales bacterium
AAGGAAAACGGGCGGTGGATGCGCTCGACGAGAAAATGCTTCCCGTCCGGGGAGGCCGTGATTTCGCTGTAGATGCCCTTCTTCAAGAAAGGCCGGGTTTTCCCGGTGGCGGCATCCACGAGCACGGGCTGCGAGGTCGCGAAGTATTCGAAAAGGTCCTCGTCGTGGCTATTCTCGAGCAGATCCTGATAGGTGCGAACCGGCGCGGCCGCGCCATCGCTCTGCTGGATGGTGGGCCCCGCGGGAACCAGCGCGGGCGAGGGCGGCGCGGCGCGGCCCGTGGGCACGGTCAGCGCCAGGAGCGTCTTGCCGTCGGGCAGCCACTGGATGGCGGCGCTCACCGTCTGGTTAAGAGCGACCCCCACGACGGGGCGCGCTTTGGCCGTGACGACATCCACCACCCACAGCTCGACATGGCCCGGCCGGTACCAGGGAAAGGCGAAATACTGGCCGCTGTGGCTCCAGGACGCCTCCCCGATGGTCACGTCATGCGGCAGTGCCACAATGCGGTCCTCGCCCCCAGGCGCAATGTCCCGGATCGTGATCCCCGTATAGATCGTCGGAGCATGGCGGCCGTTGTTCGCAGGATCAATCCGCAAGCCCGCCAGGCGCTTCATGGGCCGCGCCAGTTCCGCGATGGAAGGGTAGGCAACCCGGTCCATCAGCAGCAGCCGGTCCTTTTGCGGGCTGACCGAGATCATCGGCGGCAGCTTCGCGTGCAGCACGTCCAGGATCTCCCTGGGCGGCTTCTGGTAAGCAATCTGTCCATCCGCGGTGACTAACATGAAGCTGCATCCAGCCAGAACGAGCGCGGCCAGCCTTGCCGGCGCATGAGGGACTCGCATGACTCGGTCTCCTTCAAAGGGCGGCGAACGAACCTCACGATTCCTTCGCCATTGCGGGCATTCCGCTGCGCTCGCGGCCCCGCTCGCAAGCGCGGAGAATTCCGGCCGCCAGCGCGCGCGTGAGCGGTTCGTCGCCAAGCAGCACGCGGTGCGGAAGCCAAAAAGCGTCGCCGATCGAAGCCTCGGCAACGGGGCAAGGCATCACCCGGTTCGGCAGTTCCCGGTACAACGGATTCTGGTAGAGCGTATGCGGGTAGAACGGCGTGCAGGGGATCCCCGCTTCCGCGAGCGCGGCCGCGAACTGGTCCCGCGAGATCCCCAGTTCGGCTGCATCTACGCGCCCGAGCACCAGATACCAGCAGTTTCGGTTTACGGCCGAGGGCACTTCCTGCCAGTGAATTCCGGCAAGCCCGCCCAGCTCTTCCATCAGGATCGTGGCATTGCGGGTGCGGCGCTCAATCTGTTCGTCGAGCAGATCCAATTGCGCCATCAGCACCGCCGCCTGCAGGGCGGTAATCCGGTAATTCGACCCAAGTTCAAAATGGGCAAAGAAACTATGGCCGGGACGCCGCCCCTGGTTGGCGATGGAGCGAATGCGCGCGGCGTAGTCTTCGCCGTTCGCGACCACCATGCCGCCTTCTCCGGCGGTAAGCGCCTTGCCGTTTTGAAAACTGAAGGAACCGCAATCGCCGAAGCTCCCCGCGCGGCGGCCGTTCCACTCGCAGCCGTGGGCGTGCGCGGCGTCTTCAATCACGGTCAGCCCATGCTGGCGGGCGATGGGAAGCAAGCGGTCCAGATCGGCGAGCGGCCCACCGAAATGGACGATGATGACGGCCTTCGTCGCGGGCGAAATCGCCTCCTCCAGCCGGGCGGGATCCATGTTGAAGGAGTACGGCTCAATGTCAACAAAGACCGGCGTCGCGCCGACCCTGGAAACGGCGGTGGCGGTGGAAACAAACGAAATGGCCGGAACGATCACTTCGTCGCCGGGGCCGATGCCGGCGGCCTGGAGCGCGGCTTCCAGAGTGACCGTGCCGTTCATCATCGCGATGCCGTGCCGGCAGTGCTGGTATTGGGCGAAGCGCTCTTCGAATTCGCCCACCATCGGGTGAAACCCGCCCCATTGCGAACTCTCAAGCACCTGCCGCAGATAGCCGAAGGAAGCTTCCGTGTGAATCGGCCAGTTCGGAAATTGCATCCCCTATACTGTACAGAAATTTGGGAATCGGACGAAATAGCCGGTTCTTCGGACACGCGGCGAGGGGAAACATGTCGGCCTTTCAGGAACACGCGGAAACGCTCGAAAAGCATGAGTTCATGATGGGCGCCGCGCGGGGACGCCTCGCCGTCAGCATGGATATTCTCACGGACGCCCTGGTGCTGGCCGGCCAGCATGGCGTGTATATGCAGACGCTTACGAAAGGCCGGCGCATCCCCAGGGACGTGGAACTGATGATCAGGGGGATCGAGCAGGCCAAGGAACTGGTCTTCAGCGTGATGGAAGAACTCAAGCGCGAGAAGCAGGCAGCGCCCGCGGCCAACTCTTGAGCAGCCAGCGCAAGCTAACTCTTGAGCAAATGGCGCAGCGCGGCGTGCAAGCCGCCGTACTGGAAGCGATAACCCGCCGCTTCCGCCGCCAACGGCCTCACGCGATGGCTGGCCAGCAGGGGCTGCGCGCCTTCGCCAAACAGCAGCTTCAAGCCGAACTCCGGCGCGGGCAGCACCGCGGGACGTTTCAGGATACGGGCCAGTGTGCCGGTGAACTCGGCGTTGGTGACCGGATTCGGCGCAACCGCGTTCCACACGCCGTGGATGTGCGGATAGCGCAGGGCGAAGAACATCATCCCCACCAGATCGCTCGCGTGGATCCAGCTCATCCACTGGCTGCCATCGCCCAGACGCCCGCCGAGCCCGATACGAAAGAGCGGCAGCAGACGGGCCAGCGCCCCCCCCTCCGCCCCCAGCACGACTCCGAAGCGCAGCCGGAGCACGCGCACGCCCAAGTCCGCGGCGCGCAGGGCTTCGGCCTCCCACTCCTGGCAGACCTCGGCGAGAAAATCGCTGCCGGGGCTGGATTCTTCATCCAGCCACTCATCTCCGCGCGAGCCATAGTAGCCCACCGCCGAAGCGCAAATCAGGGTTTGGGGACGCGGCTCCGCCATCTCGATCGCGCTCACCAGGTTTCGCGTGGAAACCGTGCGGCTTTCGCGAATGCGGCGCTTGATTTCAGGAGACCAGCGCTGGGCGATGGGCTCCCCCATGAGGTGTATCAGCGCTTCGCTGCCCGCCAGACTGTCGGGCGGCGCCGCTTCGCGCAGTGGGTCCCACAAATGAGGCACCACCCCGGAGGGCAGGCCCGGACGCAATTGGCGTGTGAGCAAATGGACGCTTGCCCCCGCTGGAAGCAGTTGGCTGAGAAGACGCCCACCCACAAAGCCGGTTCCGCCGCTGATTGTCACCCGCATCCGGTTGCCATTGTACGCGAACGGCGTCCGCGCGCGCTTCCGCTTCCGAGCGCGGAACCGCTTCGGCTACACGATGCGCAGCGCACCGGCGATAGCCAACTGGCGCTCGCGGGTAAACGTCATCGGGGTGGTAACCCCTTCGCCCGTGGGTGTGGCAATGCTGAAACTCAAGTAACCGGCTCCGCCAGCGCCCAGCGCGGCCGAGCACGCCGCGTTGTGGACCACCAGGGTGGTATTCATCGCTCTGGCGAACTTCGTTACCGTATCCACGTTCCGGGAATGAATGATGGCGGTGTGACGATAGCCGTGTTCGGCCTGCACCGCGGCGGCAATGGCCGCGTCGGCGTCCGGGACGCGGACGATGGGGACGAACGGCATCATCTGTTCTTCCTGCACGAAGGCGTGGCCGGCGCCGGTCTCGCCGAAGAGCAGCGGCGTCCCGGCCGGAATCTGCACGCCCGCGGCGGCGGCCAGCACGGAGGTGTCCTTCCCGACAAGCTCCTTCTTCAGATGCGCCCGTCCGCAGCCCACGCCTCCGCCATCAAACTTGAAAGCGGCATCGGCCAGGCGATCGATCGCGGCCGCATCCAGTTGCACCGCGCCGGCCCGCTTCATGGCGGCGATAAAGGCATCGGCAACGGAGGCAACGACGAAGACTTCTTTCTCCCCGATGCAAAGCAGGTTGTTGTCGAACGACCCGCCGGCGACGATCGCGCGCGCGGCCGCGTCGAGGTCCGCGGTCTCATCCACGACGACGGGAGGATTTCCCGGCCCGGCCGCAATCACGCGCTTGCCGTGCTTCATAGCCGCCTTCACCACGGAGGGGCCTCCGGTGACACAAAGCAGGGCAATCGACGGGTGCTGGAACAGCTCCTCGGCGTGGCGCAGCGTGGCTTCCGAGGTGGTGGCGATGACGTTGCGCAATCCCACTTCGCGTTCAATCTCGCGGTTGAAGGCGCGCAAGGCATGCCGCGCGCACTTCGCACCCGAGGGGTGCGCGCCGAAGACAGCCGTGTTTCCGGCGGCGATCACGTTGATGGCGTTGCTGGCCATCGTGGGGATGGAGTGAGTGACGGGCAGCACCATGCCGATCACGCCCCAGGGCGCGTGCTCGATGATGGCTAGCCCGCTCGAATCGCTGCGTGCCTGGGTCCGCAGCGCTTCCACACCCAGAACTTTCGGAATCGAGAGCAGCTTTTCGGTCTTGTGATCCGCACGGCCCAGCCGGGTTTCCGCCAGCTCCATCGCCGCCCATTCCGCGGCGTGGTCGACGCACATCCGGCGGATGATCGCGATGATCCGGCCCCGGTCATCGAGGCTCATCCCGGCCAGACGAAGTTGGGCTTCCGCCGCCGCCTTGACGGCCTCATCGACGGTGGCGAAGACACCATCGCCAATCTCAGCCGCGGCGGGCGATTCCGTGATGCGCGCGCTGGCGCTCGCGGAGGCAACGGACGCCGTTCCGCCCGCGCGCCAGCGCGCGAGCACCGCATCCACGGTTTCCGCAATTGTCATCTCTCGACTTGCCATGAGGACGCCCCTCCCCCCGAAAGCCTTATTCTACCGTTGGGGAAAGGTGCGCGCTTGCGCCGGGAGAGGCGAGGACGGTTGCAGGGCCGCGATGCAGCCCCGCCGATGTTGAAGCCGGAAGCGTCCACTCGCCTTACGCGGCGAGCGCAAAGGTGTTTGCGGGAAGGTTGGCGTCAATCTTCCGCCGGACGCGCATCAAGCGAAGCCGTACGGCAAGAGCGCTGCATCCCAGTTTCTTCGCAATCTCACCGCTGCTGTAGCCGCTGACGTAGTGCAGGCTCAGGAGCTTTTTCTCTTCCGGCTGGCAGCAGCGGACGATCTCGTTCCAAAGCAGGCTGGTGCTTGAAGGGCCGCATGCGGCCGTCGTTTCTTCAATCTCTTCGCTGCGCTGCACTTTGATCGCGTGGGCGCTGAACATGTGCTTGGCGATGCTGGCGATCCAGACTTCGAGGGCCTCCGGCGTCCGCAACTGATGGAGGCGCTCCCAGCCCCGGCTCCACGCCGCCTGAGCGATCTCCTCGGCCGCGTCTTCGTTCGCGCCCCGTGAGCGCAGGAAGCGGACCGTCCGCGGAAATCCCGCTTGATACGCGGCTCCGTACTGTTCCACGGTGAGTCCTCTGGCGGATTCATTTCTCTCCTCCGCCGCCTGCTTGGCGGTAGGGCGCGCAGGAACTTCCTCGACCCTGGCTGGCGTGCTCGGCCGGTGAAGTGCAACTGCTGCGGGCGGCACTCGGCGACCTTCCACCTGGGAACCGAAGAAACTTCCACACAGAGGAATGCGGCCCCCGCTCGTCTGAAAACTTGCCGTATCTATCGTGCTTGTTGCCATGCCCGATGGGAAGCAATCCAGCCGCCAAACCCACCCAAATTCTCAAACCGGAATGGAAAAGCCTGGAGCGGCATGGAAACAAAAGGCTTCCCGCAGCTTGCTCTGCACCACTCAGCGGAGTACCTCCTCGCCGTGATGCAAGAGAGTGTACAGTTCCTGAACACTTGTCGAAATCCTGAACGGAGAAACGCAGACACTCTCACTCGGCCGCTAGAGTTCTTTTCCCATTCCAACCTCGGCATCGATAGAAACACCCCGTCCGCCCCATCGCCTCTTGAAACGTATACAGTGATTGGAGTGCATTCCATCTCGATCCGGCCGCTATGGCAGAAGCTCGTGGTGCTCGGCCTTTCCGCGGCAATCGCTGTCGGCGCTGGACATCTGTCCGAGCGCTACCTTGGCGACGAGTTCGAGACGACGTTTGGGCTGCTGGCGGTCGTGGTCGCGGGTATTTTCGGGGGCGCGCGATTTGGAATGCTGGCCGCGGCGCTCACCGGAATTTTCACGAATTTCGGGCATTCGGACAGCCCACTGCTCCTCGTTTCCCCTACGCGGGCTTCGGTGGCCGGATTCATCGTATTCCTGGCGATCGCGCTAGTTGTCGTCTTGATCCTTCATCAGCTTCAGCGATATGCAACGGATCTGGAGAGAAAGGAATCCGCGCTGCGGCTGGCCCGCCAAGCGGAAGAATCCGAGCGCGTTCTTCGCCGCACGGCGGAACAGCACTACGCGCGCGAAGCCATTCGATTTGAAACGGTGCTTTCCGGAATTCCAGACGCCGTGGTTTCCGTGGACTGTGAGGGGAAGGTCCGTTTCGTGAATGCGGCAGCGCTCGAATTCTCCGGACTGCGCGCGGAGGAATGCCTTGGGAAACCGATTGAGGACATGTGGACCATCCATTCGAGGCCGACGGGAGAGCGGATCGAGCCTCTCGTGCTCACCGTGCTGCGGACAGGAAAGGCCGAACGGGACAGCGATGGACTTGTACTGACTTCGAAACTGGCGGGCAGCCGGGATGTGGGCGTTTCCGCCGCGCCGGTTCACGACGAGAACGGAGAGCTAACCGGATCGGTGATCATCCTTAGAGACACCACTGAAGCCCACGCCGCGGAGCAGCGTCTGCGGGATTATGAGCAGCGTTTCCGCCTGGCCACCGATGCGGCCAACATCGGCGTCTGGGTTTGGAATCCGGAGACCGATACCGCGGTTTGGAATCGAAACCTGACCCGCATGGTGGGGCTCGGCGACTTCGAATATGAGGGTTCGATCCGCGCGTTCTACGACAAAGTGGCGCCCAACGAACGGGAGCCCCTGCGGGAGACGATACGCTCGGCGGTGAACAACCGGGAGCCATTCTACCGGGAGTTCCCGATGGATTCCGAACTCGGCGCGAAGCGATGGCTGGCGGGCGCGGGAGCTGGAGTTTACGACGAGAAGACGGGGAAAGTCCGCTTCATCGCCGGAGTAAACCTAGACATTACGGACCGAAAGATCGCGGAAGCGCGTATTCGCGAGCTCAACGACAGCCTTGCCGAGAGCGCGGCTCACTTGAGCCAGGCGAACCGCGATCTGCAGGAACGCTCGCGCCAGTTAGAAACCATTCTCTCGGAGCGGACCGCGTTTCTCTCCAGCATGAGCCATGAGCTGCGGACCCCACTGCACTCCATTAGCGGGTTCCTCGAATTGCTGTTCGAAGATCCGGAATCGCAAGAGCTGAATGAGCGGCAGCGCCGGTTTCTGCGCAACATCGAGAGCAGCGCGCAGCACCTGATTCGCGTGGTGAACGATGTGCTCGACCTCTCGCGCATCTCAGCGGGCCGTTTGCGGCTGAATCTCGAACAGTTCGATCTTCGCGCCATTGCGGAGCCCGTCGTCACGTCGCTGCTCCCCATCGCCAAGGACCAAGGCGTGGAACTCTCCCTGCACGGAACAGACCGCCCGTCTCTGTTCGCGGACCCCGAGAGAGTGCGCCAGATTCTCACGAACCTCGTCAGCAACGCGATCAAATACACCCCGGCGGGCGGCCGGGTGGCGGTGATGCTGGGGCAGACGGAGGAGCGGATTTTCGCTGAGGTAGAGGATACGGGCATTGGAATCGGCCCGGCGGATTTGGACCGGATCTTCGGCGAATTCGAGCAGGTGCATCACCCGACATTCCGGCCGAAGCTGCGAGGAAGCGGCCTGGGCTTGCCAATCACCAAGAAACTGGTGGAGATGCAGGGCGGCTGCATTGAGGTGGATAGCACTTTGGGCGCGGGCAGCCGCTTTCGCATCTCCTTCCCGGCCCACCCGCACCGCCTGGCAGCGGCCGAAACGCCGGCCGCGACAAACACAAAGCCGGAAACGGCGGGCTCAGACTAAGGCGTTCGACTTTGCCGGCGGTTCGGCCGCTGGGGAACCCGCATCTTCGCTGTCGCTGAGCAGCTTATATAGCGTCGCCCTGGAGATGCCGAGCAGTTCCGCCGCGCGCGCCTTGTTTCCGTTGGCCACGCCCAGCACGTGGCGGGCGTATTGCCGGCCGAGTTCCGCAAGCGTGGGGAGGCTGGATTGCGGGAAGGGGAAGGCAGGGAGCGGGTCGGCGTTCTCCTCGCCGCACGCCTCACCATACTCGGCTGGAAAGTCGCCGATATCGATGGTGTCCCCTTCCGCCATCATCGCGGCGTGACCGATGACATTTTCCAATTCCCGAATGTTTCCCGGCCAGCGGCGCCGCGCCAGAGCCGCCATCGCGCGCGTGGAGATGTCGTTGACCGCCTTGGAATACTCCTTGGCGAAGGACGCAATGAAATGCCGCGTGAGGAGCGGAATATCGTCGGGGCGCTGCGCGAGCGAAGGCAGCTTCACTTCCACCATCGCAAGGCGATAGTAGAGATCCTCGCGAAAAGTTCCGGCTGCCATCATGGAATGAAGATCGCGATTGGTGGCGCCGATAATCCGCACGCTCACGCGAATGGAATCCGGCGAGCCCACCCGCTGCACTTCCTGATTCTGGATGGCGCGAAGGAGTTTGGTCTGCATCGCCAGCGGCAAATCGCCCAGTTCGTCCAGGAACAAAGTGCCGCCATTCGCGGCCTCAAAGAAGCCGGCCTTGTTGGCGGTTGCTCCGGTAAACGCCCCCTTGACGTGGCCGAAGAGTTCGCTTTCAAACAGCGTTTCCGCAACCGCGGAGCAGTTGCAAACCACGAAAGGCCCCTTGGCGACCGGGCTCAATGCGTGGATGGCCTTGGCCACCAGCTCTTTCCCGGTGCCGGTTTCCCCCAGCACGAGCGCGCTCCGGTAATGCGGGGCAATCCGGCGAATTCTTGCGAAAACATCCGCCATCACCGAGCTGCGGCCAATGATGCCGTGGAAGCAATTCGCCGCGGCGGCTTCCCTCTCCAATTCCGTCGCGCGCAGGCGGCGGCGGGCCTCTTCGAGATACGAGCCAATCTTGGCTCGCAGATCCCGGACCGAAATTGGCTTCGTGAGGTAGTCCGACGCGCCGCGCTGAATCGCCTCCACGGCGGAATCCGTCGAGTAGTGGCCGGTGAGGAGCACGACATCGCACTGCGGAACCACGGTGAGGAGTTCCTCGAGCATGTCGAGGCCCGTCGTTCCGGGCAGAATAAGGTCGACGATAGCGACATCCGGCCGCCATTTGCGGGCGAGCGCGAGGCCTTCAGTGGCCGTCTCGGAAGTGATTACTTTGACGGATGCCGAACGCAGCGCCTCTTGCACCAGCTCAAGCGCTGCCGGATCGTCGTCCACGGCAAGCACGCAGATTGTCTCGTCCGCTGCCATTCCCCCACAGTATCCGATTTTTGGCGTTTGGGTTTCCGTTCGTGGCGAACGGCGACGGCGGGCTGGGGCGCGCTGCCGCGCTAATGCGCGGTGCTGACTGGGCTGGCGGGGCGGTCACCGAGGAGGCGGTTGATCGTCTGCCGGAGCGTCTTTACCGGAACCGGCTTTGACAGATACTGGTCAAACCCGCGCTTCAGAATGCGGGAAGCATCGTTGACCATGGCGTACGCCGTCACCGCCACCATCGGGACGGCAGCGAATTTCGGGTCTTCGCGAACCTTTGAAAGAAACTCGAACCCGTCCATATAGGGCATCTGGATATCGACGAGCATCACCGCGGGGAGCAGGTTCTCCAGAACGCGCAGACCTTCCACGCCGTCCGCCACCGCGACCACCTGAAACTCCGATGGAGACAGCGCGTCCGCAAGCAGTTCGCGCGACATCGGGTCGTCGTCCACGATCAGGACGACGGGGACCTTCGCCCGTTCCGCCAGGTGTTCCCGCGGCCGCGTCATCGTATTTTCTTGAGACAGATCCATCGAATGCCGTCTGCTCTCACCGACATTCCCGCCGTATTTGATAGCGCTATACCATCTTTTCGCGCTGTTTCCGATATGTCCGGAATACATCGAAACCCCCACCAGCAAGGCTGATTTATCGAACTCGCTTGTTGGAAGCAGGGCAGATGTCTATTGTTTCAGATTCGAAGGAGGGTGGGTTTGCATTCCGTTTGCAGTACCGGGGCGAACCGCGATCCAACGATTAACAATTCTAAATTAGTTTAAGGGTACTCCAAAAGCAAGACGGATCGGAAAGCCCGGATCTCTCACGAAAACACTCAACCCGCGCGGAGTGGGCGCGCGGGTTGAGGACTGTCCCAGGCAGAGGTTCCAAATCGCGGTTCAGAACGTGAAACCGACCAGCACTTCCGCCTGATTGCGATTCGTTTCCAGCAGGTTTTTCACGCCGTCGGCAAAGTTGTTCGTGCCCCAGCGGGTAAAGCGAATCTCCGGGCTGATGCGAACCGCCCCCAGTTTGATTGCGAGTCCGCCGCCGGCCACAAAGCCGACGTTCTGCTTGTCGTCCACCTCGTCAAAATCCTGTCCGGTGACAAAGTTGCCGATCTGATCGAAGCCGCTCCAGTTGCGGAAGGAGGCGCCCGCGTTCACGAAAGGCGCTACCCTGCCGGGCGCGGTCCATTTCAGCATCACGGGAAATTCCCAGGAGTTGCCGGCGGTATCTTTAGCGGGGAAGTTGCCTACAAAACCGCCCGGCCGCCCGAACGAAAAGCGTTTGTAAAGCGCGTCGGCCTGGACGGAGATGCCGGCCGGGAAATTCACCGATACCGTTGGCCCGAAGGTGTAATGACGGGTGCTGGAGAAGATGTCGCTCCTCTCGTCGGCCTCAATCAGATCCGTCAGCGGAACGCCCGCCCGGACCCCAATCGAAATCGGTTTCTGCGCGAGGGCCGGGCGCACCCCAGCGCCCGCTGCCAGCAGAAGGAATAGCAATATGCGGATGTTCTTCATTTTGAAAGAGCCCCTTTTCGAGTAGTGGATTGATTTTCGATAGATTCCTGTGGACTGGATTGCGGCTTGAGAGGACCTCCATGGAACGTGACCGACGGAGACGCAAGCAGACCAGCAGTTTACATAACTTCACGTACTATCAAGCGATTTGTTTCAAGGTCCGGCTTGAGGGAATGCGCCATTGCGCGCGGTTCCTCTGCACATGCGCGTGTGACGGCGGGCCGGGAGAAATCGTTTCCCCGGGGGTGGGTGAAGCGGTCCGGAACCCGCGGCACAACCCGATGCGCAGCCCGCTCCCCTTCCGTGCGCCGCGGGAAAGGGCTGCCCGGCCGGGCGCGAGGCAAAGAAGATCACATTCGCGGCGTGTTGCCTTGACGGAGGTACGCGGGCGTCTCCAGGTCGTCGAGATCGAAGAGGTTCGAATCGGTCTCCGCCGGATTCGGGTTCGCGGGCGATTCCGCAAACAGCGGAGTGGCCGCTTCCGCTGCCCCCTCTCCCGCCCCCACGCTCTCATAGAGGCCCGGCGCAACGAAGCGGTAGTCGAGTTCCGGTTCTTCCACCAGGGCATCGGCCGTGGGGGTCTCGCGCGTTTCGTCGATCGGCACTTCCCCGCGCCAGCGCGCCGCGTCGGCTATGGCCGCTTCCGCCGGAGCCGCCGCGGAAGCGGGCGGAGCGCTGAATGCGGCGACGGCTTCCTCCACGGAGCTCACCGTTGCGGAGCGGGGCGCTTCGTGGAGAGCGGCGGCGGGCAGCACGGCCCGTGGCCCGGCTGGCGGAGATCCGGCGGACGCAGCGGGCCTTGCGGCGGCGGTTCGCACGGCCGCCACAGGCTGCGGCGACGGCGAGGAGGGGAACGCGGCCGGCGCGGCGGCAGCCTGCGGAACATAGGCGGCCGCAAGCGCTTCGTCAAACGAAGTCGCGATCACCGTTACCTTTACCTTGTCGCCGAAAGCTTCGTCGAGGCTGAGGCCGAGATTCACGTGGAGATCGGGGTTATTGGCGGCTTTCCGGATGAACTCCGTGGCATCGTAAACGTCATGAAGCTGGAGCTTGGGGCTGCCCATCACATGCAGCAGCACAACGCGCGCGCCGGCGATTCCATGGGCGTCCAGCATCGGGCATTCGATCGCCCGGCGGGCGGCATCCACCACGCTGGCCGACCCATCGGCGGTGGCGCTGCCCAGGCGCACCGTGCCCATGCCGGAAAGGGTCGCTTTGACGTCGGAGAAATCGCGATTGATGATGCCGGGGCGCAGCACAATATCGCCGATCCCATTCACGGTTTGCGCCAGCACATCGTCCACCATGCGCAGCGCGTCCTTGAAACTCGTTCCGCGGGGGGCAATGTCGAGCAGACGGTCGTTCGGCACAATCAGCACGTTGTCGAGCACCTGAGCCAGCTCTTCCAGACCCTTCTCGGCAACCTCCATCTTGCGCGGGCCCTCAAAGGAGAACGGCCGGGTGACGATGCCGATGGTGAGGGCGTTCATCTCTCTCGCGAGCGATGCAATCACGGGCGCCGCTCCGGTGCCCGTGCCGCCGCCCAGGCCCGCCGCGATAATCACGAGATCCGCGCCATCGAGGATTTCGAGGATCGCTTCGGTATCGTCGAGCGCCGATTGCCGCCCCACGGCGGGATTGGCTCCGGTGCCGCGGCCGCCGGTGGTCTTCGCGCCCAGCAGGTGCTTATTGGCGACGGGCGACGCGTCGAGCGCGCGATGGTCCGTGTTCAGAATGTAGTATTCCGCCCCTTCCGGACCCTGCTCCACGATGCGGGAAACCGCATTCGAACCAGCGCCGCCAATGCCGATCACCTTGATCCGGGTGGGGGCGTGCGATTCTTCCTGGATCTCAAATTTCAGATTGTCGAAAGCGGCATCCATGGGCTTCTCCAGTGCGCGCGGCATCAATATCTAAGGTTTCACGATTGTGTCTTGCTTTCAAGACATTTTCTATGCGGTTTGTTTCAGTTTAGCCGAAGAGGCGGGCGATCAGGCCCTCCTGCTCCCGGCGGTTTCTCTCTTGCGCGCGCAGCCGGGAGGCATACATGGCCAGGCCCACGGCGGTGCTCCAGGAGGCATGATTCACGGCATCCGGCAGATCGCGCACCCCGATCGGCACCGCAAGCCGCGCCGGGCAGTTGAGCACCTGTTCGGCCAGATCGCAAATCCCCGGCAGCAGCGCGCCGCCCCCCGCGATGACGATGCCCGTTCCCAGGTTCTCCGCCATCCCCACGGAAGCCAACTGCGCCCGCACCATTTCCATCAGTTCCCTGCCCCGCTCCTGAAGCACATAGTTCAGAAAGCGGCGCTCCCGCTCTCTTCGCCCCTGCCCGTTCAGCGGCGGCAATTCGATGACGCTGTTGTCCGCGGTAAGTCCCACCAGCGCACAGCCGTATTCGATTTTCACCCGCTCCGCATCGGGCGGCGACACTTGCAATCCGCGGGCGACATCGCGGGTAAAGTGCTCCGCGGAGATCGGCAGCGTCGAACTGTGGACCAGGATGTCCTTCCAATAGACGATCACTTCGGTGTTGTGCAGGCCGATGTCGATCAGCGCGACGCCATCCTGCCGGTCTTCCGGCAGAATCGAGGCAAGCGCGGTCGCGACGGGCTCGAAAACGGTGTCTTCAATTTCGAGATAGGCCTGATTGCAGATGCCGATGAGGTTTTCATGGTCACTCTTGGAGGTAACGATGATGTGGACGTTGGCCTCCAGGAAGCTGCCGGGGATGCCGCGCGGGTCGCGGTACTCCGCGTCTTCATCCACGGTGAAGAATTGCGGGAAGACCTGCAGAATCATCTGGTCTTCCATGAATTGCAGGCCGCACGCCTTCTCAATCGCGCGGTTCACGTCAAGCTGGTCAATCTCGCGCCGGTGCCCCAGTTCGCGCACGCCTCTGCTGTTCAGGCTGCGGACGGTGGGCCCGCCGATCCCAAGCACGGCCGATTCGATCGGCGCTCCCGCCGCCGCCTCGGTTCGAGAGAGCAGGGAGCGAATGGCGCCCAGGAGCGCGTTGGGGTCGGTAACCCGGCCCTTTTGCCAGCCGGATGAGGGAACTTCTTCACTCGCCAGATAGCGCAGCGAACTGCGCTCCATCGCCGCGGCGAAACAGCGCAAGTGCTGACTGCCAAGATCGAGTCCAACAACGGTGTTCCGCTTCTCACTCACCGTTAAGCCCTTCTCTGGAGGAGACGATCCGATCCTCCAGACGCATGTCGAACAGGTTGGCTTGCGGGTTCGCCTTCATCAACTCCGGAAGGCGATCCAGGAAGATCTGAACCCTCTCCAGATATTTTGCGCGGCCCAGAATCAGCCTCATATTCTTGCCCTCGATCGAAAAGCTGATGCGGAGGTAGGCGGGATCGGAAATGTCGATCTCGCTGAAGCCGATGTGAAGCGGTTTCAGCTCCGACTGCACCGTGGAAACGAGTTCCGCCCGCGCTTGGCGATAGTCCACGGATTGATCGAAGTTAAGCCCGAAAACGACGGGGAGATCGAAGGCCGCCTGCCGGGGCCGGCGCATCAGAACGCCATTCCGGTCAAGCAGCATCATCTGGTAGGCATCTCCGTGGCGGCCCGTGGCGATGGCCGCCACGGCCACCGGCACGCGCTCCCGCACCACCACCTGCAACCGGTCCGGCCACAGCCGCGAGATGCTGGCCTGCTCCACCCAATCGATGGCGAGCAGTTGCTCGCGCCGGGCTTCGAGCGGCAGCAGGTAAAGACTGCGCCCCACGTCGGGCTCGAAAATCGCGTACAACTCCTGCGCCGGCACGTGCTCCACGCCCACCAACTCAATGGGCCCGTCGGCAATCACCAACCCATTCTTCGAGAAGGGCCGCAGCGTGAACCGGTGGTCCGTGGCAAGGAACGTGTCCATTTGAACGATCAGCGCGACGGCGGCCATGATCACCATCAGAAAGAACAGAAATACAACGGCAAGCAGAACGCGCTTCCTGCCGCGGGTTTCCGGATTCGCGCGCGCAACCGCCTTCGAACGACGGGGCCGCGCTTCCAAGTCGGGAAGCTGCTCGTCTTCGAATTCCAGCGTGCGGCTTTCGCGGGATCTGGCCATTTCGTTCCCTTCTCGCCCGCGGAAAGACCGGGCGGAAATTCGAGCGCCGCCCCGTTCCGGGCATGTTTCAGCCGAAACAGGACTGCGCCTGATTGTTCTATCGTCACTCGTTTGCCCGCCCCGCCGCAACGCCCCGCGCAAACGCGGAGCCGGCGGACGAAGCGCCACGATACCTAGCCAACCGGCGAGGATTCCCCCGCCCGCGAAACTTCCGGCGACGGCGCGAGCGCCCGCTCCAGAAGGCTGAGAATGAGTTCCCCGGTCTGGCTTACGCTGCCGGCACCCATGGTAACGATCGCGTCGCCCGGTTCCGCCAGCGCGCAAAGCGCTTCCGCGCCAGCCTCCAGGGACTCCGCAAACTGCGCGCCCCGGTTGCCAAACTCGCGCATGCGTTCCACCAGCCGCTCAGAGGTCACTCCCGGCAAGGGCGGCTCGCTGGCCGCATATATGGGAACGACACACACGGTGGTGGCGAGATTAAAGCAGCCCGCAAAGTCGTCCAGCAATTGCTGCGTGCGCGAATAGCGATGCGGCTGAAACAGCACGTGGATGCGGCTAAACTGCGTTACCCGCAGCGCCTCCAGCGTGGCGCGGATCTCCGTGGGGTGGTGCGCGTAATCGTCCACAACCGCGACGCCGTTCACGCTTCCCTTAAGCTGAAAGCGGCGATCCACGCCCTCATAGGCTGCAATTCCCTGGCGGATGCTTTCCACGCCCACCTCTAACTCGAGCGCGGCCGCCACGGCGGCGGTGGCATTCAGGACGTTGTGAATGCCCGGCACGTTCAGCCGGAAATCGCCGAGAGCGCGGCCGCGGAATTCCAGCCGGAACACGCTGCCCATGCCCGCGAACTCCCAGCTTGCAATGCGCAAATCGGCCTGCGCGCCAACGCCATACGTGATCGTGCGGCGCTGCACCCGCGGCAGGATCTGCTGGATGTTCGGGTCGTCCAGGCAGAGGATGGCCGCGCCGTAGAACGGAACCTTGTTGATGAACTCGACGAAGGCATCCTGAATCTCTTCGAGCGACTTGTAGTGGTCAAGATGCTCCAGGTCAATGTTGGTGACGATCGCCACAATCGGCGACAGCTTGAGAAAAGAGCGATCGCTCTCGTCGGACTCCACCACCAGAAAGTCGCTCTTGCCAACGCGCGCGTTCGAGCCGCCGAAGGTGCTGACGCGCCCGCCCACCACCACCGTCGGATCGAACTGGGCCTGGCTCAATACCGTGGCCACCATGGTGGTCGTCGTGGTCTTGCCATGGCTGCCCGCCACCGCCACGCCGAACTTGAGGCGCATCAGTTCCGCCAGCAGTTCCCCGCGCGGAATCACGGGAATGCCCAGCGAGCGCGCTTCCCGCACCTCGGGATTGGACGCGTCGAGGGCGGACGTCGTGACGAGCACTTTGGCCTCCCGAACGTTCGAAGCGGCATGCCCCAGAAAGAAGGTGGCGCCCAAGCGTTCCAGCCGTTCGGTGATGGGGGTGGCGCGCAGGTCGGAGCCGCTGATGCGGTAGCCCAGGTTCAGCAGCACCTCCGCGATGCCGCTCATCCCGATGCCGCCGATGCCCACGAAATGAATGTGCTGTGGTTTGAAAAACATCGTGTTGCGCCGCCTCCACGGCGCCAGCGATGCGATGCCGGCGCGGGAGTGGACCGCTTGCGGATCTATTGCGACGCAGCCTCCTTTTCCAGAATATCGGCCGCGGTTTGGGCCGCGCCGCGCCGGGCGAAAGCACCGGCCCGCGTTCCCATCGCGGAGAGTGCGGCGGGGTCCCGAAACAGGCGCAGCGCCTCGGCGGCAAGCCGTTCCCCGCTGAGCCCGCTTTCTTCGATCAGCAGCGCGGCCCCGGCATTCGCCAGCACCCGCGCATTCTTGAGCTGATGCTCGTCCGCCGCGCGCGGGAAAGGAACGAGAATGGCCGGCTTCCGGGCCGCCGCGAGTTCCGCCACCGCGCCCGCGCCCGAGCGGCCGACAATGAGATCCGCCTGCTCGAAGATTGCGGGCATATCGTCGATGAAGGAGAACACTTCGCCGTCGAGTCCCGTGGCCGCGAACGCCGCTGAAATCTCCTCCGCTTGCGAACGCCCCGCCTGATGCAGGATGCGGACGGGAACGTCCGCCGCGGCAAAACGCGGCCACGCTTCCCGCATTGCGGCATTGAGCGCGGCCGAACCCTGGCTGCCACCGGTTACGAAGAGCGTGAAGGGGGGCGCGGGCGCGCGTTGCGGCATGGCGAAGAAGGCCTCCCGCACCGGCACACCGGTAAGCTCCGCGACGCCCGGCGGAAAGTGCCCGACGGTCTCTTCAAAATTGACGAGAGCTTTCCGCACGATCCGCGCGGTCCACCGGGCAGTGAGGCCCGGATAGGCGTTGGGCTCCATAATCACCATCGGAGTTCCGGTGAGCCTGCCGGCCGCCATCACGGGACCCGAAACATAGCCGCCCATGCTGAAAATCACGTGGGGATGAAAGGCCCGGATCTCGCCCGCCGCGGAGATCACCGAACCCGGCAGCAGCGCGATGCTTCGCACGGCGTTCACCAGACCGACGCGGTTCAGCCCCTGCACGCGCAGAAAGCGAATCTCAAAGCCGTGCCGCGGCACAAGGCGGGCTTCCATCCCGCGCTCCACACCCAGGAAGAGCACGTCGTGCCCGCGGCGGCGCACCTCCTCCGCCACCGCCAGCGCGGGGATGACATGGCCACCCGTTCCCCCGCCCGCAAATAGGATTCGATACGGCATTCGTTCCGGGACCAGATCCCCCCTTCTAGTTGGTCCGCTCGCTTACGCTCAGCAGCAGGCCGAAGCAAATCATCGAATTCAGCAGGGAGCTTCCCCCGTAGCTGATCATGGGCAGCGGAATCCCTTTCGTGGGGACGATGTTCAGCACGACGCTGATATTCATCAACGCCTGAAAGACGAGCATCACCGTCACCCCGAGGGCCAGATACCGTCCAAACAGATCGTCCGCGCGGAGAAAGGTTCGAACCCCCCGCCAGCCGATGGCAAGGAACAGGATGAGCGTAAACATCGAGCCCACCAGACCCAGTTCCTCGCCGATCACGGCAAAAATGAAGTCCGTATGCACCTCGGGCAAGTAGAGCAGCTTCTGTTTGCCCTCCATCAGACCCAATCCCGCAAGCCCTCCCGCGCCGACGGCGACGACGGATTGCGTCACTTGGTAGCTCGCGTCCCGGCCCTTCTTCCGGTTCTCCGCTTCATACTCGTCGGCCCATTCGGGATGGATCGTGCGGATGATCTTAAGTTGCGGATCGACGAACCCGATGATCCGAAAGACCCGGTAGGGTTTGAGAGCGATCGCCCCAATCAGTCCGACGCAGGCAAGCGCGACGGCGATTCCGATGTACCGCCACTTCAGCCCCGCGACAAAAAAGAGCAGCACGGCGGTGATCACGAGGACGACGGCGGTTCCCAGATCTCCGAATGACACTGCCGCGCCCAGGATGCCGACGGCAATGGAAGCGGGCAGCACGGTATGGCGGTCGTTGATGGCCTTCATCCTCCGGGCGATGAAATACGCGCAGAAGACGATCATCGCGGGCTTCGCAAACTCGGAAGGCTGCAACTGAAAGCCGCCCATTCGAATCCACCGATGCGCTTTGTGGTCAAGCAGCATTGCGGCAATCACGGCGATGGTAACGCCCCCCATCAGCAGCAAGGCGACGGCCGGCCGGTTCAATTGGCGGAAGTCGAGCCGATGCAAAAACAGCATGATCGGCACGCCCATAACCGCGAAGATTGCCTGGCGCGAGATGTAGTGCCATTCGCCCGCCCCGCGCAGTCCGCCCACCGCGGAACCGGCGCTGTAGCACATCACAAAGCCGAACGCCATCAGCGCGGCGATGCAGCCGAACAGGATCCAATCCGTCTCCCGGGCACGGGTCATTCGCCTTCCTCCTTCGAAAGCCCTTCCACCAGAGTCTTGAACACACGCCCGCGGTGTTCATAACTCTGGAACTGGTCGAAGCTGGCGCAGGCGGGCGCAAGCAGCACCACCTCTCCCATCCGCGCGTGCTGGAACGCATAGTCCACCGCGCCACTGATGGTCTCGCACGCAACGGTGGAGACAGCCGGGGAAATCTGGGAGGCGATGAGGCCGGCGGCCCTTCCGATGAGCAGGGCCTTGCGCGCCTTTCCCTGGAGCGCCGCGGCCAGCGGACGATAGTCGCTGTTCTTGTCCTTGCCGCCCAGGATGATCCAGAGCGGCTGCGAAAATGCCTCGATCGCCTTGAGCGCGGCATCCACATTGGTGGCCTTCGAATCGTTGTACCAGAGCACGCCGTTCAGCCTGCGCACGAACTCCAGGCGGTGCTCCACACCGGGGAAGCTGGAAACGCCCTGGGCCACCGCGGCCGGCGGCGCACCCGCCAGCAGCGCCGCGAGCGAAGCGGCCATCACATTCTCCACGTTGTGCAATCCGGCCAGGGGAATCGCCGCGCGGCTGAGCAGCCTCTCCCCCCGGTAAACGATGTCATCGCCGCGCAACTCCATCTCGTGCGGCGCATCGGCACTCAGCGCAAAGAAGTGAGCGGCTGCCGGGCTCGCCCCAGCGAAACTCGCCACAATCGGATCGGCCGCATTCAGCACCGCGTGCGCCCCGGCCGCCTGCGTTTCAAACAGGCGGCGCTTTTGCGCGACGTAGGTCTCCATCGTGTGATGGCGGTCCAGATGATCTGGCGTGACATTCAGGCAGACGGCGATTTCGGCGCGGAATTGGGCGATGGTCTCCAACTGGAAGCTCGACAGTTCAAGCACGTTCCAGCGGTCGTCGGCCGAGGCGGGGATCATGTCGCAAACGGGCGTCCCGATATTGCCGCCCACCTGCACGGGGATGCCCGCCGATTTCAGAAGGTGCCCGGCCAGCGCGGTGGTAGTCGTTTTTCCGTTCGTCCCCGTGATGGCCATCACCGGCCCTTTCAGATAAGCAGCCGCGAGTTCCACTTCTCCAACCACGGGAATGTCCGCCAGCCGCGCCGCTTCAAGCAGGGGAAGATCGACGGGAATGCCCGGTGAAATCGCCACAAGATCAAAGGCGTCCGGCGGCATGGCGGACGCTTCCGCCTGCGTCAGAAACGCGGGCGAGAGCGAGGCAATCTGGGCCGAAATGCTTTCCAGTTCCGAGAGCGGTTTGGAGTCGCACGCGGTGGGCGTCCCGCCCTGCTGGCGGATCAGGCGCAGCATGGCCAATCCGGACTTGCCCATGCCCATCACCAAAACGCGCTTCCCTGCCAGTTCCATACTTCCGTTTCCTATCGAATCTTAAGCGTGGTGAGCGCGAACAGCGCCAGCACCAGCCCTACAATCCAGAATCGCGCAATTATCTTCGATTCCTGCCACCCGAGCGCTTCAAAATGGTGGTGGATCGGCGACATCTTAAAAACACGCTTGCCGGTGAGCTTAAAACTCGCCACCTGAATGATCACCGAAAGGGTCTCTATCACGAACACGCCGCCGATGAAGAGCAGCAGAATCTCCTGCTTGATGAGCACGGCCACCACGCCCAGGCTGCCGCCAAGCGAAAGCGAACCGACGTCGCCCATGAAGATCTGGGCCGGGTGCGCGTTGTACCAGAGGAAGCCGATGGAAGCGCCTGTCATCGCGCCGCAGAAGATGGTGAGTTCCCCCACGTTGGCGACGCGCTCAATCTCGAGATAGCGGCTCCATTCGGCGTGCCCGCTGATGTAGGTGAGCGCCGTCAGCGCGCCCGCCGCGATCACCATGAGGCCGATGGCCAGGCCGTCGAGGCCGTCTGTAAGATTGACGCCATTCGACGCGCCCACCACGACGATCAACAGGAAGAAGTAGACGATCACAAAGCCCAGCGGGTAAGTCCACCAGTTGTCCGCAAGGGAATGGATCAGCAGATCGGGACGCAACTGTTTTAAGAACGGCACGTTCATGCGGGTGGTGTAGCTGCCATGCGCGTGCAGCACCATCAGCACCCCGCAGATCACAAGCGCAATCAGACATTGCAGGCCGAACTTCTTCCGGCTGCTCAGGCCAAGGTTCCGCCGCTGCGTAACCTTCATGTAGTCGTCATAGAATCCGATGGAACCGTAGGCGACGATGCTGAAGAGCGCCACCCAGATCATCGGATTCGTCAGATTCGCCCAAAGAACGGTGGCGACCACGATGGAAATGACAATCAGCACGCCGCCCATGGTCGGGGTGCCCGCTTTCTTCTGATGGCTCTTGGGGCCCTCTTCGCGGATGTACTGGCCGATCTGCAAATGGCGCAGCCGCTCAATCAGAAACGGGCCGAGCGCGATGCACAGGAACAGCGCGGTGAGGCTGGCCAGCGCCACGCGGAAGGTGAGATAGCCGAAGATCCGCAGCGGGCTGAAGTGCGCTTGAAGCTGTTCAAAGAGGAGCCAATAGAGCATCGCGGTTTACCTCAGGAACTCCTCCAGCGCTCGCTCCACGTGGGTGCCACGGGAGCCCTTGAACAGAATGATATCGCCCGGACGCGCCATCGCCGCGACGGCAGCGCCCGCCTCTTCCGGAGTGTCGAAAAACGCGGCCGCATTCGAGGCGAGGCCCGATGCAACGGCTTCTTCGCGCAAGCGCGCCGCGTCGCCATGAACGGCAACCAAATGATCCACACCCATCTCGTAAACCGCGCGACCGACCTCGCGATGCAGATATTCGGAGCGGCGCCCGAGTTCCCGCATCTCCCCGAGCACGGCGATGCGGCGGCCTTCCGGCACGCTCACGGGAAACTCGCTCAGAACGCGCAGCATCGCCAGCATCGCATCGGGATTGGCGTTGTAGCAGTCGTCGATTATCGTGACGCCGCGCGCTTCCCGGACGGCGCCGCGCATCGCGCCCGGCCGCAGCGCCGCCACCGCCTCGCGCAGGTCTTCGAGCGCGATGCCGAAGACGGAAGCCGCGGCCAAGCCCGCCAGGATATTGGAAAGATTGTGACGGCCGCGAAGCGCGGTTTGAAACGGAACGCCCCGAACCTGGAAACCCGTGCCCTCTTCCTCCGCGACAACCTCCTCCGCGCGGAGTTGCGCCTCCGGCGCGAAGCCATAGCGAAGCACGGGCCCCGCGTGAATCTGCCCGAACGCATTCACCCTGGGGTCGTCCGCGTTGAGGATCGCCGTCCCCTCCGCGGGCAGGGCTTCGATGAGTTCCCGCTTGGCAAGAGCCACGCCGTCCACGGATTCAAAGTTCTCAATGTGCGCGTAACCAACGTTCGTCACCAGCCCATGATTGGGGCGGGCGATGCGGGCAAGGGATGCAATTTCACCGGCATGGTTCATGCCGAACTCGAGCACGGCCAGTTCCGCTTCGTCCGGTATTCGCAGCACGGACAGAGGCAGCCCGACGTGGTTATTGAAGTTCCCGACGGTGCGCCCGGCCCGGAAGCGAACGTTCAGCAACGCGGCGCAAATGTCCTTCGTGGTCGTCTTCCCGGCGCTTCCCGTAAGGCCCAGGATCGGCTTCCCCCATCGCTCCCGCGCCCACGCGGCAAGGCGCTGCAGCGCCGCGAGCGAATCGGGCACCACAAAGGCGGGCACGGCATAAGCTTCGGGCCGCTCGACAATCAGCGCCTTGGCCCCGGCGGCAATGGCTTGCGGGATGAACTGATGGCCATCGAACGCTTCGCCGCGCATGGCGAAGAAGAGATCGCCCGGCTGGACGCGGCGCGAATCCGTTTCGTATCCGCGAACGGCTTCTTCCGTCGCCGGAGCGGGAAGGGCAAGCGCCTGCGCGATGGAGCGGAGAGGGAGCTTCATGAGCGCTCCCCAGAAGGGTCGCCAAACCCGCGCTGAAGGATGGCTTCGAGCGCCACTTCGCGGTCGTCAAAATGGTCCGTGCGGTCGGAAAAAATCTGCTGCGTCTCGTGGCCCTTGCCTGCAATCAGAACGATATCGCCGGGCTCCGCCATGCGGATGGCGCGCCGGATCGCTTCGCCGCGGTCGACTTCGAGCAGACGCGGCGTATCGAAGCGCTGCAAGCCAACCAGGGCGTCGTTCATGATTTCGAGCGGGGATTCCGAGCGCGGATTGTCGGAAGTAAGCACCACGAAATCGCTCAGGGACGCCGCCGCTTCGGCCATGAGCGGACGTTTGGAACGGTCCCGGTTCCCGCCGCAGCCAAACACGGTAATCACCCGCGCGGGCTTCAGCTTTCGGGCGGATACCAGCAGGTTAATGAGCGCGTCCGGCGTATGCGCGTAATCCACGACCACGGCGAACGGCTGCCCGGCGTCGACACGCTCAAACCGCCCAGGCACAGCCGGGGCATGCGCAAGGGCCTCATGGATGGCCGCCCGGTCAATGCCATGGCTGATGCAGGCTCCGTATGCCGCCAGCAGATTGTGGACGTTGAAATCCCCCAGCAAGGGCGACCGCAAGCGCGAGCGCTTCCCCTGCCAATCCACATCGAAGGAGATGCCGTAGAAGCCGGTCTCCACATTCAGCCCGCGCAGGTCCGCGGTCTCGTTGAGGCCAAAGCGGATGGCTTCGGTTTGCGAAGCGAGAGCCACCTGGTTTGCGTACGGGTCGTCCGCGTTCAGGATCGCCCAGGCTGGCGGCTGCGCGCGCTCCTCCGAAAAGAGCAACTGCTTCGCGTCGAAGTAGGAAGCCATCGTACTGTGAAAATCGAGATGGTCCTGCGTGAGATTCGTGAACACCGCTGTCTGATAATGAATGCCGTGGACGCGCCCCAGCGCCAGGGCGTGGGAAGACACTTCCATTGTCAAATAACGCCCGCCAAGATCGGCAAGACTCTGGATCAGCTTGTAAATATCGAGCGATTCTGGAGTTGTGTTCTGGGCGGGCAGCAGGGTATCGCCGAGCCGGTAGTTGACGGTGCCGATGAGGGCCGTCCCTTCGCCCACGGCGCGCAAGACCGCATCGATGAGCCACGCCGTCGTCGTCTTCCCATTCGTGCCGGTAATCCCGGTGAGGATGGTTCGCGCGGCCGCCTTGCGATAAAACGCATGGGCCGCGGTGGCAAGCGCCCGCCGGCCGTGAGGAACGCGGATCCAGGGTGCGGCCGCACTCGCGGGGGCCTCGCTTTCGCTCACCACGGCGACGGCACCCTTCTCCATCGCACTCAGGGCATAGAGATTGCCGTCGGTCCGCGCTCCGGCAAACGCGAAGAACAAGTCGCCGGGCTGCACAAGCCGCGAATCGTAGGCAAGGCCGCGCGCCTCCAGCGAGGCAATCCCCTGGGGGATCTCCACCTCGTCCGGTAACTGACGAAATAGTTCCGCGATGCGCATCCGCTGCCTGTCCTGGTTCTCTCTTCGCTTCTCTCAACCGCTCGTTTCCAAACGGGTCAGGGGGTAAACAATACGCGGACCGGCTCCCCTTCGGGCAGTTCGGTTCCCGCGGGAGGAATCTGCGCGCGGGCCATCCCCCGGCCATAGGCCTGGATCTCGACTCCGCTTTTAAGCGCATCGCTCATCACCTCGCGCATCGATTTTCCGGTAAACGCAGGAACGGAACTCCGCTTCAGGTATAGACTGACTTTGCGGCTGGAGACCGTCTCTCCCGCCATCCCCGTCGCGCTTTGATAGCGCCGAGCTTCCTCTTCAAATTGCTTCTCCGGAGACACCTCGTCCGTCGGCGGAACCGCCGCTGCCGCAATCGCGGTCTCGCCCGCCGCATTGCCCGCTTCCTCTCGGCCGCCGGAATTCTGCTTGCCCGGCGAGGCCGACGCACGGTCTGGCGGCGGCATCAAGGCCTCGATCTCCGGATCCGTCTTGATCGCGTCGGCGAGCATGCGCACGAGCTGACGGCGCGTGTCGGGCAACAGCTTGGCGGTGTCCAGGGGCAGCGCCCCGCTCTCCAGCGAAAAATCTCCCTCTTCCGTCTCGTTGGGATCCGGTTTCCGCGATTGGGCAATCGCGGTGGCCGGGTTGTCCATGGGAATGCCCAGCACCCTCAGGCTCTCCGCGGCCACTTCCTGAAAGACCGGGGCTGCCACGGTTCCGCCGTAGGCCTTCGAACGGTCCAGCGTCACGACGACGACGATGGCCGGATTGTGAATGGGCGCAAAACCCATGAAGGAGGAATAGTATTCGTGCAGATAGCGGCGCTGATCGAGATCGAAGATCTGCGCCGTTCCGGTTTTCCCGCCGGCCGTCCAGCCGGCCAGACGCGCGCCCTTTCCCGTTCCTTCAAGAACCACGGTCTCCATCATCTTCCGCATCGTGATCGCGGTTTCCGGCTTCACCACGCGTTTGCCGCGCTTCACCGGCGTCTGCTTCGATACCCCGTCCGGGCTCCGGGTTTCGAGCAGCATCCTTGGCTTCACCAGAGTGCCGCCGTTGGCGATCACGGAGCAGGCCTGGGCCAGTTGCAGCGTGGTGGTGCTGATCTGGTGCCCCATCGCCACCGATGCCAGGATGTTGGAATAGACCCGGGGCGTGTCGATCTTCTGCATGGGCCACACGTAGCCGGGCTCTTCAAATGGCAGTTCGATTCCCGTTCGCTCCCCGAAGCCGAACGCCCGTATGTAGTCGTACATGGCGTTCTTGCCCACGACATTCGCGACGTTGATGGCCCCGATATTGCTCGATTTCGCCAGCACCATCTCCATGCTCAAGGACTTGTAGCTGTGGTGGTCCCGCACCACGCGGCCGGGAAGGCGGATGGAGCCGTTGCCGCAATCGATGATGGAGGCGGGCCGCAGCCGTGTCTTTTCGAGAGCGGCCGCGAGTGTAATGACCTTGAAGACCGACCCCGGCTCGTAGATCAACGACATTCCCCGGTTAATCCTCTTCTCCAGCTCGGCGTTGGTGCGCGGGCGGATGTTGGGGTCGAAATCCGGGAAGCTGGCCATCGCCAGAACGTCGCCGGTGTTCGGGTCCATAACAACGACGTTGCCGGAGGGCAGTTTCGCCGCGTGAATGGCTTTCTTGAGGGCGGCCTCCGCGGCATTCTGAATGCGCTGGTCAATGGAAATGCGGATGCTCGAACCGGGGCGCGGCTCGGTGGTGATGCGGGATTCGATGCCCCGCTGCCGCACATCCTGCAGCACCGTCGCTTCGCCATGATGCCCGCTCAGCAGTTTCTCCAGCTTGAACTCGATCCCGAAGAGGCCGGATTCTTCCACGCCCACGCTGCCCAGCACGTGGCTGGCCAGCTCATGCTTGGGGTAATAGCGCTTGTGTTCCTTATAGAACTCGATCCAATCGGCGCTAATCTTCTTGTCCGCCCGCAGCGCATGGGCCGCCTTGGACTCCGCGTCGGTGGACCAGCGCCGAATCCAGAGAAACCCCCAGTGCTGCTCTTTGTATCGCGCGATCTTCTCGGCCAGCGCCCGCTCGTCCAGATGGAAGATCCGGGCGAGCAGGCGGGCCGCTTCGGCGGGGTTCGGAACCCGCATGGGGTTGATGGCGATGGAATCCTGCTCCAGGCTCAGCGCGAGCGGATTCCCATTGCGGTCATAAATTGCGCCGCGCGGCGCGAGCAGCTTCACCTTCTGCGTCTGCTGGCTGGCGGCGTAGCGTGCATACTCCTCATGCTGGACGAGTTGCACTTGCACCAGCCGGACGGCGATGGCGCACGCCCAGACCCCCAGAAGGATGGCGAGTATGCCCACCCTCTTGCGGGCCGTCTCCTTGATTGGATTGCTTCGCACCGAAGGCCCTCCCCGAGGAATCGCTTCCTACTTGAGTTTTGCCTCCAGGACTTCCTTCGAACCCGGCTTTGCCAACTGATTCAGATAGAACACCTGCTGCGGGCCCGGTTCCACCAGATTGTGCTCGCGGGCGATCGCGATCATCCGCTTGGGGTCCATCAGCCGGGACTCTTCGAGTTCGATGGCATCGTGAGCGGCCACCAGTGCGCGCCGCTCCTCTTCCAGCGCGTGAATCTGCATCCCCGTCATGAGGTTCGCCAGACGCGGCATCCCGGCCAGAATCACGATTGCCACAACGCCCACCGCCCCCGCCATCATGCCCACGGCCTTCCGGCGCGATGCCGGATCCACGGGCTTGGCGAGCCGGCTGTTGTCGATCCGCTTCGAATAGAAATATACGTCCTCGTTCGGGATCGACCGAAGCTTATAGGCTTCCGTACGATCCCGCCAGGTGTTCCTGGCCCGATCGTTGCGCACGCTGCCCAGACTCTCGTCCGCCCCCGTCTCCCAATGCACTGCCGTTGCCATTGCCGCCTTCCCTCCGTCTAGATCTTTTCCATTGCCCGCAACACCGCGCTCCGCGATGCGGGATTAGCCGTTATTTCTTCCGCGCCGGGCTTCACCACACGCTTGGTGAGCACCCTCGCCGACCCTTCTCTAGCCAAGTCCTTCAGCCGGTTTTTCGCGATCCGGTCTTCCAGGCTCATGAAGGAAATCACCACAAGCCGTCCGCCCGGTTTCACCAGTCCCGGCGCCACATCAAAGAAGGCGCGCAATTGCGCGTCTTCCCCGTTCACCGCGCGACGCAATGCCAGGAACGTCTGCGTCGCCGGAGCGATCCGCCCTCTGCGGGGCAGTACCTGCTCCACCGCTTGCGAAAGCTGCAGCGTGCTCCGGATCGGCCGGTTCCGCACGATACTTTTCGCGATCCGCCTCGAATGCCTTTCTTCGCCTAATTCATAGATCAGGTTGGCGAGATCTCTCTCCGGGGTGGTATTCACAATTTCGGCGGCAGTGACGCCCTGGCTCTGGTCCATCCGCATGTCCAGAGGCCCGTCCGCCTGGAACGAGAAACCCCGCTCCGGGCTCGTGAGTTGATACCGGCTCACTCCGAAATCGGCCACCACTCCATCCACCGCATCCACCCCCGCCTCCCGAAGCGCTTCGGGAAGCGTCGAAAAATCCCCCTGGTGGAAGCGCATTCGCTCCACCCACTCGGCGCAGTTGGCGCGGGCCATGGCGAGAGACACGGCGTCGCGATCGTTCGCGATCACCAGGCCGCTGCTGAGCCGGGCCGCAATCGCCCCGCTGTGCCCTCCCATCCCGGCGGTGGCGTCCAGATACACGCCGCCGGGCCGTATCGCCAGATACTCAAGAACTTCCGGAAGCATCACCGGGTAGTGCATGGCGGCCTAAATGAACTGCTTGGCCTTGAGCTGCAACAACACCTGGGCGCGACGCTCCATCGCTTCCGCAACCTTCCTGTCAAACACCGAGTCCCGCATGACGTCGATGCGGCCCTTAAAACAACTCGCCTTCAGCGGCTCACTCGTCAGATCCAGCGCATCCCGCAGCTTCGCGGGAATCAGAATTCTCCCCTGCCCGTCCATTTCCGTGGCACCGCCCATGGCATGGAGCAGGAAGGTCATCGTTTCCGCCGCGGTGGGATCCTCGAAGGTCTCCTGCATCACCGCAACGTTGTGCTGCCAGACTTCGGCCGGATAAATCGCCAGAACGCCATCCTCAAGCGTGGTAACGTACAAGCGATTGTCCGATTGGCCCTGAATGAACTTTTGCAGCGCGGTGGAGAGCTTGATCCGCCCCTTGTCGTCGATACTTGCGTTCGAACTGCCAAAGGGCGCGGCGTTGATTTTCTCTTCAGAGAGTCGCGGCACTTTCGCTCCACTTTTGGACCATTTCTGGTCCACCGCCTAAGTCCTTTACAGAATATCCAGGAGCGGATCACAAAGCAATGGCAAGTAGAAGAGAAATCGCCTTTTTTTTCACTCACTTGGGAACGATTCCGGGCTTTCGCGGTTTGTTCGCTTAGGAAAACCCTTAGAAGGTGATGTAGTTCACAAATTTAGCGACAACTAACGTCTTACGTACGAATGTTCTTAACTACGAGAGCGTTGCAAATTTGCAAGCGCATCGGTCCTGCGAGGAGCCCCGTCGGGAGCGAAAACGGCCACAAATCTACCGTGAAGCGGGATTTGCCGCGGCATTGTGGTCGGAAGCCGCTTCGGCGGCGGTCGCCGCGCCGGGGGAATCCGTACGGAGATCGGGGAGGACGACGCCCCCGGTAATCAGGCGGGCCTTGCGATTGAAGGTGAGATAGCTGATCGCCCATTGGATGAACACCAGCAGCCGGTTCTGGAAGCCAACCAAGTACATGAGGTGGACGAACAGCCAGATCAGCCACGCCAGCGGCCCATCGAAATGGAGTTTTCCGAAATCGGCGACAGCCTTGTTCCGGCCGATGGTGGCCAGACTGCCTTTATTCCAGTAGTGGAAGGGCTTCGGCGTTTCGCCCCGCAGCCGCGCCCGAATGACGCCGGCGGCGTAGCGCCCCATCTGCATGGCGGCGGGGGCCACTCCCGGCACCATCACCCCGTCGGCGCGTTTGCTGTGGGCCAGATCGCCGATGACGAAAATTTCCGGGTGACCGGGCACCGAGCAGAACTCGTCCACGAACACGCGCCCTGCCCGGTCGAGATCCGCGTCCGCTCGCGTTGCCAGCACCTGCCCGAGCGGGGAGGCCTTCACCCCGGCGGCCCAGAGCACGGTGCGGCACGGGATAAACTCAGAGCCGTGGGGGCCCTCCACGTTCAAACCCCGGTCCGAGATGTTCACCACCTTCACTCCCGTGCGCGCCTGCACGCCAAGCGCGATCAGCGCCTTTTGCGCTTTGCGCGAAAGGTCCGGCGGGTAGGTGGGCAGGACGCGATCCGTCCCCTCGAACAGCAAAATCCGCGCGCGGTGGCTTTCGATGTGCCGAAAATCCTTGCGAAGGGTATCGCGCGCGATTTCGCCCAGAGTTCCGGCCAGTTCCACCCCGGTCGGCCCGGCGCCGATCACGGCGAACGTGAGCCAGGCGAGCTGATCGTCGAGGCCGGTGCTGCGCTCGGCCGTCTCGAACGCCAGCAGGATGCGCTTGCGAATCTCCGTGGCCTCTTCGAGGGTCTTGAGGCTGGGCGCGTGGGCTTCCCAATCGTCGTTCCCAAAGTACTGGCCGCCCGCCCCGGTGGCGATCAGCAGCGAATCGTACGGCACGGAACCGTGCTCGAGCAGCACAATGCGGTTCGCGACGTCGATATCGTGGACTTCCGCCAGCAGCACCTCCACATTGCGCTGGTTCTTGAAAATCACCCGCAGCGGATAGGCGATATCGCTGGGCGAAAGGCCGCCCGTGGCCACCTGATAAAGCAAGGGCTGAAAAAGGTGATGATTGCGGCGGTCAATGAGGGTCACGGAGACGGAGGAGTGCGAGAACGCCTTCGCCGCATTCACCCCGGCAAATCCGCCGCCAAGGATCACCACACGATGGGCTGGCTTCATCATCGAATCTCCCCCCCTCCCAGATCGGATGCGGCTTCGCGGCGAAGGAATCAAGCGAACGGCGTGCGCCTTCCGCGCGGGCGGCTCAAGACATTCTGGATTCCGGGCGAATGCCCATCTGGCGAAGCAGGATGAACTCGGTGAGATTCTCCATCGTTAGCATGCCCAGCAGTTCCTCGCCGCGCATGACCAGGACGGCGCTGCCCGCGGCGGCCACGCGCGGCATCGTCTCGGCGAGGTCGGCTGCCGGATCGACGCGAACGAAATCGCGGTCCATGTGCGCGGAAATGTAGGCGTCCGGCCCGTCCTGGGCGAGCGCGCGAAGCAGACGGGAACGTCCCAGCAGCCCGATCACGCGGTTGCCGAGCATCACCGGGAAATCCTGCTGGGCGCTGGCCAGCAGCGCATTTGCCGCATCGCGGAGGGTGTCTCCGTGGCTGAGCGTCTGATATTCCGTGACCATCGCCGAACTGGCGGGCATCCCTTCCATGGCGCTCTTGCCGATCGACATGGCGCGCTCCTGAGACGCGCCCAGGTAGACGAAGAACGCGATGAAGAGCAGAAAGATGTTGAACGTCACCAAACCCACGAGGCCCATCAAGACGGCCATTCCCGTGCCGATGCGGGCAGCAAGCTGGGTAGCGGCGGCTTCCGGACGGTAGCGCGCCAGCAGGGACCGCAGAATGCGCCCCCCGTCCATCGGCAGCGCGGGCAGCAGATTGAACAGGCCCAGAACGAGGTTTCCCACCGCGATGCGCTGCAGCATATTGAAATCGGTCGCTTCCGACATCTTCGCCAACGATTGCCATTGCCCGGTAAGGGCCAAGTAAGCGAACAGGCCGGCGGCGATGACGAAGTTCACCACCGGCCCGGCAATCGCGATCCAGAACTCCTCGCGCACGCCGGGGCTCTTTTCGAGGCGGGCGATTCCCCCAATGGGGAACATGACGATTTCCAGCGTCCGGATGCCATAGCGCCGCGAAACCAGCGCGTGGCCCATTTCGTGCAAAAAGACCGACGCGAACAGGGCGGCAATAAAGATGGTGTTGCCCACCCACGTTTGCGAACCCGCAACGCTGATCGTGATCAGAAAGGCGAACAGAAGCACGAAGGTGAAATGGAAGCGCAGCGGGATGCCGAAGAACTCCCCTACGGAGAGCGTGCCGGGCATCCGGGATTCCACCGGCATCTCCTCCTGACGCCGGTCGCGCGGCTGTTGCACGTTCGTTTCCATCGGTGCTTTCATTATCCCGCTTCTAGGATAAAGCCCGCCGGAAGAGTGTTTCCGCGGCGTTGCTGGGGCACTAAAGCGCGTCAGCGGCGCGCCCGCAATACAGCCTACTGCATCATTGGCTTGAGCGTGCCCAGTCCGCCATCGACGCCGAAGACCTGGCCGGTCACCCAGTCATGGGCGGGGTCCAGCAGAAATGTGATCATGGACGCCACATCTTCCGGCTTGCCGAAGCGCCCGAGAGCGTGCAGGCTCTTGCTTGCCTTCGACGCGGCTTCATTTTCCACAATGCGCGCGCTCATCTGCGTATCCACGAGGCCCGGCGCGACGCAGTTCACCCGGATATTCCGGCCCGCATAGGTGGCCGCCGCCGCCAGCGTAAGCCCGATCACTCCCCCTTTTGCCGCTGCTACCGCCTCATGATTGGCAAGCCCCACCCGGGCCGCCGCCGTCGAAACCAGCACGATGCCGCCCCCGTCACCGATGGTCTTCACCGCCTCCCGCACCACGTAGAAGGCTGTGTTGAGGTTCAGGTTCAGCGTTTGCAGCCACTCCTCGTCCTTCGTGAGGTGGGCGGGCTTGAGCAGAATGGATCCCACCAGATTCACCGCACCCTGCACCTCGCCAAAGACTTCCTTGGCGCGGACAAACGCCTGCGCCACCTGCGCGGAATCCGTGGCGTCGAGAGTGTAGCCCTCCACGCCCGGTTCCGCCGCCATCGCGCTCACTTTCTCCGCATTCTTTCCGCACGCCAGCACCCGCGCGCCGCGATCTCTCAATTCGCGGACGAGAGCGGTGCCAGTGCTGCCCGTTGCTCCAAAGACGACGAACGACTTGTTCTCGAATGCCATCCGAACTCCTGATTCGGCACAGTGCCGATTATGGCTAACTCGCGGGAAGCGGCGTTGCATGCGCGGCTCGGCGCAAGCGGCATGGAAGGCCGTTACCCGAGGCCATGATATCCCGTTTGGAGAGGGCGAGGCAGGAGCGAGAGGACTGACGCGTCAATGGAAGAGAGTCCGCGCCAAGAAAAATGCCCGCGGGACGGGCCGACTGCCGGGCGGAACCGGCCGAGTCATCCGCGAAGGGCGGGCTCGCCATAGCCGTCTCACCCGCGGAACGCCCACCGGAAGAAAGCGCCGATGCTACTTCTTCTTCTGCTCCGGGGGAGGCATTTTCTTGTGCTGCTTGTAGTATTTGCCAGCTTCGTTGAGGCTATACAGGCCTTTCCCGGTGTGGCAAGCGACGCACTCCTTCTTTTCTTTCTTGCCCATCTCCGGGGTAGCGGTCGCGGTCGAGTTCCAAAGCAGAACGGCCACGAAAGCGGGCGCGCCTGCTGCGAAAAGCCGTGTGGCAATGCTTAGCTTCTTCATAGGCTTTCGGTTCCCCGTTCCCGCCAGCCGCCGCCAGCGCGCGCCGCACCCGGAAACCGGCCGCGGCGAACCCGCGCCGAGGGAACCCACAAACCCCATGATAGGCAAACCGGCGGAGAATTGCAAGATTATCAGGCCGTTTTCTCCCTAATCCAGCCACAAAAACTCGCACCCATTCCGCACAACCGAAAAAGAGAGGATTCCAGGCGAGGTTAGAACACGAAGCTGAGCCCGCCCCGCACGCTGCGCGGCGTATGCACGAGGATCACGGTGCGCCCGTCGGGAGTAACCATCGGCACATAGCCTTCGGCCAGAAGGTTGCTGAGATCGATCATCGCTTCCAGGCGTCCGCGCAAACCGGGCACCGTGCCGAGCGGCTGGCGCACGATGAGGCTCAAGCCCTCCTGCGGCAGATAGCGCTGGGTGACGAAGAGGTGGCCCGCCGTCGCGGAAGGGCCGCTGTTCCACTGGTAGCCGCCCTGCAAAAAGGTGCCGGACTTGCGGAACTTTGCCGTCGCCGAGGCCGTGGCGAAATGCAACTGCCGGGAACCGAGCGCGCGCCGGATCTCCTGGCTGCTGGCGACAGGGTCGTTCGTCATCGCCGCCAGTGCGGTGAACGTGCCGTAGCCGCCCATCACTTCGAGATTCTCAAAGACACGCTGCGTTGCGGAAACCATGCCGCCCGTACTCTGGAAGCGCCCGGCATTCAGCACATAGCTGTCGGAGAGCAGGTCCGGCAGCAGATTCGCGCTGTCGGGAATGCCCTCATGCGCAAGCATCGTCAGCCCCGCGTTCCGCGTGTCGGTGTGATAGACGGCCGCGCCAACGCGGGTGGAACCCACCCGCTTCTCATAGCCGATCTCATAGTTGGAGACCCGCTGCACCTGGGCGCGGTTGTCGCGGACGGATACGCGCGGAAAGAGCGCCAGCGTTTGCAGATCCTGGCTCATTCCGGAGAGGTCGTCCGGGCTCCCCGCTTCCGGGGATCCGGGGGCCGAAAGCATCTCCGCGGGCGGCAGACCGGAGGAATAGCTGATCTGCAGCAAGCCCTGGTCCGGAAGGCGGTAGAGCACCTTGGCGTACGGGCTGAGGTAGTTCAAGCGGTCAAAATACGTTACGGAATCAAACGCCCCGCCGTATTGCAGTTCAAGATTGTCGCCGAGCGCAACCCGGTCCGAAACGCTGGCCGACATCGTGGAGAGCGTGTCGGGATGGCCCACGGCGGAGGCATTCGGCAGCCCGAGCGCAACGGGCAGAAATGCCTGCTTCAGCGAAAGCCGGATCTCCGGACTCATTCCGGGGCTCAGCCCTGGTGTGTAGCGAGTTTCAAATCCGGTGGTGGGCGTGCCGCTCATGCCGTAACCCAAGTTTCCAGCCACCCTCAGGCTGGAATCGCCGAATAAGGAAGTTGCCACCGCGAAGGCCGTGCCCAGATCCGCCTGGCTGCCCAACGGCGTCAGTTTCCCCTGGTCTCCCGCGGACACCTGCACCACGCCCTGCGTGTTCGCGAAGGCCGTTCGGGTGTGGGGGGCACCGGGGCCGGTGGAAGGCAACAGGCGCAAAGCGGGCTTTGAGATCGAGGACGAGCGCAGCACCCACTTCCAGTCGTCGCTCATGAAGCGGCGCTGGCCCGGAGCAAGATAGATCAATTCGATGGAACTGAAAATGTTCGCAAGCGAAATACTCAGCAGGGGGCGCGTGCCGGGAAGGATGCCCACGCGCCGGAGAGCGGGCAGGAAGCTCGCCATCTTCACCCGGACGGTGTAGTTGCCCGCGGCCAGCGCCTCCACTTCGAAGCGGCCGAACTTGTCGGAACGAAGTTCCTTCACGACGCGGTCGGAGCTATTCAGCACCTCGATCGCGGCGCCCATCTGGGGCACACCAAAGGCGTCCGTCACCATTCCCGCCAAGCCACCCATGAGGGAACTTGACTCGGAACCGTGGCCGATTCCCGCGCTTAGCAGGCAAAGCAGCAACGTAATCGCGCTTTTTCCCATGCTTCCCTCGTCCTCTGCCGCCTCCCGAAGAGACTATCACGTTCACGCGGGCATTTCATCCGCCGCCGAAGCGGTTACGAGGTTACCTTGAAAGTGGCCGTGGGCGTGAGGACTTCATTCGTCACGTTGTCGGTGACCTTCATTTTGATTTCATAGGTGCCGGGCTCGAAGTTGTTGAGCGGCAACATTTTTTCCACAATCACCTGCGACGAGGACGCGTTCTCGATTGTATTGGCCTTCTCATCGTAGGTGAAGATCGTCTTGTCGGAGCCGAGCTTTTTCACCTCGTAATGGATGGTGGCATCGAACTTCTTGCTCGCCTCATCCGGGGTGAAATTGTACAACTGCACGTAGATGCCGAGCTTTTCGCTCTGCTTGAACGAATCGGTGATGCGCGGCCGGACCTTGGAGGTGCCGATCACGAACTGGCCGGCGCCCGCGCTGCGGGAGGCCACCTTCTCAATCATGTCCGCGAGGATGATACTGCTCGACGAGAGAACCTCATCCTGAAAATACGGGACATCCAGCGCCATTTCGAAATTGTTCACCGTGCCGGCGGTAATGTCCTTCGCGACGAGGTTCAGCCGGTAGCGGCCCGGAGGAAGCGGAATCGACTTCTGGTAAATCGACGACTTCTTCACATAGTCTTCGAGCATCTGCGCGGGAGACTCCACGGACACCACATCCTCAAAGACGTTAATTGGCCGGCGTGACATCGACGTGATGCGCCCGTAAATGTTGATGACTGCCTTCTGAATGCCGTCGCCCGCCTTGAACTGGAGATCGTGATTCTGGAACTGCACGGTGACGTTGGTCATCACGCTCGAATTGGTGACGCGGAGATAGTCCGTGCGCACCACCATCGGCAACGTGTTGTAAGTAATGCGCGAATCCACCGTCGCTTCGAGATCCTTGAATTTCACCTCGGGCGGTTTCTGGAGCGCGGCAAACTGCTGCAGCCGTTCGAACTGGTTCATACGCTGCGGCAGGGGCTGATCTCCAGTGCCTAGGCGCGTGCCGTCGGTGCGGCTGAAGCGGTCCGCCTTGCTCGACATCCCCATTTCTTCCATCCAGGTCAATCCGGCACCGGGGACGTGAAGCAGGGCATCTTTTTCCGACGGATCCATGGTCATGCGGAATTCGCCGGTCATCGTCGTATCGACGAACTCGATCATCACGTCGGTGCCAATCCCGTCGATATATCGGTAGCGCCACTTCTGGAACGGATAGGTGGAGGTTGTGCCGCCGCCCTCCTCCCAGGGACGCACGTAACTGCCGCCCGACGGGTGATCTTCAATCTCATCCGGAGGCCCGAAGGTGATGTAAATGCGGCCGCGGTCGCTTTTCCAGCCGGGAAAACCGGAGGCGAAGCGCTCGTTCGCATAGGCAATCCGGCGGTAGTGCTCTTCCTTATACTCGTTCTCGACGGAATCCGGGGTGGGGTCGCGGCGCCGCCAGAACTGCTCGACAAACTGCTCGCGCTCCTCATCCGTCGCCAGGCGCTTGAACGCCTGACGCTCTTCATCGGTAATCACGTAGGCGACGTCTTCGTCGAGCCAGCGCTTGTATGGCGTTTCCAGCTCTTTCCGCAGCCGTTCGAGACGCTTCCGCCTGTCCTTCTCGCTAAGCGGACGTGCGACGGTTTCTCGGGTTTGCGAAGGGGCCTGCTGTGTCTCCTGGGCGAGAGCCATTCCGCCGCCCAAAGCGAACAGGAACAAGCCGGACGTGGCAATGATTCGATAAAAACTCATGGAGAACCGGAGTCCGTATAGGTTTTGAACTGTTTCAATTTTAGGTCCTCGATGACAAGGGGTCAAGCCGGTACTTGGCAATCCCCCTTGCCGTTGAGGCCCACCGATATGCGATTTCGACGTGCCGCGCGGCCAAAGAGTTGCGGGGAAATGACGCCGCATCGGCACTCGCTTCCTAACGCCGCGTTGGCACGCGAAACCGGGGAAAGCAAACAAATTAGGAAGCTATAAACCACGTTACATTTGCAAACGATACCCCCAAATGGGTTAGTCCTTCGCCCCCACAAAAGATGGTGTAAACCTACCATTGAGTGATAGTTTACGACCTCCGGACCTGCGTATACTGGAATTTCAGAAAAATAGAAGGGTCAAATAGAAGGCCCTCAATGAGTGCCGGCACTACCGGTGTGAGCTGTCTTGTATTGCCAGGCAGGGAAGAAGGATCAGAATGAACGCGCGCACTCTCGCTGTCCACGAGTCCTTGGGGAGGGTCTTGTCGACGCCGATTTTCAAACTCAGTGGAAAGAAGCTCCTGGCGAAAGGCCACCTCCTTACGGAAGACGACATCCGGCTCTTGCAAGCGGAGGGCCTGGACCAGGTTTGGGTGGCGGAGCTCGATGAGGGCGAAATCTCCGAGGATGAAGCCGTTCTTGCCGTTTCCACGAATATGGCCGCCGGTTCGCTCGAGATCCGGCTCGCCGCGGGAGGGCGCGCCAATCTGGTGGCCACCGAGAATTGCTGTGCCGTCATCGACGACGATCTGTTGCGGCAGGTCAACCTCACGTCCAGCGTCGTCATCGCCACGGTGGCCAATTTTTCCTACGTCCGCGCCGGACAGCGTCTCGCCATCGTCAAGAGCACCCCGTTCGCGGTGGAAGAAGAACAGATCGAAGCCGTCCTTAATATCCTCAAGGAGCGCGGCCCCATCATCCAGGCGCGCCCGATTCGTCCGTCCAAGGTCGCCGTCCTTTACACCGATCCCGTTCATGCGGAGCGATCCCGGCATTTGTTTGAGAACGTAATGCGGCAGCGGCTGGATAGTTATGGAGCCAACGCGAGTATTGCTCTAAGTTGCATGGAAGAAGAGTCGGCAATTGCGAGTTCGCTCGGGTATTTGCTGAAGTCGCAGCCAACGGCGGTAATTGTCGCCAGCACCACCGCGCCGGCCAGCCCGAAGGACGCGGTTGGGCGGGCGATCCAGAAGGCCGGATGCAGCATTGAGCGTTTTTTGGCTCCGGTTGAGCCGGGCAATCTCCTGCTGCTCGCCTACCATGACGAAATCCCCGTTGTCGCGGCCCCCGGCTGCTACCGTTCCCCGAAAAAGAACGTCCTCGACGTGCTGCTCCCCGCGCTGCTCAGCGGTTACCGCGTCTCCGGCTGGGAATTGGCGGCGTTTGGCAATGGCGGCTTGCTCGTCTAGCCCGTGACAATCGCGGCCCCTCCCTTCTCCGCGCTCATTCCAGCCCGGATTTGGGCGGCGGCAGCCCTTGTTCCCCGCAATCTGCCCGACGCTCTCTGGAAGCTGCCCAGGCATCCCGTATAATTGAAAGGGGCTAAGCCCCTCGCGACCGTCGCGGCTTTTCGGAGTGCGCCGGGGCTGTGGTAAATTTTGATAATTCCGGCCCGCGGGCCATTCCTGAGCCCTTCGGCTTGCCAGTGCGACTCATCATGTTTGAACAAACCGCCCAACGCGTCATTGATGTCATTGTATCGACGCAAAAACTCGATCAGAACAAGGTGACCATCGACAGCACCTTCGAAGAGTTGCAGATTGACTCGCTGGACGGGCTGAACATCGTCTTCGCGCTGGAGAACGAGTTCGATATCGACATCCCGGACGACAAGGCCAAAGAGCTCACCAACGTCCGCCAGGTTGCCGAGCAAATTAACGCCCTGCTCGAATCCAAAGCGCAGCCCTCCGCCGAAGCCTCCGCCTGAGTGTGGGTTCCATGAAGACCAGACGCGTCGTGATTACGGGAAGCGGTGCCGTGTGCGCGCTGGGCCGCAACTGCTCCGATCTGTGGAGGGCGCTCTCCGCCGGCAAGAGCGGATTCACCGCTCTCCCCAGGTACGACGCCGGCGAACTGAAGTTTGCCGTTGCCGGGATCGCCGAAGGCTTCCCGGACGACCGCGTTCCGCCCCGGCTGCAGGATCTCACGGACCGCTTCGCCCAGTTTCTGCTGGCCTCCTCGCAGGAAGCGGTCGCGCAAGCCGGCCTGGCGCCGGACGACCCGCGCTGGGAGAACGGCGCCGTGATCACCGGCACCAGTATCGGGGGCGAGACGGCGCAGGACGAATCCTTCTGGTCAATGTACCGGGAACGCAAACCCCGCGTTCACCCGCTGCTGATTCCGCGAACCATGCCCAACGCCGGAGCGAGCCAGCTGAGCATGACGCATGGCGTGCAGGGGCAGGTCTACACGGTTTCCACGGCTTGCTCCTCGTCGAACCACGCGATCGGCCTGGCCTTTATGGCGATCCGCTCCGGAATGTGCGATCTGGCCCTCACGGGGGGCAGCGAGGCGCCGATTACCTTCGGGTTCCTGAAAGCGTGGGAGGCGATGCGCGTGGTTTCCCCGGATACCTGCCGGCCCTTCTCCCGGGACCGCGGCGGCCTGATTTTGGGGGAGGGCGGCGGCATCCTGGTGCTCGAATCGGAGGAAACGGCGCTGGCCCGCGGCGCAACCATTCTCGCGGAGTTGGCGGGCTTCGGCATGTCGGCGGACGCGCACCATCTCACGGTTCCGAAACCCGAGGGCGCCGCCATGGCCATGCGGCGGGCGCTTGCGTCGGCCGGCCTCGCTCCCGAGGAAGTGCAATATATTAATGCGCACGGCACCGGCACCCCCATCAACGATCCCGTGGAGACCGCCGCCATCCGGGACGTATTCGGAAGCCACGCGAAGAACCTCGCGGTGAGTTCCACGAAATCCATGCATGGGCACGTCCTGGGCGGAGCCGGGGCCGTGGAGGCCGCCGCCACGGTGCTCGCGATCCAGCATCAGACCGCGCCCCCGACGGCCAATTTCACGGAACCGGATCCTGAGTGCGGCCTCGATTGCGTGCCGAACATCGCGCGCCCGATGGAGATTCACGCCGCTCTCTCCAATTCCTTTGCGTTTGGCGGCTTGAACGCCGTGCTTGCCTTCCGGCGATACACGCAATGAGAGCGGCACGCCCAGTTTCCAGGGGCGGCCCTCCTGGCCGCGATACACTGAGGGACGATGACCACGCCTCCCCGCGTTGAAAAATCCGTCTTCGACGCTCCCCCGGGCGCGGAAGACCTGCGCGCGGCCGCGGCGTGGTTCGCAAGCAACAAGACCTGGATTCTCGAACGCCAACTGGCCGTCTGCCGGGTGGCCGCGCCCACCTTTCTCGAAGAGCACCGCGCGGAACTGCTCAAGGGGGAGTTGGCCGCGATGGGGTACGCCGCCAGCCTGGACGCCGCGGGCAATGTGGTTGCAATGCGGGATGCCGATTCGCAGCTCCCTCTGGTGGTCGTTTCCGCGCACATGGACACCGTCCTCGCGCCGCGCCGCGCGGAAGACATCTCGCTCAATGCCGACGGCACGCTCCACGGCCCCGGGGTCGCGGACAACGGGGCTGGATTGGCGGGTCTGCTCGCCCTCGCGAGGGTATTCGCAACCATCCCGGCCCGCGGCGATTGGCCGTATGCCCTTGGTTTTGTGGCGAATGTGGGCGAAGAAGGCGAAGGCAATCTCACCGGCATGCGCTACCTGTGCCAGAGCTCTCCGCTCTCCCCGCGCTTGGCCGGAATCCTGGTGCTGGACGGCCCGGGTCATGAACACATCACGTCCCGGGCCCTCGCCAGCAAGCGATTTGAGGTGATGATTCAGGGCAAGGGCGGCCACAGTTGGAGCGATTTCGGCATGGCGAACCCGAACCATGCGCTGGCGCGGGCCGTGGCGATGTTCGCGGACGCCCACCCGCCGGAGCGGAGCACCGGGGAGGAGCGTTTCGCCATCAACGTAGGCGTGCTGCAGGGCGGCTCCACCATCAATGCAATCCCCCAATGGGCCGCGGCGAAGGTCGATATTCGGTCGGAACGGGAGTCTTTGATCGAGGAACTCTCCGCGTCGCTCGGCCGCATTGTGGAACAGGCTCTCGCCGTCGAACATAAAGCGGCACGGAAAGGCCGGCTGACCGCCCGTCTGAAAGAGATCGGCTCGCGCCCCGGCGGCGCGCTGGCGGACGACAGCCCGCTGCTCAAAGCCGCGCTGGCCATCGACGCCGCGCTCGGCATCCGTTCCCAGATCGACACCTCCTCCACCGACGCGAATATCCCGCTCGCCATGGGCATCCCGGCGGCCACTCTGGGCGCGGGCGGCCGCGGAGGCGGAGCGCACACCAGTGAAGAATGGTATTGCCCGGATGGGCGCGATCTCGGTTTGCGCCGTGCCTTCCACCTTGCCTGCGCTATGCTCTCCGGCGCGGCGATTCCCGCGCCCGGCGCCTGACACGGTAATGCGAACGCAAGAGGAACACGGGCGGCCCGATGGACCATGACGCCGCACCCACGCTCGGCGCGCGCCCGCCTTCTCCGAAACCCCAGGCCGCCGCGCCCCGGGCCGCCGTATTCCGCGCCACACTGGCCCTCGTCGCCGTTAGCGCCATCTGGGGTTCCACCTTCACGCTGGTAAAGGGCGCGCTCGATGACGCCTCTTCCCTGCTCTTCCTCACGCTGCGCTTCGGGCTGGCCACGCTCACTCTGTGGATATTCTTCCGTTCCAAAGGCCCCATTCGCTTCCGTGCGCCGCTTGTGCGGAACGGCGCGATTGTCGGCCTGGCGCTGTTCGGAGGATATCTCTTCCAGACCGTGGGGCTGCGCTTCACCACGCCCGCGCGCTCGGCATTCCTCACCGGGATGTTCATCGTCTTCGTACCCGCGCTGCTCGCCCTGCGCCACCGAAAACTGCCTAAGCCGCCCCAACTCGCTGGGATCGCTGTCGCGTTGCTCGGCCTGCGCCTGCTCGCCTCGCCAATTTCTTTCGATGGGGCGTCGCTGGGCGACATCCTCACGCTTATTTGCGCGGTGTCTTACGCAGTGCATATCCTGCTGCTCAGCCGATTCTCCAGCGCTGGAGACGTGCGGGCGCTCACCCTCCTGCAGATTGCGATGGCCTTCCTGCTGAGCGCGGGCAGCTTTTGGTGGGCGGAGGAGCCCGTCCTTCACGCCTCCCTCCGGCTGTGGGTGGCGGTGGGCGTCACGGGGATCCTGGCGACCGCGGTCGCATTTCTGGTGCAAACCTGGGCGCAGCAGATCATCTCGCCCACGCGAACGGCATTCATCTTTGCGCTGGAGCCGGTATTTGCTTGGATCACGTCGTTTCTTCTGATCGGAGAGCGGCTTTCAACCAGCGGAGTTTTCGGGGCGGCGCTGATCCTGGCGGGGATCTTCCTGGTGGAAACCGCCTCTCTCTTCACGCCCGCCGGGTGGCCCCGGTTGCGCAAGCCCGAATGAAACGCGGGCTTGTAGCGCAATTTCCCGATTCCAGTCATCATAGGAATGACTGGGTTGATCGCCATGGCCAGGATTTGGAAAGAGAATCGTTTGCTGCTGGTGGCGCTGCTGCTTTGCGCGCTTTCGGTGGGCATCCTTATCGGCACCCTCATCGACGGGAGTGTTCGGGCCATTCCCCGCGCTCTGGCGCCGGATGCCACGCCGCTGGTGATCCCGGATCCCGTGCAGCTCTCCACGGCGTTCTCGGAGCTGGCTCAGCGCTTGGAACCCGCCGTGGTGAACATCATCACCAGCAAGGGCGGGGGCGGCAGGAACGGGGAAGCGCGGGGTCCCCAGCGGGGCCCGCGGCAGGAAGGCGACGACCTGATGCGGCGGTTCTTTGATCCGCCTTTCGGCGGCGAGGAGAGCCCCTTCCGCGGCAACAACATCGGCTCCGGCGTCGTGGTGGATAAGAAGGGCTACATCCTCACCAACTGGCACGTGGTGGAAGACGCCGACGAAATTCTGGTTCGCATTCACGGAGACCGCAAACAGCACCCCGCCAAATTGATTGGAAGCGACTGGGAGACGGACATTGCCGTACTGAAGGTGGATGCCGGGCGTGCCCTGGACGCCGCTCCCGTCGGAAACTCGGACAGCGTGCAGGTGGGCGATTGGGTGATCGCCATCGGCTCTCCCTTCGGGTTGGAGGCCACGGTCACGGCCGGAATCGTGAGCGCGAAACAGCGCGAACTGGCGGACGCGCAGGCATTCCAACGCTTCCTGCAAACCGATGCCGCAATCAACCCCGGCAACAGTGGCGGTCCCCTGCTGAATATCCGGGGGGAAGTGATCGGCATCAACTCCGCGATCGCCAGCAACAGCGGCCGCTACCAGGGCGTCGGCTTTGCCCTCCCCATGAACACGGCGGTGTCGGTTTATAACCAGATCATCCGCCAGGGAAGAGTCACGCGCGGCTCCATCGGAATCTCTCTGAACCGCGAGGACGATCCGGATGCGTTGCGCGCCTACGGCGTCTCGAGCGGAGTCATTGTCGCGGGCATCACGGCCGGAGGGCCGGCACAGCGGGCGGGGCTGAAGGTGGACGATGTGATCACGTCGATCGACGGCAAGCCCGTGAAGAATGGCACCGAGCTGATTGAGCGCGTGGCGGGCCTCACCGTCGGGTCGGAAGTGCCGATTGAGTTGCAAAGAAGCGGACGCAAGATGTCGGCGAAAGTGCTGGTCGGCGACCGCTCGCAGATCCTTGCGGCTGGGGGGCGCGGCGGCCGAGTCCCCCGAGAAGAAGAGCCGGAAGCGCCGGCGGAGCAGCCCTCCGGAGAAGTGAGCCTGGGCATCTCGGTGCAGAACGTGGATGCCGCCACGCTGAAGGAGTGGAATTTCCCGGCCGCCTCCGGCGTGCTCATCTCGAAAGTCGAAAGTGGCTCGTTCGCCGGGAACATCGGTCTGCGTTCCGGAGACGTCATCGTATCGGCGGGCGGACGCGAAATGAAGTCGATGGACGACGTGATGCGGTTCCGCGAAGGCTTGAAATCCGGCGATGCCGTGGCCTTCCGGGTCTTCCGGAAACTGGGCAATCCCCGGCCGGGCGTCACCTCCTGGTCTCCCTTCTTCGCGGCCGGAACGCTGCCGTAGTCTCGCCGCGCGGTGCCGTTCCAGCCATCTCCTCCCTCTTCGGGAAGCCGTCGGATCGGGCATTCTGGGTCGATCCGGCGCATGTTTCGTAGTAGCATGGTGCTTAGGTTTTTTTGAGGCGCCCGTTTCCAGGCTCGCGAGAGCAATCGCCGCGACGCACTGGCCGGCGCAATAGTGTGGCGGCGAACCGCATTCGAATAAACCCACAAACATACCCAGGGGGCACTTTGGCTGTGAGACAACCACCCGTACCTGGCAGATTTCTGCACTCCCTCTTTCGTTTTTTGTCCCGTGCATGCGTGCCCGCGATTGTGCTTGGCCTTCTCTTCGTGGGCGGATCGGCGATTGACTCCGCTTCGGCCGCAACCAAGAAGCGAAGCGTTTCCGTCAAGAAGTCGGCATCCAAAACCGCTGCCCGGAAACGGGCGCCCGCGCGGAAGGCAACGGCCCGGAAGAGGACGTCGAGCGCAAAGCGAAGCACCACTGCCCGCCGCGCCCGGGCTGTGCGCAGACGCGCCCCCACGCGCGCCGCCCGATTCCGTGGCCAGCAATCGCCGAGTTCCGCTCGCCTCATCGAGATCCAGCAGGCACTGCAAAGCGGCGGCTTCCTCGCCGGCGAACCCAACGGAAAGTGGGACGATGCCAGCACCAGCGCAATGAAGCGTTTTCAGGAGGAGCACGATATTGCGCCCACCGGCAAGATCAACGCCCTCTCTCTGATCGCCCTTGGGCTGGGCCCCAAGCGGGGTCCCGCGCCCGGAACGGCCTCCGTTCTGGAATCGCC
>JBDIBK010000012.1:0-43970 GCA_039812845.1 Bryobacterales bacterium
TCAAGCGTGAGGATCTTGAAGCGGCGCTTCCCCTTGCACACAATGTCCAGCCGCCCATCCTCATACCGTGTCACCACCTCATCCACCGACACCGTGCAGCCCACGTTCACAATGCCCTGATCCTCCGCCAGGACGATTCCGAACTCACTTTCATTCCGAAGCGAGTGGCCTACCATCGCCTTATAGCGCTCCTCAAAAATATGAAGAGGAATGCTGCAATGCGGAAAGGCCACGATGCGCAACGGGAATAAGGGCAGCAGATCGCCGGTCATCCTTTTATTATCAATGAAGCACTGAGGCGGCTCTGATTTTACGAACCGAGCGGAGAGAAAACGGGAATATGCGATGCGGTTAGAAGGGCGCGCAGCGATTATTACGGGGGCTTCCCGGGGCATTGGCGCGGCACTGGCACGGGAACTGCGCGACGCCGGCGCGCGCCTCGTCCTGGTTGCGCGGAATGAAGAAGCGCTTCACCGGGTGGCCGCCGAAGGCGACGCGCTTGTGGCGGGCGATATTACCGATGCCGCCACCAGAACGCGCATCCTCGCCGAGGCGCTCGGCCGTTTCAGGCGCGTGGACCTGCTCATCAACAATGCGGGCGTGGGCCACTACCGGAACTCCATGGAGGCGGAAAGCGCGGAGATTCGAGCGCTGTGGGAACTGAACTTCTTTGCCCCGCTCGAACTGGCACGGCTGGTTGTGCCGCAAATGCTGCGGCAGCCGAGGCTGCCCGACGCCGCCGAGGCGGGCATGGTGGTGAACGTCGCTTCCGTCGCGGGGAAAGTGACACTGCCCTGGTTCAGCATGTACTCCGCGTCCAAGTTCGCGCTTTGTTCCTGGACCGAAGGCTTGCGCATGGAGTATTGGGCCAGGGGCATTCGCACCCTTGCGGTTTGCCCAGGGTACGTGAAGACGGAATTTCAGGCCAACGCGCTTTCCGGCTCCCCACCGGCTCCATTGGCAGCCTCCAGGGACCGCTTCGCCATCACTCCGGAAGCCTGCGCCAAAGCCGTGCGCCGCGGTATCCTGCGCAATCGGCGCACGGTCGTCACGCCGGCCTCAAGCTGGGCGCTGGTGGCGGCCGCAAAGCTGCTGCCCGGCATCGTCCAGCATCGCCTGGCACGCATCAACGGCAGCGCCTGAACCGCTTCCAGGATGCGACACGGCGAGTTTCTGGCTTACATTGAACGTGATGCGATCGTTCTTCGATTTGGAGAGCTACCGGAGGAGTGGAAGCGATGATCCTCAAGCTGGTTCGAACCCCCGCGGTCTATCTCATCGGCTTCATGGGCAGCGGAAAGACCACCGTTGGCCGCATGCTGGCGGATCGCCTCGGCTGGGATTTCTACGATCTTGACGATGACATTGAGCGGCAGGCCGGGAAGCGCATCTCCGAGATTTTCGATACCGAAGGCGAGGAAGCCTTTCGCGCGATCGAGCGCGACGCTCTGGCCGCGCGGGTGCATCGGGTGCAGTCGGGGCACGCCATGGTCCTGGCTCTCGGGGGCGGCGCGTGCGTCACGGAAACCTGCATGGAACGGCTCTCCAACAATGGCGTCACCATCTATCTCGATTGCGGCATCGACACTCTGACGGCTCGCGTCGCCGCGTTCGAGCACCGCCCGCTGGCCCGCGATCCGGAGCGTTTCCGTGCCTTGTTCGAATCTCGCCAGCCCTTTTACGCATTGGCCGAGCATCGCGTAGATGGCGATTTGGAAAGTCCCGAGGAAGTGGTGGACCGCATCCTTCGGCTGGGGGTATTTTAGCCGTTCGCGCACTGGGGGGCCATGCCGAAGTTGGTGCAAACAGAAAAGCGGATGCGGGCGGCCGCTCGCCGCGTGTTCGCCGCCGCCGTGGCCTCCGCCTCGCCGCGCGAAGCCGTGCTGCGGCATTTGCGGCTGGAGGGAGAGACGCTGGTGGCCGGCAAGCGCCGCTATCCGCTTCGGGGTGTAGAGCGCATTTGGGTGGTGGGCGCGGGGAAAGCCTCCGCCGCCATGGCGCAAGGCGTTGAGTCCGTGCTTGGCAAACGCATCGAGGGAGGTGCGGTCACCGTCAAGTACGGCCACGGCGCGAAGCTTCGCCGCGTGGGGATCGTCGAAGCGGGACACCCGGTGCCCGACGAACAGGGATGTGCCGGCGCGCGGCGAATTGCCGAGCTGGCCGATCGAGCGGGACCCGGCGATCTAGTGATCGCCGTCATCTCCGGCGGAGCCTCGGCCCTGCTGGTGCAGCCCGCGGACGGCATCACCCTGGCCGAAAAGCAGGAAACCACCCGGCTGCTGCTGGCTTCCGGTGCCGGCATCCATGAGATCAACGCCGTCCGCAAGCATCTCTCCATGCTCAAGGGAGGGCAACTGGCCCGCCGCGCCGCGCCCGCCCGCGTGCTCGCCTTGCTCTTGAGCGACGTCATTGGAGACGACCTCGATGTTATCGGTTCCGGCCCCGCCGCGCCGGACGCCTCCACCTTTGCCGATGCCCTCGGGGTGCTTGATCGCTTTCGGCTGCGAAACCGCGTGCCCGCCGCCGTGCGGGACCGCCTCGAGCGGGGCATGCGCCTGGAGATCGCGGAGACGCCCAAACCCGGCGATCCGCTTTTCAGGCACGTGCAAAACCTGGTGGTGGGCAGCAATGCGCTGGCCATCCGCGAAGCGGCGCGCGTGGCGCGCTCCCTCGGTTACCGCCCGCTGGTGCTCACGACTTCCCTCGATGGCGAAGCCCGCGAGCAGGCGCGGATGCTGGTGGCCATCGCCAGGGAAGCGCGGCAAAGCGGCCGCCCCGCGAAACCGCCGCTCTGTCTGCTGGCCGGGGGTGAAACCGTCGTCACCCTTCGGGGCGACGGAAAGGGCGGCCGCAACCAGGAATTCGCCCTCGCCGCCGCGTTGGCCGCGCAAGGCATGGAGGGCATCTGCCTGCTCGCCGGGGGCACCGATGGCAGCGACGGCCCGACGGATGCCGCCGGAGCGATTGTCACCGGCGAGAGCGTCGCGAAAGGCAAGGCCCTCGGCCTCTCCGCGGAGGAGTCGCTCGCGGCGAACGATTCCTATTCCTACTTCACCGGTTCCGGGGAGCTTCTCAAAACCGGCCCCACCGGCACGAACGTCATGGATCTTTATGCCGCGTTCGTTCTGCCGCGCTGACGCCGTCAGGCCGGTCTCCGCGTGGGGAATCGATCATTGCCCGCCGCCCTCGTGGAGAGCGAGAATACCACCGCCGCCTCCCGTTCCCGTTGCAGTGCGGCGCGAAGATCGGGCTTTGGTAATTCGCTATCGCGGATCGACCCGTCTTCCCCGAACCCGCCGGGGGAGGCCTCCGGCGGCTCGGGCGAGGGCAGGGAAACCGCCTCGAAAAGGCTCAAGCCCTTCGGAGCGTTCCGTCGCAGCAGCACGGCATACGGGGTTTCCAGTATACGGCCAATTTCACCATCCTCCGCAAGGTTCCGTGCGATCGTCCGGATGCCGCGCGAAAGAATGTGATCGCATTCGGCGCGGGAGATCTCCATGCCGCTCGAAGCATCGGCCAGACAGCGGTGGAAGCGCGCGTGCGTCTCGCCGCTCTCTTCGGCGCGCACATCCAGCCCGATGCGCATGGCGTCTCCCCCGCGGTATCCCAACGCCAGAAAGCGTTCCCAAGCCTCAGCCGCTCTCCACGCGCCCCAAAGCAGCGGGCCTTTCCAGCGGGCACGCACCCGCAAGCTCGGGGTGAGCGGAATCCGAATCACCGAAGGGCGGGAATTCCTCCCAGTGGAACCCTCACCCAGCATGCGCGCCAGGAGGGTCGCCGGGAGCGGCAAATCCCATTCCACGGAGCGGCAACCGCTCCGTGCCACCAGGCAGTTCTCCGGGAGGTCCTCCCCGCCCGAAGGCCGTATCGAATCAAGAAACCGCTGGAGCGATGCGTGCAGCGCTTCGCCTGGAGGCGTGCCCGGCGCGGCCGCATGCACGAGCATTCCGCCGTCCGGGTTCCCGAGCGGGTCCTTCTCCCGCAGCAGATGCGCAAACTCGGGGCGGAACGGATCCTCAAGATCCCAGCGCCCCTGGCTCCGCGCCATCACCAACAGAGGGAGCGCCTTGTGGGAGGCAGGCAGCCGCGAGCGCCACTCGCTCAACGGAGCGAAACCCGTTCCCCACGCGGCATCGGCCTTCAACCAGAACGCCCACAACGGGTATTTCGCTTCGATTGCCCGCTCGAACCGCAGCGAGATCGCCAGCGGTTTCCCAATGCAGGAATCCGGCAGCGACGCAGCCGCCGAAGAGAGGGCGCTCAGCAGCGCCGCCGGACCCTGCACAACCCCTTCCCGGATGCCGGGAATCCCCTGAGCCGCAAGCCCATTCGAAAGCGCCATAAATCGCGAAGCCACCGGAACCTCCCTCCGCTCCGGCGCGAGAATTGCCCGAGCGAGACAAGTATAGGGATCGGGGCCGCGAAATCACGCCGGAACGGCGCGCTGGCAGGAAAGGTACGCCATTGCAAACCATTGAAAGCAACTGGATTTATCCGAATGCCCCCAGCCTAAATCGGGTCGTGACCGGCACTCCCGATACCCCTTTTTCTAGCCATCGCTGCGTTAAATACGAAAATAAAATATACTTATACATTCCAGCCGTTTCAGGCCGGAAGAGACGTCCAGCGCTACCGCGCGGGACCTCCCACTGAAGCTGTAATCCCAACAAGGAGAACCGCGATGTCCCTTCATGCCATTGCCCCCGTCGAAACGCTGCCCGCCCGGCGGGGTGCCGAGCTCTTGCTTGAAATTCTGGCGAGCGAAGGCGTTGAGTACATCTTTGGCAATCCCGGCACCACCGAATTGCCTCTCATGGATGCCCTTCTGCGCACCCCGCATCTGAAGTACATTCTTGCGCTGCAGGAAGCGTCCGCCGTTGCCATGGCGGACGGCTATGCGCAAGCTTCCGGCCGCCCCGGCTTCCTCAATTTGCACACCGCCGGGGGCCTTGGCCACGGGATGGGCAATTTGCTGAACGCCGCCATCGCGCAAACCCCGCTGGTGATCACCGCCGGCCAGCAGGATCTCCGCCACGCCGTCACGGATCCGCTGCTCTTCGACGATCTGGTGCGCATCGCCACGCCCACCGTGAAATGGGCGCGCGAGGTTACCAGCGCGGAGCAGTTGCCGATCCTCGTGCGGCGCGCCTTTCACGATGCCAATGCCGCGCCGAGCGGCCCCGTTTTCCTCTCCCTTCCCATGGACGTGATGGAGCAGGTGACCGGCGTTGGGATTGGCGAGCGCTCGGTGATTGACCGCGAGGCGATTGCCGGGTCCCTGCCAAAGCTGGCCGGCTACCTCGGCGCGCTCAAGCCCGGGCGTCTTGCCATCATTGCCGGGGACGAAATTCATTCGAGCGCCGCCGCCGCCGAGGTCGTGAAGATCGCGGAGCTGCTCGGCGCGCCCGTGTACGGGTCGTCCTGGCCCTCCCGCATCCCGTTCCCAACCTCCCATCCACTTTGGGCCGGGAATCTCCCCACGGTGGCCAGGAAGATTGCGGAAATTCTCTCGGATTACGACGCCATATTCGCCCTTGGCGGCAAGTCCCTGATCACGATTCTCTATTCGGAGGGGTCGGCCGTTCCCGAAGGCTGCGATGTCTTCCAGCTCTCCTCCGATGTTCGCGATCTTGGGCGAACCTACGTGACGAAACTCTCGGTGGTGGGCCACATTCAGGCATCGCTGCGGGCGCTGCTTCCCCACATTGAGAAGGCGGTTCAGCCCAATGCAAGCGCCTACGAAGAGTGCAACCGGATGGCCCGGCTCCGGCAAGACGCGCGCCGCGAAGCGCTTTCCGCCCGCGTGGACGAGCAGTTTGGCGAGCCGGTGACCACGCCGCTGGTGGCTGCTTGCGAAGCGGTGCGGGCCATCGGGCCCGAGGTGGCCATCGTCGATGAAGCCATCGCCACCTCAAGCTATGTGCGCGGATTCCTCAACAGCAGGTCGCCGCGGCAATACTCGTTCCTGCGCGGCGGCGCTCTCGGCTGGGGCATGCCCGCGGCCGTGGGCTGCTCACTGGGGCTCGGGCGTCAGCCCGTCGCGTGCCTTGTCGGCGACGGTGCCGCGCTCTATTCGCCCCAGGCGCTCTGGACCGCCGCTCATGAGCGCCTGCCCGTTACCTTCATCGTGATGAACAACCGGGAATACAACGTCCTTAAGAACTTCATGCGATCCCAGACGGATTACGTCTCGGCGCAGACGGGCCGCTTCATCGCCATGGAGATTGACCGGCCGGCCGTCGATTACGTGGCTCTCGCCCAATCGCTCGGCGTCCAGGCCCGGCGGATTGAGCGGGCGGCGGAGATTGCTCCCGCCGTCGAGGCCGCCATCGCGAGCGAACGCCCGAATCTCCTCGATATCGGGATCTGCCCGGAGTAGGCCGCGGCGGTATCGGGCGACTCAGGTGAGCACGGTGAGGGTTGCGCCCACTCCGGCCGGCTTCGCCCCGCCTTCGGGCCGGACCACGCGGCGGTAAAGGGTATCGCGCTCGAACGGCTCACGGCCCGCCTGTTCGATCAGCCGCAGCAGGTCCTGGCGGCGCAGGCCCTGGCTGGTAGTGGCCCCGGCGTCGTGGTAGATCCGCTCCTCCACGACGGTGCCGTCGATGTCGTTCGCGCCAAAACGCTGGGCGATCTGCGCGATCCGCGGCGTCATCATCACCCAGTACGCCTTGATGTGCGGAATGTTGTCCAGCATCAGGCGGGACACCGCCACATTCCTGAGATCGTCAAAGCCGGTAGTCACCGCAATGTGCTGCAAGGGCGTGTTGGCCGGATGAAACGCCAGCGGAATGTACGTCACAAAACCGCCGGTTTCGTCCTGCACCTCCCGCAAGCGCACCAGATGGTCCACGCGGTCTTCCTCCGTTTCAAGGTGCCCGTAGAGCATCGTGCAGTTCGATTTCAGCCCCACCCGATGGGCGACCTTGGCCACCTCCAGCCACTCGCCCCCATCGATCTTGTGGTCGCAAATGATGCGCCGGACCCGCTCGGAGAAAATCTCCGCGCCGCCGCCCGGCATCGAATCGACACCGGCGCGCACCAGCCGCTCCAGCACCTCACGGTAGCTTAGCTTCTCGCGCTGCGCGAAGTAAGCGATCTCCACCATGGTGAACGCCTTGATGTGTACCTGGGGGAAGCGCTCCTTGAGGCCCGCCACCATCTGGCAATACCAATCGAGCGTGAGCGTGGGGTGCAGCCCGCCGACGATGTGAAATTCGGTAATGGATTCGCTCCATCCGAGACCGGCACGATGCCAGACCTCTTCGAGCGACATGGTGTAGGCGTTGGGATCCTTGGCCTTCTTCCCGAAGGCGCAAAGGCGGCAGGAGGCGACACAGACGTCGGTGGGGTTGATGTGCCGGTTGACGTTGAAGTAGGTCGTATTTCCGTGCAGCCGCTCGCGAACGAGGTTCGCCATGTAGCCCACCGTCAGCAGGTCCGCGCTGCGGTAGAGCGTCACGCCGTCTTCCCGGCTCAGGCGGTCGCCCGCCAGCACCTTCTCGAAGATGGGCCGCAGGCGCGCATCGTCGATCACGACGGGCAGCCCCTTCTCAACCTCGTTCCATGCGTTGCCGTTTCCGGTCCCCACAGACAACTTCCCTCACTCCTACTACTGTCTCACGTCCACCCTGCATGCCGCCTGGGGCGCGGTCACGTCCTGTTCCATAAGATGTCGAAGGACCAGAAAAGAAAGAACAAAATACTGACGTAGCCGTTGGCCGTGAAGAACGCGGCATCCACCTTGGAAAGATCGTCGGCGCGCACCAGGGAGTGCTCCCAGACGAGCACAGCCGCGACCGCCATGATCCCCAGCCACGCGGCCGCGCCCAGCGAGAACGCCACGACGAGCGCCGCCAGCGCGGCCACCATCGCCACATGCATTGCGCGGGCCAGCCAAAGGGCCTTGGCGATGCCGAAGCGCGCGGGCAGGCTGTGCAGGCCGGCGTCGCAGTCGAAGGCGTGGTCCTGGCAGGAGTAAATCACGTCGAACCCCGCGGTCCAGAGGGTGACGGCGGCGGTAAGCCACAGAATTCGCGAGTCGAGCGAACCGGCCATCGCGATCCAGGCGGCGCTTGGGGCAATGCCCAGCGCGAACCCGAGAACCACGTGCGAAAGAGAGGTGAATCGCTTGGTGTATGAATAGCACAGCACCACCGCCAGAGCGACGGGCGAAAGCCGGAAGCAGAGATCGTTCAGGGCGCGCGCTCCAACGATAAACACCACGCTGATCGAAATGGTGAAGCTCCAGGCGAAGCCCAGGCTGAGCAGTCCCGCGGGCAGGTGGCGGCCCTTGGTGCGGGGATTGCGGGCGTCGATATCGGCATCGAGGATGCGGTTGAACGCCATCGCCGCGGATCGCGCGCTCACCATGCAGATCACGATCCACAGAAGCTTCCAGCCCAGCCCGGCCATTGGAAAGCCCATTTCCCGCCAGGCCAGCAAGCTGCCGGTCAGCGCAAAGGGAAGCGCGAACACGGAGTGCTCGAACCGGATCATTTCGAGCGTAAGCCAGAGTTTTCGCAATGCGGATGCAGCCATGGAAACCTGGGGCGGGCCACTTGCACGGGAGCCTGCCGGGGAACCACTATTGTAAGGGATGCGGAACATTGTTACGGCGATTGGCGCGCTCATGATTGCTTTCTTCGCCTGGAGTTGCGGCTCCAGCCTCCCGCCGGGCTACCAATGGGTCGAGTTGCCGGACGGCGTGCGGATTGAGGCGGAAACCAAGCTCACCCCCGAGGGGCAGGCGCAAGGGATGATGTTCCGCACCAGCCTGCCGGAAGACAAAGGGATGCTCTTCATTCACGGGACGGTGGAGAAGCGCGGCTATTGGATGTTTCAGTGCGAAATCCCGCTTGATATCATTTGGATGGACCGGGACCGCCGCATTGTGGAGATCTCGGCCGATACCCCACCCTGCCGGGAAGCCGCCGACAAGTGCCCCAGCTACGGTGGCTCCGTGCCTTCGCTTTACGTGCTCGAACTGGCTGCCGGCACGGCGAAAAAGCACAACCTGAAACTGGGCGATACCTTGCGGTTCTAGCGGATGCGCGTACCCGCCGTGCCCTCGCCGCCCGCTCACGGCCCCGGCCGGAAGACCATGCCCGGAGAGTCGCAAGACGTGTGCCGCGGAGGATCACGCCGGATATGAATGACCAGCAATTGAAACAGGTGCTCGCCCAGGTGCGGGAGGGCACGATGACGGAAGAGGACGCCCTCAAGAAGATTCGCATGCTGCCCTTTGAAGACGTGGGCTATGCGAAACTCGATCATCACCGCGCCATTCGTCACGGGCTGCCGGAAGCGGTCTTCGGCGAGGGGAAAACGCCGGAGCAGCTCGTCGGCATCGCGGGGAAACTGCTGGCCCATCCCGGAAACATCATCCTCACCAGGGTGAGCCACGAAGCCCGTTCGGCGCTGAGCGCGGCCTTCCCGGAAATTGAACTGCTTCCCCATTGCCGCGCCGCCCGGTTCTTTCGGGATAAGGCAATCTACGGCAAGGGCAAGATCGTCGTGATGGCCGCGGGCACCACGGATATCCCGGTGGCCGAGGAAGCGGCCGCCACCGTGGAGGTGATGGGCAGCGTCCCGGAGCGCATTTACGATGTCGGTGTCGCTGGAATCCACCGGCTCTTCGACAGCCTGGAAGCCATCATGGACGCGCGGGTTGTTATCTGCTGCGCCGGTATGGAGGGCGCGCTCCCCAGCGTCGTGGGCGGCCTCGTGCCCTGTCCGGTGATCGCCGTCCCCACCGGCGTGGGTTACGGCGCGAGTTTCCAGGGGCTTGCCGCGCTGCTCACGATGCTGAATAGCTGCGCGAGCAACGTGACGGTGGTGAATATCGGGAACGGCTTCGGGGCAGGCTACGTCGCCAGCCTCATCAATCGGATCTGAACGCCGGGCCGCGCAGTGCCGGGCAGCCAGCCGAATCGCGGGGCCTGTCGCCCTCCGGAATGCCATCTCGCATCCCCGCGCGGAATCGTCCAGAATAGAAATTTGCTAACCGTGCTCCGCCCCCTCGCCCTAACCAACCGCCGCGCCGCCCTTCTCGCCGTTGCCGCGGCGGGCCTTACGCTGGCCACCGCTTGCGGATATCACACCGCCGGCAAAGCGGACCGCCTTCCTCCGGGCATTCGTTCCATCGCGGTTCCGGCTTTCGATAACCTCACCACCCGCTATCGGCTCACCCAATGGATGCCCGAGGCACTGGCGCGCGAGTTTCTCAGCCGGACCCGCTACCAGGTGGTGGCCGCCCCCGAGGAAGCCGACGCCGTATTGCGTGGGGCCATCCTTAGCCAGCAGGTGTCGCCCCTGATTTTTGACCCCTCCAGCGGCCGCGCCAGCATGGTGCAATTGTTCGTCCGCATGCAGATCCGTCTGGAGGATCGCCGCACCGGCAAAATGATTTATCGCAACGACAGCATGGAGTTCCGCGCCCGCTACGAGATCGCCGTGGACCAGCGCGCCTATTTCGACGAAAGCGACGCGGCGCTCGAACGGCTCAGCCGGGAAGTGGCCCGCACTGTGGTGAGCCGCATCGTGGAGGATTTCTAGCCCGATGACGCCCGCCCAGTTCCGTTCCAAACTCGCCGCCGGGAAGCTGCCGCCCGTGATTCTTTTCCTCGGCCCGGACGCCTGGGAGCGGGAGCGCTGCCGCCGTGAACTCTTTGAAGCGCTGCTCCGCCCAGAAGACCGCGAAAGCGGGCTTTCGCGGCACGATCTGGATTCCGCCACCCTCGCCGAAGTGCTGGACGATGCACGCGCCCTCTCGCTGTTCGCGCCGGTGCGCGCGATTCACGCCCTTGGCGCGGAGGCGGCCCTGCCGCGCGGGCGCGCCGGCAAGGACGAAGAATCCGCCGCCTTTCAGGCGCTCGATGAATATCTGAAGCGCCCCACCGACGGTGCCACCGTTCTGCTCGAATCCGGCCGCTACGAGTTCGATAACGACGACAAGGCCAAGGTGGACCGCATCCGCAAGTTCTATTCCGGCGTGCCCTGGGTGGTGGAGTTCCCCCGCTTCAGCGATGCCGCCGCCCAGGATCTGGTTCGGGAACTGGCCGCGGCGCGCGGGCTTCGCATCCAGACGGCGCAAGTGGAACTGCTGGTGGAAACGCTCAGTGCCGATGCATCGCGCATCGACGGCGAGATAGAAAAGCTTGCCCTGTTCCTTGGCCCCAACGGCACCATTGCCGCGGAGCATATTGACGCTCTGGTGACGGATGCCAAGGCCACCACCATCTTTCGCCTGGTGGCCGCCATCGGAGCCGGCAACCGCACGGAAGCGCTCGGGTTTCTCGACACCCTCATCCGGCAGAACGAATACCTTCCTCTGGCGCTTACCTTCCTTTCCGCGCAGTTCCGCATGGCGCTTGCCGCGCGCGAACTGAATTTGCGGACGTCCCAGCAGATCCAGAGCCACTGCCAGAAGATCGGCATGATGATGTGGCGGTCCAGGGCGGACCAGATCGTGGACACCGCCACCCGCTTTTCTCCCCAGCGCCTTCGCCGGGCCTTGCGCCTGATTGCGTACGCGGACCGCGCCCTGCGCGATGCGCGGCCGGATGACCGCATCGTGATGGAGAATTTCGTCCTGCGCCTCACCGCCTGACGCAGTGAGCGCCGCCCGCGATTTTGGCCTGAACGCACGACAGCCCTCCTGCGTCATACTCTTGTGATGAGTGGGGTATTTCGCGTCCCCGCTTCCGGCGGCCTCGAACGCCGGGCTGAAGGAGTCTCCAGGTGCAAGGAATCCCCCGTTTCGCGCTCCGCGGCCAGCGGAATCGCCGCCAGCGCGGCTTCTCTCTGATTGAACTGCTGATCGTCATCGCGATTATCCTCATCATCGTCACGATCGCTCTTCCGCGTCTCGGCAGAATGCGGATGTCGGCCCAGGAGATGGCCGCCATCAGCCATATCAAGACCATCCATACAGCACAGGCCGGGTATTTTTCGCAGTTCGGCAAGTACGCGGACAGCCTGGAGAAGCTGGGGCCTTCGCCATCGGGCGCTCCCAGCCCCGATGGCGCCGATTTGCTGCCGGGCGACTTGTCCGATGGCGAAAAAGGCGGCTACAAGTTCCAGGTCACGAAGACCGAAACGGGCTACGCCGTTTCCGCCGAGCCCACCCAGTTTGGCACCACCGGCAGCCGCACGTTCTACTCGGATCAATCCATGTCGGTTCGCGAGAATTACGGCGCGGAGATGGCCACCGCCGAAAGCCCGCTGATTCCGTAGCGCGGGCGCGTGCAGCCAAGCCGCCGCAAACAATTGCATTCGTTAACTAAAGTTCCTTGCGCGCCAGGCGATGAGAAACCTCAAGGAGCGGGGCCGGATCGCGGCTGGCTGGAATGGCCGCGTCTGCCCCTGCCCCCTTATTTCCCGGAGATGCCGGGAAGCGAACTCTGGTGGCAAGGCCGATGTCCAATCCGGAACAACTCGAGACCGAGGACTGCGCGGCGCGGGTGGAGCTGCTCTTGCAAAACTTCGATGCCGATCCGAAATCGGCGAGCCATGAGCTCCGTTCGGTCTGCGCCCGGAATCCGTCGCTATTCTTTGGAATCGTGTTTCGCTGGCTGGCCAATGCTCCCGCGCGCAATGCGGCTGCCCGCTTCGCAGCGTCCATGGCCATCGAAGAGGGGTATCTGTTGCCGCTCTTTGAGTATCGGGAAGGCCTTTCTCTCGCGGAAGGAACGCTGCTTGTACACCGTTTGACGGAAGGGAAGCCCGGGCTGGAGTGCGTCCTGCTGGAGAAGTTTCTTCCCTCGGCAAAAGACGGTTCCGTGCCGGATGGTCTGTTCCTGATGCTCGAAGTTGTCGCGGCGATCGATACCGTCGGCAGGGCCAACTCTCTGCTGGTTCGTTTCCTGCGCAGCCCCAACCCAAAGGTTCGTTCCAGGGTCGCGGAATCTCTCCTGAAGATGACGAAAAGCACGGAGACCGCCGCCTCTCTTCTGGCTGACCCCGACAACCGCGTGCGCGCGAACGTCATCGAAGGTCTTTGGCCCCAGGCGCGCTCCGTCCCGGTGCAGCAGTTGCTGCGCGAGCACGCGGAGAGCCCCGTGCCTCGCATTGCGCTGAATGCGCTTGTCGGGCTTTCTTACAGTGGAGACCCGCACGCCGCCGCGCGCATTGCCGAATTGGCGATGCGGCCGAATCCGCCCATGCAGCGGGCGGCCGTTTGGGCCATGGGGCATCTGGCGTTCAAAGAGTTCACGGAGCCTCTGCGGGGCTTGCTGCGCTCCGGCGGGCCCTTCCTGCGGGGGAACGTACTGAAAGCGCTGGTGAAAATCAACGAGGCCGGGAAGAAAAAACCGAACGAAAGCCAGGGGGCGATTGCCGCCAATACGGCTATTGGCCACATTCTGGCGGCTGGAGCCGCGGAGTGGAACCGGTGGCGCAAGACCTGCAAGGAACCGCGGCCCAACCTTGAAGGCGATTCGTTCTATCAACTGGACCTCACCGGCGCCGATCTCAGCCACCTCTGCCTGCGCGGGGCCGATTTCGAGAAGGCCACTCTCAACCTCTGCAGTCTCTACGGCGCGGACTTGCGGGACGCCAATTTCCGGGGAGCGAAAATCAACCGGAGCGACCTCCGCAACACGCAAATCGGCACTGGGACCTGCTTCGCAAAAGCCGAGTTTCGCGGCGCCTGCCTGCACGCGGATTCGCTTCGCGTGGCCAGACTGGAAGGTGCTCTCTTCGATGCCGATCTGGAGAACCTGATTGTAAACGAAGGCGCGGCGGGATGTCCGGCGCTGGCGCCCCAGGACATTCCCGCCGCCTGATTCTTCCCGGTGATCAGGAGCGTGTAACCGCGCCGGAGATTCGGTCCCAGGAGACCTTGCAGTCTTCCCGGAATGCAATATTCGCCAGATGCGCTCCGGCCGCGGCCAGGTGGCCCGCCGTGGCGTCCTCTACGCTGGGTTTTCCGTTGCGCAGCGACAAAATAAAGTGCTCCGTGTGGGACGGCCCCTCCGCCACTTCCACCACCTGCTGCTTTGGCAGCGCCCGCTCCGGGAATTGCTCGCCGGAAGCGCCAACCGCCACGCCGTGCTTGCGCAGATACTCGTCCCGCATGGCCTTGGGCCACGCCCGGCTGCCGTATCGCTGCACCTCTTCCTCGACCGGGGCCGGGTACACCACCAGCTTGCCGCGGTCAATCACCATGGTGCCCTTGTCGCCCATGATCGTCGGGGGCTCGCCCGCCCGGCTGCAGTTCAGATTGACGTACATGTCGATGACGAATCCCTCTTCGTATTCGAAGATGGAATTCATCACGTCGGGAACGGTGCGGCCGTCTCGCCAGCGGTAAAGGCCGCCCTGCGAAACCACGGATTTCGGCGCGGGCGCGTCCATCACTTCGTTCATGTGCGTCAGCAGATGCACGAACAAATCCGTCGCCACGCCGCCCGAATATTCCCACCAGCAGCGCCACCGGAAGAACACCTCCGGGTCGAACGGGCGTCCAGGATAATGCCCAAGGAAGCGCGGCCAATCCACGGTGGCCGTCGAGGCATCGGGTGGGATTGGGTAGCGCCACGCTCCTTCGGCCGAGTTCCGGTTGTTCGACATTCTCACCATCGTCACCTTGCCGAGCGTTCCGTCCTTGATCAGTTGCTTCGCCTTCGCCGTCAGCGTGGAACTCTTCGCCTGGCTGCCCACCTGCAGGAGCTTGCCGCTGTTCTTCTCCGCCCGGATAATCGAATTTCCTTCACTCAGCGCCCAGGTGAGCGGCTTCTCAATGTACACGTGCTTGCCCGCGTCCAGCGCATCGAGCACCATATGGCAGTGCAGGTGGTCCGGCACGGCGATCACCACCGCGTCGATGTCCTTGCGGTCGAGCACGGTGCGGTAGTCCTTCGTGGTTTCAATCGTGTTCTTCGTGGCCTCTTTCGCGTGCAGCAGATAGCCGTCGTAGAGATCGGCGGCAATCGTGGGCTTCACGCCGGGAATCACTTTGAACTCGTCGAGCAGGCCGGAACCCTGCACGCCGACGCCAATGTGGCCGAGCCGGATGGTGTCGTTCGGTCCAACCCTGCCGGATTGCGCTTGGGCTCTCGGCACCAGTTGATAGACGGTTGCCGCGCCCGCGCTGGAGAGGAATGTTCTTCGGGAAAAGCTGCCCATAATACCCACCTCAATGAAACTGGATCCGGCTGCCGGGGCGTGCCCCGGGCGTCGCGGTTCTGGCACTAGTGTATTCCACCCGGCCTCTGGAGCGGTGGCCGCTTCACGGAAACCGCCCGGCCCGCCGTGCCCCGGCCCGCCCCGTCTCCGCCGCGCCTCCGCCTTCGGCCCCGTCGGCAAGCCTTCGCGCGGCTCGTGTCCGTCGAATGCGCGCGGGGGCTGCGATATGGTGGAGAATCGCATGGAAGAATTGCTTCGCGAAGAGATTGCGGCGAACGGACCGGTTTCGTTTGAACGCTTCATGGAACTGGCTCTCTATCACCCTCTGCATGGCTACTACTGCCGGGGAGAGAAGCCGATCGGAGTCCGGGGCGATTTCTATACGGCCTCCCAACTGCAGCCCGTTTTCGGCAGCCTGATGCGCGGCTACATTGAGCGCCTCATTGGGGAGCATCAGTTGCGTTTGCCGCGCATCCTCATCGAATACGGCGCCGGTCGCGGAGAGATGGCCGAGGCCTTCACGGATTGGGAATACCGCGCAATCGAGGTGCATACGGTGCCGCCCGTATCCCCACTCTCCGGGGTCGTCTTCGGCAACGAACTCTTCGATGCCTTTCCCGTCGCGTCGGCCGTTCGCGATGGCGGCCGCATCCGCGAGCGCTGCGTCGAGTGGCGCAACGCGCGCTTCGCATGGCACCCTTGCCCCGAACCTTCGGAGGAGTTTGAAAAATACGCCGCGCGCTATGGCGTGCCCGCCCTCGACGGCTTTGAGTTCGAGGTGCATCGCCGGGGCATTCGTTTCCTCGAAGATCTGCTGTCGAAGTGCGCGAGCGCTCTTTTCGTGTTTGTGGACTACGGCTACTTCGAGCGCGATTGGAAGCGCTTCCCCGCCGGCTCGCTGATGTCTTATCGCGATCATCGCGCCGATGCCGATGTGCTCGCCGATCCCGGCCGGCGCGACATCACCTCGCATGTCCCGTTCCACGTGCTGGAGCGGGTGGCCCGTCGCAGCGGCGGAGAGATTCTGCGCATGGAGCGCCTGGCAAATGCGCTGCTCTATTCCGGGGAAAGCGATGAGTTTGCGCGAGCGCTCCGAGCCGCGAATGAGAAGGAGACGATGGAGCGGCGGCAGCAACTGAAGTCCCTGTTGTTCGGGATGGGAGAGAGCTTCCACGTCATCGCGATTGCGAAGCGCGAAGCCGCATAAAACCCCGCGCGAATGCCCTCCGTACAGCCGCGGAGGAAGCCCTCGCACCGCACACGGAAAAGCCCCGGTTTCCCGGGGCTCCTGTTCGATGATCGCGATCAACCCACGGCCTGTTCGGCTGTATTCTTGCGGGTGATGAAGATCTGCCCGCGGTCGAAAGTTCCGTTCGAACGATTCTCCCAACGAAGCGCACACATTTTGTGCGACGTTGCTTTGTGCTTTCCTTATAAATAGGATCGCGGATAATGTCAAGCGTTTTCATAAAGTGCGTGCTTCGGGTGCCGTCATCGCATGCCTTGAGAGCGCCCAGTGAGGAGACGAATTGAACCATTCGGCGCCAAGGAAGAAGCGGCTCGCAGCCCCGCCGGCAAGGCACTTGAGCGCATCCGGATGCATCGCGCTTTGCATCCTCGCGGTTGCGCTTGGCGGTTGCGGGCGTAAGCAGCGGCGAGCGCAACCGCCCGTCTCCGCGAGACCCGTTTTGCCATCGGTGATCGGCGCTTCCGAAGAGGGCATCGCCAGTTGGTATGGAGATCCTTATCACGGCCGCCGCACGGCCAACGGCGAAGTCTACGATCAGGAGAAAATGACCGCGGCCCACCCTTCGTTGCGCTTTGGTGCAGTCGTTGAGGTCACCAACCACACCAACGGTTTGCGCACCCGCGTTCGCATCAACGACCGCGGACCGTTCGTCGGGAATCGCGCCATTGATCTTTCCCGCGCCGCGGCCCGCGAAATCGCAATGCTCGGGCCAGGCACGGCCCCCGTTCGCGTGGAGGTCGTGGGCCTGCCGGGGCAGCCCGCGCCGCCCACCACCGGCGCTCCCGAAACCCTCCCCGCTCCCGCTGCGCCGCCTTCCCCCGCCGGATCGCCCGTTGAGCGAGAGGCTGGCTTCGCGGTCCAGGTCGGCGCCTTCGCCAACTACGAGAATGCGCTCGCACTCCGCGAACAGCTTGTGGAGCGTGCGCTCGACGTGCGGCTCGTCTCCGCTCCGAATCCCGCCGCTCCCGGCGGCCTTCTGTGGAGGGTGATGGTGGGCCGCCGTCTCGCCCGCGAGGAAGCGGAGAAACTTTCTCTCACTTTGCGTGACGATTTTCCGAGAATTTTCCTGGTGCCGGACCACTAATACCCTTAGACGGGAATCTGTCCGAACTTCATGCACCGAGAATCCAGTTGCGCCGCGCCCGCCAGGTCGTCGGAGGTCGCCCTCATCGGCCTTTCTCCAGCCATTCGGGAGCTGCGCGACAAGATTGACCGCATTGCCTCCAGCCAAAGCCCCGTGCTGATTCTCGGTGAGACGGGCACCGGCAAGGAAGTGGTGGCGCGCAAGGTGCACGAGCGGAGCGGCCTCAAGAAATTCGTTCCGATTGATTGCTCCGTCCTCGTTGGCCCGCTGATGGAGAGTGAACTCTTCGGCTATGTGCGCGGCGCGTTTACCGGTGCGGACACGAACCGCATCGGCCTGCTCGAAGAAGCGCACCTCGGCACGGCCTTCTTCGACGAGATTGGCGAGCTGCCCCTTTCCCTTCAGGCCAAGCTGTTGAGGGTTCTGCAGGAGCGCGAGTTCCGTCCCGTGGGCTCTACCGTAACCCGCTACGTGGAGAGCCGTGTGGTGGCCGCCACCAATCGCAATCTCTCGGAGGATGTTCGCCGCGGCCGCTTTCGCCAGGATCTGTTCTTCCGCCTCAACGTGATCACGCTGCGCATTCCGCCCCTGCGCGAGCGCCGGGAGGATATTCCCGTGCTTGCCGCCTACTTCCTCGACAAGCATTCCGTCGGAATGCGCTTCTCTCCCGCCGTCGAGGAGGCGCTGCTCAAGTACGACTGGCCCGGCAATGTGCGAGAGCTCGAAAACACCGTGCATCGCATGTCGGCCGTCTCGGCCGGCCGGGACCTCGGCGTTCACGACCTGCCTTCAAGCGTGCTTCACACGGTGTTTCCTCCACGGCAGGACGCCGCGATTCCGTCCGGCGTCTCTCAGCCGGAATCCGCTTCCACGAACACGAACGAGGGCGTCCTGCCGCTCATGGAAGTGGAGCGCCGCGCCATCCTGAATGCGCTCACGCACACCCGCGGAGACCGCACGACCGCCGCCCAGTTGCTTGGAATCGGCCGCACCACGCTGTACCGCAAGCTCAAATCCTACGGCGTGTCCGAAGAGTTTTAGCCCGTGACGTCCGCATCCGACAGGGCCGTGGCGGAATGCGCCGCGCGGCTGCCAATCTATCCGGAATGGTCCAGATTTCGCCGGGTGCTATCGTGGGACAACGGCCGCGCGCTCGCGCCGACTGGGATGCCGCTCCATATCCATCTCGATGCCACCTATGCGGCCGACCCGCGCCCCACCGGCGTCGCGAACTACTCGCGGGAGCTTCTATACGGCCTCGCGGCGGCTTACCCGGAGGACACTTATCGTTTCTGCTACCGGATGCACCGCTTCCGAAAGAGCCTCGAAACGGACCTTCCGCCCAACGCGCGGCGTCTCCCGCTTATTGACCACCTGCTTCCCTTTCGGCCCCGCATCTTTCACGGCCTCAACCAGCGTCTTCCGCATCTCCGCTTGCGGCGCGCGGTCAGCACCTTCCATGACCTCTTCGTGCTGACCTCCTACTACAGCACGGACCAGTTCCGGGAGCGCTTTGCCCTGCAGGCCCGCGACGCCGCCGCACGCTCGGACTTGGTGATTTGCGTTTCAGCCTTCACCGCGTCCCAGGTGGAGGATCTGCTCGACGTGCCGGCGGCGCGCGTCCGGATCATCCCGCACGGCGTGCGCATCCCGGATCCCGCGTCCGTGCCCTCGGCCGATGAGCGTGCCCCGCTCATCCTGTTCGTGGGCGCGCTGCAGAAGCGCAAGAATGTAGCGGCCCTCGTGAACGCCTTCGCGCGGGTGAGCGCGCCCTGGGAACTTGTCCTGATTGGGGGGCAGGGCTACGGCTGGGAAGCCATCGAGGCGGCCATCGCCGCATCTCCCGCGCGGGACCGGATCAAACGCATCGGCTACTGTGGCGACGAAACCCTCAGAAGCTACTATTCGCGAGCCGCGATCTTCGCCTTTCCGTCGCTCGACGAAGGCTTCGGGATGCCGGTGCTCGAGGCGATGGCCTGGGGTCTGCCGGTGCTCACATCGAACCGCTCGTCGCTTCCCGAGGTGGCGGGCGATGCGGCGCTGCTCGTGGATCCAATGAAGGCCTCCTCGATCGAAGAGGGGCTGACGGCGCTCACGGAGAGCCTCGCCGAACGCAAGCGGCTCACGGACTTGGGCCGCAATCGCGCAGCCCGCTTCCGCTGGGAAAGCGCCGTTGCGTCTACCCACGCCGTTTACCGGGAACTCGCCGGTTGACGCTGCACTGCAAAGAGCCCGGCGTGCCCGCACCGCTGTGCCGGTCGCGGCCCGTTTCCGCCCCTACGCAGCCCAGCGCCACCCTTGCGCAGATCGTCACCGCCCTCCCGGGGCACGGCACCGCGCGTCCACGGCCAGCCGCCCGCTATTCGTCAATCGTGATCTTCAGCGCGCGCAAGAATTTCTCGTCCTGGGCCGTCCAGTTCACGCTTTCCTCCGTCTCTTCGACGAGGTCCGGGAGCGGCTCGGCCTCCGCTCCTCCGCGCCGGTCTTCCGGGTCTCCCTCTTCGTCTTTCCGCTTGTTGAAGCCAATCGTCGCTTCGAGAACCAGAAAGACGTCGTAACCTTCCTTGCGAATCTCGCCGATCGATTCGGCGATACGCTCGGAGTCGGAAAGGGCCTCGTTAATCGCGTTGCCCAGTTCCTGCATAAGCTGCTTGAGTCTGTCGTCCAAGCTGATTCCTTTTTGGGTGTCCCAGTTGCTCATTTCCCGCTTTGCGGCCGGACGAATTCCGCGCTCGCGGAATTTTGTCACTCGCCCTCGATTGTAGGTAAATTGCCGATCCTCATACAAGAGGAACGGATTCGCGATCCCGCCGTTTCCGGATGGCAGTGTCGCGCTGACAGGCAATCTATCGGTATTCTGAAGGTGTAGGATTAGATCAGGAAAGGCGAGGCTTCCACGCGAGAATTGATATGGGGATGATCACGGAGTTCCAGCGGCATATCGTTCCCGCGGTGATCAAACCGCTTCGCGTGGTCTGGAACCAATCCATCGCGTTCCTTTTCCTTGCGCTCACGGTGATCGGCGCGTTCATGGTCTACCGGGAATTCCATCGGCGGGAGGACCTGGACGCCGCTCTGGCATTGCTGCTCGGCGGATTGTTTGTCGGGATGATGGCCTTCTATGCCGTCACGTCCCTGCTGAAGGCGCGCCGCATCTCGCGATTGTAGCTTTCGCGATTGTAGCTTTCGCAATTGCAAAGCAGACTCGTCGGCGGACCTCACGCGCACTTTCTGCCCATCCTTCGTGCTTTTCTTGTGGAGCGGCTTGCGCGCCGCCGCTCATCCGTGCCATCCGCTTGCAGCCTCTTCCGGCGCTTCCGTGGCGTATTGCCGCGACGCCTTCACCCGCTCCAGTTCCAAACGAACCTGGATCCGATTGGTAACCAAAGCGGCCTTCAATTGCTCGAAGAAAGTCGTGTGATCGGCTTCCGCCCGGTGGAGAATGTCTGGGTCGGCGTGGCTGCCGCTAACGAGCGCTTCGAGTTTCGCGCCGTAGACGGGCAGCAGAGTCGCCAGCAAAATGTAATCGCCATTGCGGATCGCACTGAAAATGCGCCCTCGCAGCGCGCCCAGTTCCGGAGCGCTGCATCCAGCGGCCTCTTGCGGCGCTGCGGGCTTGCCCCTAAGAGCGTGAGACAGCGGCCCCAGTTCGGTCAGCGCTTTCGTCGCCGGAAAGGCCCGACCGGCGTCGTTGCTCTCCATGGCCCTCGTTGCCCGTTGTCGCCGGGCCTCCTCACGCAGGCCCTCGTCATTCGCCGCGCCTAAGGTCTGATTCTCCATGCAGTGTTGTCCCCTCGGATCCTCCGCTCTCCGTCCGCTTTCCGTTCCGCCCCGCCCGCCTTCGAACCTCTTCCCCGAAACCACATTCCTGCTTCGGCCTTACTTCGAGTACGTCTGCTGGGCGATCCGCATCGATTCGAACAGATTGTTGAAATAGAGGGCCTGCTGCTGCAATCCCGCGATCGCCGAATCGAGCGCCGCAAACCGCTCCCGCAGGTTCGTTTCCATCAGCGTCAAACGCTCCTGCATCCGCTCCACTTGCAGCGCTTCGGCCTTACCCCGGTCCGTGTACGACTTCTTCTCCAAGGCCAGGATCCCGGATTCGGCCGCCGTCGCCGCGCCGATTGCGCTTAGCGCATGTCCCGCGAACCCGCCGCCCTCGCCTTGCCCCAAAAAGCCGATGAGTTGGTCCAGCTTTTCGTCGCTCAGTCCCGTCAGTGCCCCCGAGTTCAGCGAAAGCACGCCTTTGTCGTCGAAGCTGAGCCCGATATCGGCGAAGTTCTGATAGGCTCCCGCATCGGCGCTGTAGCCGTTCAGGTTGCGCAGCACCTTGGAGAGAGTGGATACCACGCTCTGCCCTTGCAGCACCCCCCGGCTCTGGCCCCGGTGCTCGTCGAGCTTCGCCGTGGCCGCGTTGTAGGCCGACACCATCGCGCGCAGCTTGTCCACAATCTGCGAAGCGCTGCGCTTCACCGACAGCGTCACCGGGCTGCCGGCCGCCGTTGTCCCGCTCAGCGTCACGGAGACGTCCGGAGCCAGCGTCACCGTGCGGCTTTCCGAAGTCACGGCAATTCCATTCACCTTGTAGCGGACATTGCCGCCCTCGCTCAGGGCCGTGCCCTCGAGCAGATCCGCTCCCGACGCATCGCCGTCCTTGAGAGCGATTGTCTGCGCGCCCAGTTTGCCGCCCTGCAGCACGAGCTTGTAGCTCGGGGTGCCCGTCGAGGAGACGTTCACCACACTCGCGCTTACCCCGGCACCGGAGTCCGTGATTGCCTTCGCGAGCGCGCCGAGCGTGTTCGCGCTCAAGGTCAGCGTCGTCTCCACGCCGTCCATCACCAGCGTCTTGGTCAGTTCGCTGCCCAATCCGTCCGTGCCCGGAGCGGCCACTCCGGACGCCGTCACGTAGCTTGTGTAGCTGCCCAGGTCGGTAACTTCGAGCGAGAACTCGCCCGCCGCCGCGCTCTCCCCCAGCGTCGCCGTGGCAATGCCGGTGGCGGAGAAGTTCGCCGCCAGATTCGCCGAAGCCACGCTCGACGAGAGATCGCTCAGCGCGATTCGCAGGGTCTCGAACTTGCCCTGCAGGTCGGTGATGGCGGCTCCGCGGTCGCCGGTCTGCAAGCGCTGCTGCTCCAACTGCAGCATCGGCAGCTTGGCGATCGCCACCGTCCGCTCAATCACCTCCGAGAAGTCTTTGGAGTAGGCGCTGTTGCCGAGAAATAGCGAACTGGTGCTCATAAGGTCCTCGAACTCGTTCTATCCGGCCTATCAACCCGGAACGCTTCATATCCGCCCCATCCGCCCTAGCCGGGGAATGGGTGGTGCGTCCTGGTCGCCTGCCCCATTCGCTTATCGGCACATTCTTCGGTGCACTTTAGAGGGGGGGCGGTCAGATATGGCGTGGCCGACGCGATCGCCCCGTTCCCGGTGGCTCCGCCACGGCGCTACCGCCGCGTCCGTGCTGTCTTGTTGAAAAGGCTCGGGCCGGCCCCGTCCGCGCCGCCACGGAGCGCGCGCGGACGGGGCCGGCCCTGATAGGGAGCTGCGGCGCGCTAGCCCCTCAGCAGCGCGAGCACGGCCTGGGGAGCCGAGTTCGCCTGGGCCAGGGCCGCGAGCGATGCCTGCTGCACCACCTGCGCCTTGGTGAGGTTCGAGGCCTCCAGGGCGACGTCCGCGTCCCGAATGCGGGATTCGGCGGCCGAGAAGCTGGCGATCTGCGATTGCGCCAGTTGGATGGAGTACTGCAGCTTGTTCTGCGCCGTACCCACCTTGCCCTGAACCCGGCCCAGGGCCGTAATCGCCGCATCGATTGAGGAGACAGCGGCCAGCGCGTTCCCCGTGGCGCTCGCCGATGTATCGCCCGCGGTCACCGTCAGCGCACCCGCGACGGCCCCGTTGATGCCGTCTCCGGTCGCCGCTTCGGTCACCGTGATGCTGAAGGCGCTGCTGCTCTGGATGCTGATGCCGTCCGTGCCGCTGTAGCCCACCACCTCGATGCCAAGCGCGCTCACGGCCGAGTTCAAGGCGGTCTTCACCGCGGCCGCGTCCGCGCCGCCAGCAAGGGTAATGTTGACCGCGCCCTGCGCGTTTTGCACCGTGATTGTTTGGCTGTCCGCGGCGGCAACGTAGGCCGCGATCTCGTGCCGGTAGTTCGAGCTGTTCGTCACCTCGGTCGAAGCGGTCGCGAATGCCGTGCCGCCGCCGGTCACCGCGCTGCTCAGCGCGCTGAAAGCGCGGCTGCCAGAAAGCTGAAGAACGCCGTCGGTGCCCTTGCTGGCGGTGATGCCGAAGGAGTTCAACTGGTCGTTGATCTGCGTCAGGGCCTGATCGGCGTTGATGCCGGAAGCGCCGCCCACGACGGTCACGGTCTTCGTCACGATGGTGTTCAGGCTGGCGTCGTAAAGCTGGACATCGATCGACTGCGTGCTGCCCGTGAGCAGCGTGCCCGCCGTGTCGAGATTCACCGCTCCGATCGAAACACCGCCGTTCACCACCTGGGTGCCGCCGATGCCGAGCGAGCTCGAATCCACACGGTTCGCGGTTCCGCTCAGATCGATCGAGACCTTCGCGTTGGCCTGCGAACTGCCGCCGCCCACGTAGACGGAAATGTTGGTGTTGTTGGTTCCGCCGGCCACCAGCCCCACGTTCGAAGCCTGGCGGTTGATTTCCGTCAGCAGCTCGCTGTACTCGTTGTTCAGCGTCGTGCGGTCGCCCGTGAACGTGTTGGAGGCCGATTGGGTTGCCAGGGTCTTCAGCCGGTCGAGGATCTTCGAGATGTTGTTCAATCCTCCGTCGACGATCTGCAGGGTGCTCAGTCCGTCGTTGGCGTTGCGCACGCCCTGCGTCAGCTCCGTGATATCGCTGCGGAAACGGTTTGCCACGGCCAGTCCGGCGGCGTCGTCGGCGGAACTGTTGATCCGCAGGCCGGAGGTGAGGCGGTTAATCGTGCGGCCCTGAAATTCGTTGTTGACGCGCAGATTCTCGCGCGCGATCAGGGAGGAAACGTTGGTTACGATCGATGTAGACATGTTGACTCAATCCTGTATGTGATCTTCCGGCTTCCTGCCGGACTCCCTGTTTGCGCCCGGGAGCGGCGTTGATTTCTCTACCGCCCCATATCGGTGTGGCGGCGGCCTTGCTTGAAGAAAAAACGTCTTCCTTAGTACGGCTGCCGCAGTCCTGGGAAGAACCCCCTGTACTGCGGACTCGCGCCGCCAACTTGCGCCGGCACCCTATTGCGAATGGCCACTTCCGCCGAACCTCTCCACCAGCGGCTCCGCGCGGGGCCGCATCGCACTATGCGCAAGACCTCTAAACCCAAGGCCCCTGTCCGCCTTCCGGAAGCGTCCACGGCGCTCTTGAACGAGATCGAAGCCGGATATCGGGCCCTGGAGCAAAGCCGCCACACTCAGGCCCTGGACCGTTTCCTCGCCGTTTCGGAAAAGGCACCCCAACTGCCCGCCGCCTGGCACGGGCTGGGGCTGGCGAGTGAAGCGCTCGGCAGCCGTGAAGACGCGGTGCGCTTCCTGAAGAAAGCGTGCGGCCTGAGCGATCGCACGGCCATGTACTGGCGGGATCTCGGCCGGGCGCTGTTGAGCGCCGGGGACGCTGAATCGGCATTGGGAAGCGCGGAGAAGGCCCTCGAACTCGACGAGGCGGATCCGGTTTCCGTGTTTCTGCGGGCGCAGGCGCTTTCCGATCTGCGCCGCTATCCGGAGGCAATTGATGCCTATGGTCAGGTGCTCGCCCTTCAGCCGGATTCCCCCGTGGCGCTCAACAACCTGGGCAACGTTATGCGCGCGATCGGCCGGCTCGGCGAAGCGGCGGAACTCTATCAAATGGCGTTGCGCGCGGATCCCGGCCACGCCGAAGCCTGGCACAATCTGGGAGCCATTCACTCCTTTCGCCAGGAGTGGCCACAGGCGGCGGCGTGCGAAGCCGAAGCCGTTCATCGCAAGCCGAATTTTTGGCAGGGCTTTCTGGGCTTGGGGCTCGCCCTCTCTCAGCAGAAGCGCTATGACGAAGCTCACACCTGCCTGGAGCGCGCCCGGGAGATTGCGGGAGAACACCCGGATGTGCTGATGGAACTGGGCAACCTGGCCGTCGCGCGGCATCGCGGGGACGAGGCGATGCAGTGGTATCTCCGCGCCGCCAATACCGGCACCCGCTGCACGGGAGCTCTCCTCAACGCCGGGAACCTGCTGCGCATCAACGGCAGACACGAAGAAGCTCTGGCGCTGGCCGTCCGCGCCAGCGGCCAGGAGCCCGGAAATGCGATTGCCCACAATCTCGCGGGCAACTGCCTGGGCGAGCTCGGGCGCATGCGGGAGGCGCTCCAATCCTTCCAGCGGGCCGTCGAATGCGACCCCAAGGACCGCGTTGCCTTTTCGAACCTGCTCTATAACCTCAATTTCCACTCCGCCTTCTCCCCGGAGCATGTCTTCGCGTTGCACCGAAGCTGGGGTCGCGACGCCGTCGAGAAGGCGCGGGCTTCCCGGATGGAACCGAAAACCGCCATCGTGCGCGGCAAGCGCCTGCGCGTGGGCTATGTGTCGGGCGACTTCCGCCGGCACTCGGTGATGTACTTCCTCGGCCCCATCCTGCGCCGCCACCATCGCGGCCGCTTCGAGGTCTACTGCTACAGCAATCTGGACCGCGAGGACACCCTCACCGCGCGGATCAAACAACTCGATCTGCAATGGCGCGACATCACCGCGCTCTCGGACGAAGCGGCCTGCCGCCAGATCGTCGAGGATGAGATCGACATTCTTGTCGATCTTGCGGGTCACACGGGCGGGAACCGCCTCGGGATCTTTGCTCAGAAACCGGCCCCGCTGCAATGCACCTATCTCGGCTACCCGAACACCACCGGTCTGCCGAACATGGATTACCGCATTGTGGACGGCGTCACCGATCCCATCGGCGGCGGCGAGCGTTGCACGGAGCGTCTCGCGCGGCTGCCCAACGGCTTCCTCTGTTTCAGCCCGCCGGGAAATCAACTGGACACGGTCCTCGACGACGCCGGCCGTATGCAGCCCTTTCACGTCTTCTCTCAGGACATTGCGCCAGAGTTGCCGGAGCACCGCCGCGGCTGCCTCACGCTGGGCACCTTCAACAACAGCAAGAAGATCGATGTCGAGAGCGCCGTGCTCTGGGGAGCGGCGCTGGCGGCGCTTCCTGGAGCGAAACTGCTGCTCAAAGGCAAGGCGTATCAGAACATCCAGTCGCGGGAGAACCTCTTTCGTGTTCTCGCCCAGGGCGGCATCTCTCCGGATCGCGTTGAACTGCGCAACGGAACGCCGACACTGGCGGAACATCTTGCCCAGTACAACGACGTGGATATCGCTCTCGATACCTTCCCCTACAACGGCACAACCACCACCTGCGAGGCGCTCTGGATGGGCGTCCCGGTGCTTACGCAGGCCGGGGAGCGGCACGCCAGCCGGGTGGGGGCCTCGATCCTTCGCACGCTGGGGCGTTCCGAATGGGTCTCCGAATCGCCCGAAGGCTTCGCGGAAGCATGCGCGCGGGTGGCGTCCGATCCGGAACTCCGCCTCTCCCTGCGCCGGTCTCTGCGCGACGAAATGCTCGCCAGCCCGCTGATGGCGGAAGCGGGCTTTGTCGAGACGCTCGAAGCGTTCTATCAATCCGCCTGGCAGGAGCTTTGCGAGCGCCAATCGAGTCCGTCCTAAGAGCAATCTCAGCCGTCGCCGAACCCATCCCGAAAGGTGTTTCCTTATGACCGATCTTCACGAAAGCACCGCCGCCGCCTCCTCCGATGCTCCCGCGATGGCGGCGGCCGCGCTTTCCCGCCGCGTCGCCGGCTTCCCGTATTGGTATCACCGCATCGAGTTGCCTTATGGCATCGTCACCCCTGGCTGGGCGCCGCTCAGTGTCGATTCCTATCGCATCCCGGAGCGCCTCGACGGCAAGCGCGTCCTCGACATCGGCGCGTGGGATGGCTTCTGGACGTTCGAAGCCCTCAAACGCGGCGCGCGGCAGGTGGTGGCCATCGACGATTTCTCCGATTTTCTCGGCTCCCTCAAAGAGCAGGACCGCAAGGCATGGGAGAATTTCGATCTCTGCCGGGAGGCGCTCGGCTACTCCGAGGAACAATGCCAGCGCCACAGCCTCAGTGTTTACGATCTCCGGCCCGAGACCTTCGGCCGCTTCGACTACGTCTTCGCGTTCGGCCTCCTCTATCACCTCCGCCATCCCCTGCTCGCTCTGGACCTCATCGGCGCGGTGTGTACGGAACGGCTATACCTCGAATCCGCCATCCTCGACGACTTCAGCCCGTATCGGGGAGGAATCAGCCACGGCTACCCCGGAGGCCAGATGCTGATGGAGTTCTATCCCGACAATCAGTTTGGGGGCAATGTCACCAATTGGTGGGCGCCCACGCTCCATTGCCTTGCCCACATGGTGCGCGTGGCGGGCTTCGCCAAGGTCGACGGCTGGAAGCTCACGGATACGCCGGCCAACCTGCCGCAGTGCCGGGGCTTCGTCTGCGGCTACAAGCAGGATGCGCTTTCGGCTGCACAAGGGGAGACCCTCGGGTCACAATAGGCAGCGAAGCCACCGCAAACGCTCACGCTGCAGCCAGACGGGCCTCCCGCGTCAGCGCCACCAGGCGTGAAAGAATGCATCGCGGCATACCAGTTCCACGGGGGTCCCAAACAAGGTTTCGAGCGTGCTTGCCGTCAGCACTTCCCCCTTCGCTCCATCGGCGATCACCTTGCCCGCCCGCATCAGAATCACCCGCTCTATCTCCGGAATAATATCGGCCAGATGGTGCGTAACCAGCACCAGCGATACCCCCCGGCGGCTCAAGCCCCGCAGCACGTTCACCAGTTCCCGCTGTGCCGCCAAATCCAGGCTCGTGCTGGGCTCGTCAAACAGCAGCGCCTTTGGTTCATGCACCAGGGCGCGTGCAATCAGAACGCGCCGCGCCTCTCCGGAGGAAAGCTCGTCGAGCCAGCGCTCCTTGAGATGAGAGATCGCGAACTCCTCCATCAGCGCTTCGGCCTTGGCGCGCATCTCCTCCGAAGGCGTCTGCGCCATCATCAGCCCGATGCTCCCGTAATAGCCGCTCAGCACGGTCTCCAGGCCCTTGATCGGCCGGTGGCAGATGTTCGCCAGATCGTGCGAGACCACGCCAAGCTGATACCGAAGATCGAAAAGATGCCAGCGGTCGCGGCCCAGAATCCGTGCCGTCATCCCCTCTCGCCGCAACGGATAGAGGTCTCGCGTAATCGTCTTCACGAGCGTTGACTTGCCGCACCCGTTCGGCCCGAGAATCGCGACATGCTCTCCGGCTTCGATCCGCAGCGAGAGGCGGTCGAGAATCACCCGGTCTCCGCGCATCACGCTGACGTTCCGGAAATCGATCAATGCAGTTGTCTGGTCCACGCCCCAGGATTGCAGAACCGGCATGGCCTTCGCATGCACGGCCCCCGCATCGCACTCGCGCTTTGGGGCCCGTCGTGGAATCCCCGCCGCCGGGAGGCACAGGCGATGCAGCGGCGGATTTCGCCACACCGGGACGGGATATACTGCCTCCATGCGAAGCCTGTCGATCCTGCTTGCTATCCTTGCCGCAACCGCAATCTGCGCCGCTCAGAACGTCGTGATTCCGCTCTACGACGGGCCGCCGCCCGGCACCGAATCCTGGAATTGGCCGGAGACCGTACAGCCGCCCACGGACGGCATTGCGCGCATCGCGAATGTGACGAAGCCGACGCTCACGGTCTACGAGCCGGAAAAGGGCCGCGCGAACGGCACCGCGGTCGTGGTCGCGCCGGGCGGCGGTTTCCGCATCCTCGCGATTGAGCACGAAGGCACCCAGGTGGCCGAGTGGCTGCGCGCCCGCGGTGTCACCGTGTTTCTGCTCAAGTACCGTCTCCTGCGCACGGGCGACCCCCAGGCTGGCGATACCGCGGAGATGAACCGGCGTCGCGCGGAAGCCATTCCCCTGGCCGTGGCCGACGGCTTGCAGGCAATGCGCGTGGCGCGGAAGAATGCGGCCCGCTTCGGCGTGAACCCTGGGCGCATTGGAATTCTCGGCTTCTCCGCCGGCGGCTGGGTCACCGTGGCCGTGGCCCTTCAGGGGCGCGAGGACAGCCGGCCGGACTTCGCCGCGCCGATCTATGCGGCCATGCCGCCGGATGTCACCGCGCCGCCCAATCCCATGCCGCTCTTTCTCGTGCATGCCGACGACGACAAGACCGTGGTTCCCGTGAAGACAAGCGTCCGGTTGTACGAATCGTGGAAACAGGCCGGCGCGTCGGCGGAGATGCATATTTATTCGCAGGGCGCGCACGGCTTCGGGATGCGCAAGAAAGGGTTGCCCTCCGATTCCTGGATCGAGCGTTTCTGGGAGTGGATGCGCGCGCAGCAGCTCGTGCCCACGACGTAAGGGCGATTCCACCGGCTCCCATCTCGTGCGAGGGAACGTCCCGTCCAGGGGCCTGACGCGCCGGGAATTCGCGCGCTGGCCATGAAGCGCGGCGAAACTGGCATACTAGTCTCTTTGGGCATTCACACGGGCCCGCCGGCAATCGGCTGGCTTCTTTTCCATCACTCCGCGCAGTAGTTTAGGAATTTTATGGCAAGCAAGACACCCATTACCGTTGCATACGGGGACGGAATCGGCCCCGAGATTATGGAAGCCACGCTGCACATCATTGAGAGTGCCGGGGCCCGCATTGAGAAGGAAGTGATTGAGATCGGCGAAAAGGTGTACACCCGCGGTCTTAGCGTGGGAATTGAGCCTTCGGCCTGGGACAGCCTGCGCCGCACGCGCGTCTTCCTGAAGGCGCCCATCACCACGCCGCAGGGTGGAGGCTTCAAGAGCCTCAACGTCACCACCCGCACCACGCTTGGCCTCTACGCCAATGTGCGCCCCTGCGTGTCCTATCACCCTTTTATCGATACCAAGCACCCCGGCATGAACGTCGTCGTGGTTCGCGAGAATGAGGAAGATCTCTATTCCGGCATCGAGCACCGCCAGACGGACCAGGTCTGCCAGAGTCTCAAGCTGATCACCCGGCCGGGCAGCGAAAAGATTGTCCGCTACGCCTTCGAATACGCGAAGATCAATAACCGCAAGAAGGTCACCTGCTTCACCAAAGACAACATCATGAAGCTCTCCGACGGCCTCTTCCACAAGGTCTTCGACGAGATTGCCGCGGAGTATCCGGAGATCGAAAACGAGCACTGGATTGTGGATATCGGCGCCGCCAAGCTGGCGGACACCCCGGAACTGTTCGACGTCGTTGTGATGCCGAACCTCTACGGCGACATTCTTTCGGACGTGGCGGCGCAGATCGCCGGGTCGGTCGGTCTTGCCGGCTCGGCCAACATCGGAGACAGTTGCGCGATGTTCGAGGCCATCCATGGGTCCGCGCCGCGGCGCGCCGGCCAGAACAAGGCGAATCCGTCGGGCCTGCTGCACGGCGCAATCCTGATGCTTGTGCACATCGGCCAGGGAGACGTGGCCGAACTCGTGCACAACGGGTGGCTCAAGGCCATTGAGGATGGCATTCATACCTACGACATCTATACGCAAGGCGTGAGCACGCAACTGGCCGGAACCAAGGAGTTCGCGCAGGCAATCGTCGACCGCCTGGGCCAGAAGCCGGAGAACCTGAAGCCCGTGTCGTACGCAACCGCCAAGGAGGCCATGGGCGTCATCAAGCCGAATCCGCGCGTCCGTCAGACGAAGGAAACGGTGGGCGTCGACGTGTTTCTCGACGATCCGAAGCGCAGCGCCGAAGAGATCGCCAAGGTGGTGAAAGAGAGCGTCGTCGGCGACGGCCTGGTGCTCAAAATGATCAGCAATCGGGGGGTGAAGGTCTATCCCGACGGCTTCCCGGAAACCTTCTGCACGGACCACTGGCGCTGCCGCTTCTTTGCGGAGAACGGCGGCCCCGTGAGCTACCAACAAATCGCCGCTCTGATGGGGCGCTTCGCCTCGTCCGGCCTTGATTTCATCAAGACGGAAAACCTCTGCACCTTTGATGGAGAGGTGGGCTACTCGACGGTGCAAGGGGAATAGCCGCCCTTCCTTCGCATTCCAAAGAGCGTGTGTGGGCGAAGGGCGGCACTCCATCGGTGCCGCCCTTCGCGTCTGGCAGAACGTTGAAAGGAAAGGGATATTTGTGATGCCGCCTCCCGTCTCCGCGCCCGCGCCGCTCGTGGCCGTCATCATGGGCAGCACCTCGGATTGGGAAACCATGCGCCACGCCCATGAGGCGCTCGAAGAGTTCGGCGTGCCGCACGAATGCCGGGTGGTCTCCGCGCACCGCACGCCCGCGCTCATGGCGGAGTTTGCAACCCAGGCGGAGGCCCGCGGCTTGGAGGCGATCATCGCCGGGGCCGGTGGCGCGGCTCACTTGCCGGGCATGGTGGCGGCACAGACCGTTGTTCCGGTGCTGGGGGTCCCCGTGGAGAGCGCGGCTCTCAAGGGCATGGATTCGCTGCTCTCCATCGTCCAGATGCCCGGCGGCGTTCCGGTGGGGACGCTGGCGATCGGCAAAGCGGGCGCGCGCAACGCGGGGCTTCTCGCCGTGGCGATTCTTGCCAATTCGCGGCCGGAGCTGCGGGAGAAATTGCGGAAGTTTCGCACTGCGCAAACGGAGACGGTGCTCCGCGCCACGCTTCCGCTGGAGACCGGCGAATGAGCGCGATTCTCCCCGGTTCCACCATTGGCATGCTGGGCAGCGGGCAGCTCGGGCGCATGTTCACCATCGCCGCCCGGCGGATGGGCTATCGCGTGGCAACGCTGTCGCCGGACCAGGATTCCCCCACCGGACAGGTGGCGGACCGCGAAGTCGTCGCGTCCTATGACGATCTTGACGCCATCCGCGACTTCGCCCGCAGCGTCGACGTCATTACCTTCGAGTTTGAGAATGTGTCCCACGCCGCGAGCGAGGCCGCCGCGGAAATCGTGCCGCTGCGGCCAGCGGGTCGCGTGCTGCGCACCACGCAGAACCGCCTCCGCGAGAAGACGTTTCTCGCCGAACACGGATACCCGGTAACGCCCTTCATCGCGGTGAACGGCGCATCGGAACTGCGCAAGGCGCTGCACGGCTTTGGAGGCCGCGGCGTATTGAAAACCACCGGATTCGGCTACGATGGCAAGGGCCAGGCCCGGCTGGAATCCGAGTTTGACGTGGACGACGTATGGCCCGCTTACGAAGGCGCGCCCGCGATTCTCGAAGCCTTCATCGATTTTGAACGCGAGATCAGCGTCGTGGCCGCTCGCGGAGCCAGCGGCCAGTTTGCCCATTACGGCGCTGTGGAGAACCGGCACCGCAACCATATTCTTGACCTCACCATCGCCCCGGCTTCCATTCCGGAGGACGTTTCGCGGGAGGCCGTGCGCATCACGGAAGGCATCCTCGAATCGCTCGACGTCGTGGGCGTCCTGTGTGTCGAATTTTTCCTCGATCGCGACGGAAAACTCATGGTGAACGAACTCGCGCCGCGGCCGCACAATTCGGGCCATTTTACGGTCGACGCGAGCGTTACCAGCCAGTTTGAGCAGCAATTGCGCGCCGTCTGCGGGCTCCCGCTCGGTTCGACGGAGCAGCACCGGCCCGCCGCCATGGCGAACCTTCTCGGGGATCTTTGGGAGGGCGGGGAACCGGATTGGAAGGCCGCCGCGTACTTCCCGGATGTGAAAATCCACCTCTACGGAAAACTCGAAGCGCGTCCGGGGCGCAAGATGGGCCACCTCACCGCATTGGCGGCCACCCCGGAACTGGCCGCAAGGCGCGTCTGGCAGGCGCGGGAAGCGCTCACGGCCCGCTAACGCTCAGCGACGGGCCAGCACCACGGAAGCGCCCGACGCCCCGCGCACCTTCAGCAGAAAATCCCGCAATTGCGGGTATTCCGCCGCCGGGATCTCCGCCGAATCCATCGTGAGTTCTTGCTCGAAATGCATCTCCGCGCCGTTCACGTTCCAGCTTGCCCGGTAGCGCCCGTAAGGGCTCTCCAGTTTCACCGCGTCCGGCAGTTCATCCACGGCGTAGCCCTCCGGCAGCCGAAATGTGGCTCGTTCGGAGAACGACTCCGCCCCAAGCACAAACGGATGAATGCGCCGTTCGTCCCGCAGCTCGTAATCGGCTTCCCGGTCCAGGATCGAACTGCGGAATACCCACAGTTTGCCCCCGCCCATGCGCTGGCCGTAGCTGTCGGCCGCGATGGCGAACTGCCGCTGAAAGCCCGGAAATGCGGGGTCCAGCTCCAGATTGTCGATCCGCAGCCCCGGCACGCGCCTGCCCAGCCAGCGGTCGAGGTGTTTGCGATAGTCCGCCGCGGCGAGACCCTTGTAGATTCGGCGCTGTCTGGTTGCCGATTCTCCCAGGGATTGTTCCGCGATGCGGGCCTCCAGGCTTCCATCGGCCTTCAGCCCGGCACTCACTTCCCGGTGCAAATGGTTTGTCGCCGGCAGGGCCTTCGGCGTCTTCACCAGCCGGCCGAGCTTGCCGGCCTCGATCAGCACCAAGCTGTCCTGTTCATGCTGAGGGAGAATGCCGAACGGCGTATCGTCGTCGGTGGGGTCGAAGAACAAGAGTCTCCCAAGGCCCTCAATCTCCGCCGCGGCGGGGCTGTCCGCCTCTTGCGGAACGGCAATGGCCACGATCGCGTGATTGAACTGCTGCGGTGAAGGCCAATCGGGGTTCACCCGGCGCGGATCGCCGGAGTAGATGCTCACCGTGTGGGCGGAGATCCCCGCTTCCCGCAGCATCGTCTTCAGCAGCGTCGCTTTCCCCTTGCAGTCGCCGTAGTTCTTGGCGAAAACTTCCGTGGCCGGGTGGGGCTGATAGCCTCCGCCCTTCGCGATCCCAAGCTGGATGGAGGCGTAGCGCACGCCCTGCACGTAGCGGCCGATCGCTTCGGCTTTCTGCAAGGGCGTCCGCGCGGTCGCCGTCAGTTCCGCCACCTTGGCCCGAATGGCATCGTCCGCGGCGGAGCGCTCTTCCACCAGTCCCGTGAACCACTCCGCCACCTCGCTCCAGGTGGAGAACTCGGGCGAATCGCGCTTGCTGCCTCCCGCCGCGAAGTAGCTGATCGCCACGTAGGGTGCCAGGCTGGAAAGGCGCGGGCTGGCCTCCTGAATCTCAATCGGCTTCAGGTTCCGCAGTTCCCAGCGATGCGCGGAACCCGTAACAACCGCGTCCGCCCCCGTGTAATTGCGCGCAATGCTCTCCACGCGCCAGCCGGCGGGAACCTCCAGGGTGTAACGGGAAAGAATCACCGGGTCGAGCGTTTGAAATTGCCAATGCTCCTGCATGAAGATCGAGCGGTCTTCCTCCTCGGATTCATATCCAAAGACGGAGCCGGGCAGCGCGTCCATGCGGGCATCCGCCACCCGCGCGCGGATGTCCTCGAACACGGAGCCCGTCCCCAGCGTCGTGTCCACAATCTCCTTCTTGTCGTAACTCTTCACGTTGCCGGAGGGAGTAATCAGCCACGCGCGCAGGCTCTTCACCTTGCCGGAGCCCATGTAGTACGCGACGCTGGCCCGCGCTCTTGACCTCCCGGCGTCGGTGAGCGCTTTCACGGCGAAGCGCAGGCGCCGCAGCTTCTTTCCCGTGCCATCCACCACGGTGCTGCCTTCGTCGAGCAGCACCACGGCATCCACCTTGGGCCCGTAGTTCTCATGCGGCGTTCGGGCCGCCTGGGAGAGCCATTCCGGCGCCGTGTCTTCGGCCGCCATCGCCAGTGCGGAGAGCAGCGCCGGCAACAAGGCAAAGCGCAGGATCCGCCGGAGAGCCGTTCGCGTGCGAAAAGCGTGCGTCGGCATGCTAGAGCGCTCCCGCCGCGGCCGGGGCCTGCTGCTTCAGGACAATGGCGTGGTCGTCCCCCTGCTGCACGGTTTCAAACACCTTCTTCAGGGCGGGATAGGCTTCCAGTGGGTACAGCAGCTTGCCCTCTCGCCCCATCTCCAGCTTGCGGTCGTAGATCAGGGTTCGGTCCTTGTCGGTCTTCACGACGCGCATCTTCACTGCGTACTCCCCGGTTTCGCCGATCTGGAACGAGGAAGGCGCGTCTGGCGAATCGAGTTCGTAGCCCTCCGGCAGAGCGATCTCGACGTGGTCGGTTTCCAGCCATCCGTGGTAGAAGTAGATCGGAAACTCCCGCTTGCTGGAGGTGAATAACGCGGGCTGGCCCCGCCGGAAAAACGACGGCAGGACGAAAAGGCGCTTGCCCGTCCGCTCGGCGTAGTTGGGCACCGAGATCGTGTACCGGTAGGTGAGCAGTTGATCCACGTCCTCGGCGTTCAGCACTTCCAGGCTGGAAACCGTGGCCGAGGGGTACCGCTCCTTCAAGTCCTCCTCCACCGCCTGCCGCCGCTCTTCCCCGGTCATACGCACCAGCCGCATCTTTTCGGAGACGGCGGAATAGCCCGATTGGGCCTCATCGACGGTCCCCTTCAGGGTGCCTTCCTCGTCCAGGGAGAGATGGGCAACCTTGCGGAAGGTGTTGCGCGAGGGCGGCGAGATGGGCGTGGTGACGACGATCAGCTCCTTCGGGTCCGGGATCACCGCGGTCACCCCTTCTTCCGGCCAGGAGAGCATGCCCGGCTCAAGGAACGGCTGTGCCACGTCGAAAAACTTCCACTCATTCTCCACTTTGATCGCGACATTGGCGCGGTTCACGAAATAATCGTTCGGGAACTGCACCTCGAAGAAAAATGCGTCGCGGCCCACCAGACGGGCGAGTCTCGCATCGAAACCCGCTTCCCGCGCCAATGCGATCAGCAGGTACTGCACATCCATCGGCGTTCCCATCCCGCGCTCCAGCGTCTCGGAGGGCTTCAGAATGGGCTTCCATTCCCCCAGGTCGGCCGCGGAAACCTTATAGAGAGGATGCCAGATATTCTTCACTTTCGTGCGGCAATAGTTCACCAATCGGGTGACCTTTTCTTCCGATGTTGCCGCGCCCGCCAGGATCTCCGCGGCGCGTGTCTTCACTAGATCGGCGCTTTTGGTTTTTGCTTTAGCTTCCTCAAACTTCTCCTTGCCAAAGCGCTGCCAGAACTTCTTCCCTTCCGGTGGGTTCCGCTCCTCGTAATAGAAGAAAATCCAGGACCGCAGCCCATCGACCGGCGGCATGAATTGCTCTTCCCGGAAGGCCGGGATGTCCTGCATGGAAATGCCATACCAGTCGTGTCCCACCCGCTTCCAGCTTGGCGGCTTGCACTGGAAACTTCGCGAGGTCATTTGGAGGTCCCTGGAAAAGTTGGTCCGCGAAAAGTCGATCGGTTTCACCTGAAGCTGCAGTTCCCAAACCGGCTCGTCCTGCTGCACGTCCAGATGCAGATTGTTTGACCAGCGTCCGTTGTAGTATTCGTTCCACTGATATTCGATCACGGAACCCACACTCACCGAAGGCATGGCGAAGGACCGTCGCCGTATCGTGCGTCCGCTCGGCCGCTTCACATCGCGCTCAAACACGGAGTCCTTTTCGAGCGGGACGATCTTGCCGTCGGGCAGCACGGTTCGCCCCTTCAATTCGCGGATCATCCCGTCGTTAGGGGCCGCGATATCGATGGTGCTGTATCTCTCCTTGCCGCGTTCCGTGTAGATCTTCATGCGAACGTAATAGCTGTAGATCAGCACCACTTCCGAACCGCTGAGCACGCGGTCTTCCACGCGGGTCTTGTGCAGAATATACTCCGCATCGGCATCTGGATCGAGTTTCGGCTGGGTCCGCTTTAGCAGTTCGGAATCGATCGGCAGCCAGTCTTCCGCGGGGAGCGGGAGCGCGGCCATCGAAAGCAATAGAACGAGAGATCCAATCCGTCGAAAAGTCAAAAGCCAGCCGGGGGAATTCATGGTGCCACCTTTAGAAGGCCATCCTGAATGGGGCGATCGACAGCGGGCCGAGTGGCATCGGCGCGTGGAATTCCCCGAAGGATGCGGCGTCTCCAGGGGTGTCTCTCGATATCATTCATCCGCCATCGTCTTGAGATCCGCGGTCATGGTTCCGCCTCTCGGTCCTCGTGGAGAGCAACCGCCGGCGCGTCGAGTCGCGGATTCTCCTCAGCATACCTCAAGAATTCAGATTTACAACTCGGAAAAGCTTCGCGGCGGCGCGGATGCGGGAATTGGCAAAAAAAATAGCCCGGCCGAAGCCGGGCTATCGAAGTTTGGAGCAGAATGCCGGTTGGCCGATTGGCAATGCCGCCCGGGGCCGCGGAGGAAACGCGCAAGTTTATTGATACTTCGCGGCGGAAGTGGTGGTGCCACTGCCCGTGGCGCTCAGCGAACTCGACGGCGCGCCCGTGGGGGCGAACACGCGCACTTCCACTCGCCGGTTCTGCTGCCGGCCGTCGCGAGTCTTGTTGTCGGCGATCGGATCTTCGCTGCCCACGCCCAGCTTGTGGATGCTGCGCAGAGGAACGTTGAACGTGGTCGCCAGGTATCTCACCACGGCGTCCGCCCGCTTCTCGCTCAGATCCAGGTTGTGCTTGGCGGAGCCGGTCTTGTCGGTGTAGCCCTGAACCTCGATCACGAAGTTCGGGGATCCCTTCATCTTGGCCATGAAGTCGCTCAGGGCCGCCTTCGATTCGTCGGTGAGTTCGGACTTGTCAAACCCGAAAGTAACCGATTCGCTGGCCTTCAGCTCATAATCGTAGACGCCATCCAGCCGCTTTTCGAGCCCTGCCAGGCGCGTCTTGTTTTCCTGTGCTGCGCCGTAGGCCGAGTTCGCCGTATCGCCCGCGCCCTGTGCGAGACGGGTTGCATCCTGGGCGATGCGCTCGGCTGTCTTGATGTTTTCGTCCAGACGGCTGATGCTCGCATCCGTTTTCTCTTCGAGAGTGTAGATGGCCTTTCCGTTCGCATCGGTCTTCTGGGCCACCTCCGTGACGCGCTGGTCGACCGGGCTAACTTGCTGATTCACGTATTTCTTGGTTGCACAGCCCTGAGTAAACAGACCCGCCGCGAGAACGACGCCTGCCAGGGCAGCGGTTTTCGGTACGAAACTAAGCATTCGCTTCACCTCTGCCTCCTCCTATTGCAAGCGTGTGGCCAAACCGGCCAAGCGGGGATAACCAATTGAAAATACACGAAAATCCAAGCAAACTGCGGGCACATGCCGCATCGAGAGAAGCGGTAGAGTCGGCCAATCCGGGAAAATTCTACCGGCGGAGCCCGCCCGGATGCCCCTCCCCATGCCACAAAATTGGGATGCGAATTGCCAGAAGGCCTCCGTTGACGCTAGTTTGAATATGGAGGAATGGCTGAGCGGTTTAAAGCGGCGGTCTTGAAAACCGTTGACGGGGTGACTCGTCCGGGGGTTCGAATCCCTCTTCCTCCGCCAATTTCGTCCCAAAGCGGGCAGAACGCCCGCGCCGTCGTTCGCGCATAGCGGCGGAACGGACGAAACCTCGAGAATCCAGGTGCCTCCCTTGCCGTTCTCGAACCCAGGTCCTTCCGCCTCGTTTCCCCTCTCGGAAAGGAACATCCATTGCCGTACTTCTATTTGGCTGCCGCGATTGTCTGCGAAGTCATTGGCACCACATTCTTGAAGGAGTCGCGCGGATTCACCCGGCCCGTCCCCAGTCTGGTCACGGCGGTGACCTACGCCGCAGCCTTCTACTTGCTATCCATTACCTTGCGGTCGATACCCACCGGCGTCGCGTACGCCATCTGGTCCGGTTTCGGGATCGTGCTGATCGCCGCGGTGGCCTGGGTTTTTCAAGGACAGCGTCTGGATTTCCCCGCCGTGCTCGGCATGGGGTTGATCGTTGCCGGCGTGGCGGTGATTCAACTGTTCTCGAAGGCCGTGGCGCACTGAACCTGGCTGCCGTCCGAGAGAAGGCTGCCCCTCCCCCACTGGGAATGGAATCCCGCCGACAACGGGCAAGCACTCCGTGAAATTCGGGTAACTCCCTATCGAACAATAGGGCATAGTCCCTATCGAGTGCGCCAGCTTGGCTGCCGATCAGCCATGGATGCAGTCTCCAACCATTCCCCGCAGCGCAGCCGAAGAGATCCACCTGCAAGAGCGCTCCCCGATTCCCTGTCCCAGTTGCCAAAGCCGGGCGGTCTTCCGGCTGCACCGGAGTTCTCTCGAAAAGCTGGCGACGGCCTTGAGCGGCGCGTATCCCTACATCTGCAAGAATTGCCATACGAAGTTCTACAAGCAGCAGAAATTCGACTAACGCCGCAGCCGCGCCGGCGGGTTCCGCCTTCGGGCAAACGAAAAAAGGGAGCCCCGAAAGGCTCCCTTCTCAATCCAACCCGGAGTGCGTGCCGCTAGGTGGCAACGCCCATCTTGTCGATCTCCGCGTAGTAAACGCGGCGGCCTTCGTCCATCGCCTTGTTCGAGAGCATCACGCCCAGCGAATCGAGCAGGCCCACTTCGATGTTGGCCTTGATGTTTTCCGGCTTCTTGTCGCGCACGCACTCGAGGAAGCTCTTCAGCTCCGCGTATTCCGGATCCACTTCTTCCTCGGGAACCATGACGCCCTTCGAGTACAGCCAGCGCCGCGCGAACTTGAGTTCGCGTTGCAGGAACGAGTCGTTTTCAGTGATCTCGTCGTCGGGCAGCAGCAGCGGGAAACCGTCGCCGGCCTTTACGGTGGATACGGTCGAGCCGGCCACCCAGTTCTCCTTGGCCTTCCCCGCCTCTTCCTTGCGGGCGGCCACCACCGGCTCACGGAACCACATGGATTTGCCGAGGGTGATCTCAATGGTTCCTTCGGTTCCCTTGATCATTTCCCCGAACTCGGGCATGCCTTTCAGGCCGCCGTAGGGCAGGTGCGCGTTCGTGGTGATGGAGCTGTACTGGAATTTCTTGCCGCTGGGATAAACGAAGTCGAGCAGGATATTGTCGTAAATGTCCCGGCCGTCCTTGAAATAATCGAGGCCGCCGATGCCCTGCACATAGAGCGGGCTTTCCCCAATCATGCGGTCCGCAATGTCGATCTGGTGCGAGGCCAGTTCCGCGGTCAGGCCGCCGGAGAATTCCCGGTACATGCGCCAGTTGATCTGCTTTTCGAGCGACGCGTCCGTGAGCGGACGGCGCCAGTTGGTGTTGCGGTGCCACTGCCCGAAGACGTGCGTGATCTCGCCCAGCGTGCCCTTGCGGATCATCTCTTCGGCAAGCTGATAAAAGAGGCTGTAGCGGCGTTGCAAGCCGACTTGCACCATCAGGTTCGGGTTGTCCTGGTGCAGTTTCTTCAGCCCGTGGTATTCTTCCGGCTTGAAAACAAGGCTCTTTTCGCAGAACACGTGCTTTCCGGCCAGAAGGGCGTCCCTCATGATCGGATAGTGCAGATAAAGTGGAACCGTGATGAAGACCGCTTCCACGTCCTTGCGGGCGAGCAATTCCCGGTAGTCGTTGTACTTGTCGGGGTTGGTGCCGATCTTCTTGGCGGCGGCATCGAGATTCGGCTGGTAGACGTCGCAGACGGCTACGCATCGGCCGGCGTCAATCTTGGTGAGATGCCGTTCCATTAGTCGTGCGCCGCGGCTGCCCGGTCCGATGAAGCCATACTTCACCTCGGCACCGGCGGCTTTGACTTTCAGGATGGCGGGGGATGCGGCGACATACTTGGATGCCACAGCGGCTGCGGTGGCCACTCCGGCGGTCTGCACAAAGGCTCGCCGGGAAACGGGAGATTTTTCAGGCATAGAACACTACCCTCTCAAACAAAAATGGACGCGGTCTGGCGCAACGTTGAGTCTATCGAAGGTTTCGTTTGCTTGTAAACAGGAAACAATGCGGCAAAAGACCCAACCGGGCGACGTACTTATTGTATTGGACTGAGCGGAGCGATGTTGCGTTACCCCCTCCAGGCCCCTTGCGGCAAGCCCATCCGCGCAGGCCAGCCCCGGTGCTTACCCGCCTTGCTTGGCCCGCGGAACGAATGCCAGCGAGGCGGAGTTCATGCAGTAGCGCAATCCCGTGGGCTGGGGGCCGTCCTCAAACACGTGGCCCAGATGGGCGTCGCAGCGCGCACAAAGCGCTTCCACACGCCGCATGCCGTGCGACAGGTCCACCCTCTCCGCCACGTTCTCCCGCGCGATCGGCTGATAGTAGCTCGGCCAGCCGGACCCCGATTCGTACTTGGTTTCGGAATCGAAGAGCGGTATTCCGCAGCAGACGCAGGTGTACGTGCCCTCCTCCTTGCAGTCGTTGAACTCGCCGGTAAAGGCCCGTTCCGTCGCCCCGTGGCGCGCGATCTCGTATTGGGATTGCGTCAGAAGCTTTCTCCATTCCGCATCCGTCTTCACTACTTTTTCCATTGCTTCCCCTCCCGCTCTTGAGGCTCCAGGTACTGAAAGATGGCGAGGTCCACGGCCTCGTTGCAAAAACTTGCTCACCGGCCCGCCATTGGTGATACCTTTTCTAGTTCATGGCAATTGATCTGCATCCACTCGATTGGGCCGTCATTTTCGGCTATCTGGTTCTCGTCCTGATTATTGGCTTGGTGGCGGCGCGGCGCGTGAAAGACACGCACGACTACTTTCTGGGCGGCCGCTCCTTCAACGTCTGGCTCATCATCGCCCAGTCGTTCGGAGTCGGAACGCACGCCGAGATGCCGGTGTCGCTGACCGGGGCCACCTTCCGCAGTGGCTATGCCGCCATCTGGTATCAGTGGAAAAACCTCTTCATCACCCCCTTCTATTGGATCCTCGCTCCCATCTTTCGCCGCTGCCGTTGCACCACCATCGGCGAGTTCTACGAAAACCGATATGGCCAATGGATGGGCGGGGTATATAGTGTGTTCGCACTCAGCTACTTCATCTTCAATCTCGGCGCGATGATGAAGGGCGCGGGCAAGCTGGTGAGCGCCGCGGCCGGGGGCACCGTGGATCCCAACACGGTTGTCTTCGTGATGACCCTCACCTTCCTCCTCTATAGCTTTGTGGGCGGTCTCTACGCGGCGGCCTACACGGATTTCGTGCAGAGCTTTTTCATCATCGCCCTTTCCTTTATGCTGGTTCCGCTCGGCCTCGCGGAGATCGGCGGCTTCACCGCCATCCGCCGGGAATTGCCGGAGCAAATGCTCTCTCTCGTGGCCCCCGGCGACATTGGCATTTTCATGATTGTGGTGCTGACGATCAACGGGCTCATCGGCATCATGGCCCAGCCGCACATGCTGGCGGCCGTGGGCACTGGAAAAGATGAAAAGACCTGCCGCATCGGATTTGCGTATGGCAATTTCACCAAGCGATTCTGCACCATCGGCTGGGCGCTCACCGGCTTGATCGTGGTGGTCATGGTCATGCAGCGGGGCGTGACGCTGGCGGATCCGGAACTGGCCTTCGGCTATGCCACGCGCGCGCTGCTGGCCCCCGGATTCGTGGGCCTGATGATCGCCTGCGTGCTGGCCGCGAACATGAGCACCTGCTCCGCGATGATGGTGGATGGCGGCGCGCTCTTCACACAGAATCTTTACCGGCGCTACATGCGCAAACAGGCCTCGGACCGTCACTACTTGATGGCCGGGCGCTACTCCGGGTTGGCCATAACCGCCCTTGGCATCCTCTTTGGCTTCTATGTCGAGAGCGTGCTCGAAGCGTTTCTGTTCACGGAGACCATCGCCGCCTTCATGGGCATCAGCATGTTCGGCGCGATGTGCTGGAAGCGCTCCAATCGCTGGGGCGCTCTCGCGAGTCTCGTGCTCTCCTCGGTGGTCTTCTTCACGATGACGGAACTCCAGTTCGGCGTGCTGCTTATGTGGGATGCCTGGAATTGCCTGGTGGCGCTCGGCGTCGGCTTTGCATCGCTGGTGGTGGTGAGCCTGCTCACGAAGAAGGAGTCCGACGCGCTTACCGAACCTTTCTATGAGCACCTCGATACGCCCAGCTACCTCGATGAGGCTACCGGCGAAGAGAAAACCCTGCACGCGGAGGGGCACGACCTGCTCATTGTGAAGCTGGGAGACCTGCGCTTGAGCGAAGGGCTGAGCAAGTTCTACCGCCGTTTCAAAGTGGACATCGACGGCCTCGCGGTCGCGTTCGGGGTTGTGGTCGCGCTCATCGTGCTCGCGCGCGCCATCCTCTGGCTTCCATAGCCCGCCGGGCCGGGGAAAAACCGTCTTCCCGCCCGCTACTCCGCTTCCCAAAGAATCCGGAGATGATAGCGGTCTTCACCGGGCTTGGGATCGTAAATCCGAAGGACGGTTTGGAACTCATTCTCTGCCGAGGGGCGCTGGATCATCACGAAGGAACCGCGACCGTCCTTCTTGGTGATCTCCAGCTTCTTCAGCGCGGCCATCGGGAAAATGCCCGTCGTCTCGGACCCCGCATTGCGCGGTTCCTGCGCCTGGAGAGACTTATAAATGACGGTGTTCCCGTGGATGCGCACCTCCGCTGCGCCATCGACGTAGAGCCGGATATCCATCCGGCCCGCGGCCTGTGCTCCGTCGTAATCTCTCGCCTTCGCAAGCGGAAGCGGAAGGAAGCCCTCGGGCATGGTGGAAGAGCCCACCGTGGCGGTGGCGATCATCGATAACAGCGCCGCGTTCGCGCCCGC
>JBDIBK010000013.1:0-42877 GCA_039812845.1 Bryobacterales bacterium
TTCGGAAAGCCCATCGGGCGGCATGGGCCAGCCGTGAGCGTAAGCTCGCGGGACCGCACGCCCCCCCTTGAATTAGGAATCCCGGCAGGGGTGGCATTATTTTGCGATTTCCCTACCGACAACCCGCGTTGCATCGCCTCGCACGCGTTGCCGCCCGATGGGCTGTAACCGCATCCCTATCTGGCAAAGTGGTCCCAGCCCGCCGCTTCAAGCGGTTCTCCTTCGAAAAACAGGCTCCCCAGCTCACCCCTGACGAGTTCCCCCACACAATGAATCGCGCTGCCTGCGATGCGGCGCGGCACGCGGACCGACGGCGGCGCGGCGAACAGGAGTTCGTAATCGTCTCCGCCGTGAAGGGCATCGGCTTCGCTTGCGCCGGGGAACGCGGGCAGGGGCCGCCGCAGTTGCGCGGCGAGGCCGGACGCGCGGGCCAGCCGCGTGAGGTCGCTCGAGAGGCCATCGCTCAAATCCATGGCGGCCGAGGCGATTCCGCGACGCCGCAGCGCCAGCCCGAGAGCGATGCGCGGCTCCGGGCGAAGGTGGCGCTCCCTGGCGGCGCGGTTGCTTGGAGAGCGAAGGCCCAGGATGCCGCCGCCAAGCGCCCCGCTCACGTACAGGCGGTCGCCCGCGGATGCCGTATCCCGGCGCAGCGCCGAACCCGCCGGCACGCTGCCGCAAACCACCACATCGATTGCGGTATGCGCCGCGCGGCCGAGGTCGCCTCCGGCAAGGGGGACCCGATACTGCGCCGCAAGGGCCAGAAAGCCGTCGTAGAACCTGTCGATCCAGGCCGTCTTCACCCACGGTGCCACGGCCAGGGAAAGCAGCGCGAAACGAGGCTGAGCGCCCATGGCGGCGATGTCGCTGAGGCCGCGGCAGAGCGCTTTCCAGCCGACCGAGTCCGCGGGATAGCGGCGCAGGAAGTGACGATCCTCGTGCATCATGTCCGTGGTGAAAACCAGATCCTCTCCAGGGGACGGGCGGTAAATGGCGGCATCGTCGCCGATCCCCAGCACCAAGCCTCCGGCCCCGGAACGCGCGCGGGCATACACCGGCAGCCTCGCGGCAATCCGGTCAATCCAGGCGTCTTCGCTTCTCGCGGTCTTCATCGCTTGCGGGGAAGGAGTCTCGCACTCACCGGGCGGGAGATCCTCCAGCCGCGCCCGGTTTGGCTGCCTTGGACGCCGCACCAGCGGACTTCGGGCCACCGCCGGGCACCACGGCGCTTTCGATCAGCCGCTTCAGTTCGCGCCGGGCAATCATTGCCCAGTCGCTCGAAGGGTCCAGTTTCAAGAACAGCTTCCAATGCCGGGCGGCCTCCATCAGGCGGCCCAGGTTCTGGTAGAGCAGCGCCAAGTTGTAATGAGCGTCCACATAGCCGGGGTCGAGTTCGAGCGTCCTGGAGTAGCAGACGAGGGCCTTCTCCACTTCTCCTTTTTCGTCATGCAGACTGGCGAGATTGAAGTGGGCGAGGACGTAGCCGGGATGAATCTCGATCGCGCGCCGGTAATGTTCTTCCGCCTGGCGCATCTTCTTCTGGTTGAAATAGATGGTCCCCAGATTGAGGTGCGCGCCGAAACACTCCGCATCCAACTCCACCGCCTCCTTGTAAAGAGGGGTCACCTCGGCGGCGGGTGCGCCCTGGTTCTCCCGTTCCAAGGCCCGATAAAACAGTTCCGCCGACTTGCTCTTGCGCGGGTCTTCCTTCTTCTTCTGGCGCTCTTTCGGGAACGCGAGAATCTCTTTCAGCTCGGCCGGCTCCAGTTCCAGCAGCAACTGGCCGCTCTCGGCGTCCATCTGGCGGCCCTGCCAATGCAGGGCGAGCTTGCGGCCGCGACGGCGGAGGCGCAAATCTCTCAGGGGGTCCGTCGCCGCGCCAATGCGCTTCCGGAGGGAATCGAGCAGCACGCCCATGCGCGCATAGGGGACCTTCGATTCGCGCAGCGTGCGCAGGTTGCGCATCAGCAGGAGGTCGCTCTGGGTGTACGCATCCTTGCTCGGCAGGAACCCCTGCTTCTCCCACGCCGCAAGCTGTTGCGAAGATACGTGAGCCTGGCGAAGCGCCTGTTTTCGCGAAAGGGATGCGGGAAGGGGAAGTTCCGGCACGTTGGTATCGTAACATGACCAATAGAAGGGCGATTCGAACGGCTGGCCGCGGGCTCCGCGGGAGGGCGTCCAAAGCGCGAAGAAGCCATCTCGGACCATTCTTGACTTATATCTCCGGCGGGCGGATACTGAAAACGAGATGCAAGCTGCTTTCAACGGGAATGGTGCGCTGCCACTGGCGCTTTCGGAATTGAGGGAGGGGGAAAAGGGAGTTTTGGAAAGCCTGGATCTTCCCGAAGAGTTTGCTTCCCGCCTGATGGAGCTTGGCTTTATTCCCGGCCATTCCGTGGCCGCCGGGAAGACCGCGCCTGGCGGAGACCCGCGTATCTTCCGTGTGGATGGCAGCGAAATTGCGCTGCGCAGGGAGACGTGTTCGCATATCCTCATCCGCGCGCACGCCTGACACCGCTCTCGCGAGCGCTCGCAACTTCTTGTGATGACTGTACTTACCGCAAGCCGTCCGGACCCCTCGCCTAAGGATTCGCGATGAGTGAACTCCACTCTCTTCCCCATGGCCCGAAGCGGCCCGCGGCTGCGGTACTGGAGCCCCTGCGCGAACCGGTCGGTGCCGCCGGCCATCGCGTAATCGCTCTGGTGGGCCCACCGAACTCCGGAAAAACCACACTGTTCAATCGCCTCACCGGTCTGCGGCAGAAGGTGGCCAACTACCCCGGCGTGACCGTGGATTATCACGTGGGGCAAATGATTCTCAATAGCAAAACGCTCGACGTAGTGGACTTGCCGGGCGTCTACAGCCTCACTCCCCGCAGCGAGGACGAACAGGTTACGCACAACATTCTGCACGGCATGACGGACGGCATGCGGAAGCCGGACGCCGTGCTGCTGGTGCTGGACGCCACGAATCTCAGCCGGCATCTCATGCTGGCCGCTCCGATCCTGGCGATGGGCATTCCGACGCTGATTCTGCTGAACATGGCGGACGAACTGCGGCGGCGCGGCGGCGACGTGGATACCGAAGCCCTCGCCAACCAGTTGGGCGCGCCGGTGGCCAGAATCAGCGCCGCCAGCGGGGAGGGCCTGGAAGTGATCCGCGGCTTTCTCGCCGGCACGGTGGCGCTGCCGCGCCCCGTGGAATTGCCTATCCTGGGGAGTGTGCCCGCGTGCCGCCAGTGGGCCGGCAGCATGTCCCGCGCCGCTGGGTATCAAAGCCCCAACGCGCCCGTCTGGACGCGGCGGCTGGACGCGCTCTTTTTGCACCCCATCGCTGGACCGCTGATTTTCCTGGTGGTGATGGTTCTGGTTTTCCAGAGCATCTTTGTGGTGGCGCAGCCGCTGATGGATGGTGTGGAAGCCTTGATCGCTTCCTCGGGCGAATTTGTGCGCGCCCTGCTGCCGAACGAATGGCTGCAATCGCTGGTGGTGGATGGGGTCTGGAGCGGTGTGGGCAGCGTCGTCGTGTTTCTGCCCCAGATTCTGATTCTTTTCGCCTTCCTCGGAGTGCTGGAGGATTCCGGCTATCTGGCGCGCGCCGCCGTCATTTCGGACCGCACGATGGCGCGGGTAGGCTTGCAGGGCAAGAGCTTTATCCCGCTGCTTTCGGCCTACGCCTGCGCGATTCCCGCCATCATGGCCACGCGCACCATCGAGAGCAAACGCGACCGTTTCGCCACCATTCTCATTGCGCCCTTCATGACCTGTTCGGCGCGGCTGCCGGTCTATACCCTGATCATTGCCGCCTTCCTGCCGGATCGCGAGATTCTCGGCAAGTTCCTGGGGCTGCGCGCGCTGGCGCTGATGGGCCTCTACCTGCTCGGATTCCTCGCGGCGGTCGCCACCGCCTGGGTTCTGAACAGTTCCGTGATGAAAGCGAAGAAGCGCCTTTTCACGATGGAACTGCCGCCCTACCGGTGGCCGACCTGGCAATCGATCGGCCTGCGGCTGCTTGACCGTTCGAAAGTGTTCCTGCGTCGCGCGGGCACGGTGATTCTGGCGGTGTCTATCGGACTTTGGGCGCTGGCGAGCCTGCCGCTTGTGGACGGCCACGCGCCGCCCATCGAAGACAGTCTGGCGGGCACGCTGGGCCGCACGGTGGAACCGGTCATCCGTCCGCTGGGCTTCGACTGGCGCATCGGCATCGGCCTGGTGACGTCGCTCGCCGCGCGGGAAGTGATTGTCGGCACGCTCGGCACGATTTACGGCATTGAGGGGGGCGACGAATCCAGTATGGGCTTGCAGCAGGCGCTGCGCCAGAACCTCGATCTGCCGGGGGCGATCGCGCTGCTCGTTTTCTTTGCTTTCGCGATGCAATGCCTGTCCACGCTGGCGGTGGTGCGCCGCGAGACCGGGGGCTGGAAGTTCCCCGCTTACCAGTTCGCCTACATGACCGGGCTCGCGTTCATCTCCGCCTATCTCGCGAACCACATCACGCGGTTCCTGATGGGCTAGCGGGGCGCTAATACTTCAGGTCAATCACCACACGGTTGTCGGTGGCATCCGACAGATACACTGACCAGGCTTCATCGAGCTTCTCCAGGCGGTCGAGCGCATCGGCCGTCTCGCCGGAGGCCTCGATCAGGATGAAGAGCTTTGCCTCGGCGCTGGAGCCGTCATCGCCCTCGTCGTGATCCACGGCCAGCCGCAGGTTCTCATTCGGAAAATGCTTCAGGATTTGCGCCTCGCTCTGCTCCACGTAGGGCAGCAGCTCCGGATTGCCGCGCAGAAACGCCTCCACCGCCGGAGGGTCTTCGCAGAGATAGACCCAGCGCAGATTCGCCATCCGCTCGCCGATGTCGTCCGTCATGGCCTTACCCGTTCAACTCCGGAGTGCGAATGGCTTCGTCGAGGGCCTCCACGAAGAAGTACTCGCCCCAGATGACGCTCTCTCCCACACCCAGCTTCTGGTGCATATGGTAAACGCCATTCTTGAGGACGCCTTCGTAATCCTCTTCGAGGGCAAGGTGCTTCTCACACAGAGAGCGAAGGATGCGGCGCGCAACCTGATCGTAGAATTGCCCCTTGGTGACATCCGGAACCACGCGGGAGAGCTTGAAGAAGCCGGACGCGGCAATGGCGGCGGCGGAGGTGTCCACCTGAACGCCGTTGGCCGCGGGCGCGTCGAAATCCCACGGCGGGATGCCATCCGCGGGGGAATGCTGCACCCAGAAGTCGGCTGCGGCCTCCGCGGTGGACAGCAGGCGGGCGTCGCCGCAAAATTCGTAGGCGTTGGTGAAGCCGTAGAGTGACCAAGCCTGCCCCCGGCTCCAGCAGGAATCCTCGCGGTAACCCTGCTGGGTGCTCTGCCGGACGAATGCTCCGGTCTCCACGTCGAAGATGGCTCCCTGCCCGGCTGACCCGTCGCCCCGCACAAGCGTGCGCCGAATGGTGAGACAGGTGTTCATCGCCACCTCCATTAATTCCGGGCTGCTCACCTCCAGCGCGGCGTAGAAGATGAGGCCGACGTTCATCATCATGTCGATGAAGGTGCTGTCGTTCGCGATGAAGGACGCCAGGAATTTGCCGTCGGGCTGGTAGCGGCCGGCAAGGGTGCGCCCCGCTTCCACCAGCACGTCGCGAAGCGCCGGTTCCGCGGTGATCTCGTGCCAGCGATAGAAGGTGGACATGAAAATCAGGCCGAGGTCGTGAACGTCGCCGTCGAACTTTCTCGGCTCCAGCGGCTTGGTGTAGTGAACGGCCTGCTCATGCCACCAGGCGGCGGACTCGTCGTCCGATTCCGCTGCGGCGAAAATCCACATCATGCCGGGCAGGAAGCCATCGCACCAGTAGGTCCACGGCGGAAGATCGTGGCACCATTTGCCGTTCTCCGTGAACATCGGGTAGAAGCCGGGTTCCCGTTCGACAAGCGCGCGCACGCGCCGCTTGGCGAGGCCGAAGGCATCCTGGAACATCTGCTGGTCGTGGGTGGAACTCAGGTCGATCATGGCCGAATCGCAACTTTCCCGCTTGAACAGACACACGGATCTCGCCAATCGAGCCAATGCTCCGGCGAGGCCGAATCCAGCGTATCATTATCCGGCGGCAACGCCGAAACACGCGCCTCGCAACACGCCCAGTGAAGCGGGCACGGAGCCCAATCGAGAGCACGCGAGCGGCGGCTGTCGCGGCCAAGCGGCCCGCTGCCGTATGCTGGTAACTTGATGCCGTTCGATTCCGCCCGCCAGCACCGGGACTGGCCCCGCATCTATCTCGGTGTTTTCTTTACGACGCTGGCCACCTTGATTCTGGAACTGGCTCTCACCCGCCTGTTTTCGGTGGTTTTCTATTATCACTTTGCGTTTCTGGCGATCTCCATTGCGATGTTCGGCCTGGGCGCGGGCGGGCTGTTTTCTTACACTCTGGCGCGGCTGAACGGCAGTTTTCAAGATAAGGCGGCCGCGCTGCTGCTGGCCAATGCGTTCGTGGTCCCGCTGGCCCTTCTGCTGCTGGTTTCAGTGAAAACGGAGCCCGGCGTCCTCATGCTCGCCGGAGTATTCTTTCTCTCCGCGATCCCGTTTTTTCTGGCTGGCGCGGCCCTCTCCCTGGTGATCGGCGAGACCATCGAGAAGGTGGACCGCATCTACTTCCACGACCTGCTGGGGGCGGCCGCGGGTTGCCTGCTGCTGGTGCCTTTTCTCAACAGCTTCGGCGGCCCGAACACGGTGATCGGCGCGGGAGTGATCTACGCGGTGGCCGCATCCTTGTGGTATTCCGCCAAGCATCGAACCCTGATGCGGGCGGTGGGCGTGGGCGTGGCACTGCTGCTGGTGGGGCTGATGGTGGTGAACGGAAAGTCCCGCTGGCTGGACCTGCACTACGCCAAGGGCCACGACCTGCGCAATGAACTCTACGTGAAATGGAACAGCCTCTCCCGCCTGGCCCTGCGGCAGGAACCGGGCCAGTGGCAGCCCGACATTGTGATCGACGGCGACGCGGCAACGGGGATTCCGCCGTATGACCTCGACCACCTGAGCGACAAAGACCGCCAGGATTTGCTGAGCATGGGCCCGGGCTTCGTCTACAACCTGCGGCCCGGCGCAAAGACGCTCGTGATCGGGGCTGGCGGCGGATGGGATATGGCGCGCGCGATCGCTTCCGGCAGCAAGGATGTGACGGGCGTGGAGATCAACCCCGGCATCGCCAATACGATCATGAGGGAGCGCTTCCCGGACCTCTCCCATCGCATCTATTTCCGGCCCGAAGTGAAGATTGAGGTGGAGGACGGGCGCGCGTTCGTGCGGCGCAATAACGACCTGTTTGGCGTCATCCAGCTCACGCTCGTCGACACCTGGGCTTCGACGGCCGCGGGCGCATTCGCGCTCTCGGAGAACAACCTCTATACGACCGATGCCTTCGAGGATTACCTGCGCTCTCTCCGTCCGGAAGGGCTGCTCTCCATCACTCGCTGGGGCTTTGAGAAGCCGCGGGAGAGTCTGCGGCTGCTGGCGCTCGCCCGCGTGGCGCTGGAACGCCTGGGGAGCCGCGATGTCGCCCGCCATGTGCTGGTGCTGCGGGAGAACAGCCGGCTGCTCTTGGGCTGGGGCGCGCTCGACACCGTGATCGTCTCCCGGGAGCCGTTCAGCGAGGCACAGGTATCGCGGGCGGAGGCCGTCGCCCGCGAGCGGGGCCTCGAAGCCGTCTACCTGCCCGGCCGGCCCGGCGGCACCGCGTTCCACCGATACCTCGAAACAAGCGACCCCCGCGGTTTCTACGAGAGCTACGCGTTCGACGTCTCGCCCGTGGGCGACAACCGGCCTTTCTTCTTCTACACGGTGCAGCCGCGCGACTTATGGAAGCTCGTCAAGGCCATTGGCCGCGACAGCGCGGACTTCAACGTGAACCGCGCCGTGCCGACCCTGCTGGGGCTCTTCGCGGTGAGTATCGTCGCGATGCTGCTGATCCTGCTGCTGCCGCCGCTCGTGCTGAAGAACGCGCTGCCCAAGGAGCCCGGACTGCGCCTGTTCCTCTTCTACTTCGTGCTCATCGGAATGGGCTATATCCTGACGCAGGTGGCGGCGATCCAGAACTTTGTCCTGCTGCTGGGGCACCCGGTGTATTCGCTCACCGTGATCATTTTCTCCATGCTGGTGTTTAGCGGACTGGGCAGCTTTTTCAGCAAACGCATCACAGGCGGCGAGGCGGGAAAGCTGCGAGGCTTGGCGATGCTGGTGGCGCTGGAGATAGTCGTGCTGGCGCTGATTGCCACGCCGCTGAGCACGGTGGCGGTGTCGTGGCCCTTCCCGCTGAAAGTGCTGCTGACGGTGGCGCTGGTGGGCATTCCCGCGTTCACGATGGGCGTCCCGTTCCCGATGGGCCTGCAAATTCTGGAACGCTGGAGCCCGGCTGCGATTCGCTGGGCCTGGGCGCTGAATGCCGCGGCCAGTGTGCTGGGCTCCGTGAGCGCGATCGTGCTGGCGATCTCCTTCGGCCTGCGGGAAACCCTGCTGGTGGGGGGGCTGTGCTATTTCCTCGCGGCCTCTCTGCTGAGCCTTGCGCCGCGCACGGCGGCTGGCAGCCGCGCCCCGGAGCCTATCGAGCAGCGGGCGTGACCGCGGCTTGCCGGAGCACGGCATCCACCGCCCGCACCACCATCTCCGGCTCCTGAATGGGAATCTCGTGCCCGGATTGCGCGGCCAGGAAGCGCGGCGCTGGAGGATCGCTCAAGCCCCGCATCTTCTCCTGCAAAAGGTTCCAGCGGCGAAAATACTCGCTGTCCGAATAATCGTCCGGCACCCAGCGCGGCTTCCTGGCGAGTCCGGCGCTGACGATCACAACCGGCAAAGAACCGAAGCCGCCGGCGTCTCTGGCCTGCCGCATGCTCTCTTCGAACAGAAGCAGTTCGGCCAATGCCGCCTTCACCTGCCGGGGCATCGCCCGGAAGGTGCGGATCGTTTCCCATTGGGCATCGCTCAGGGCCGCGAACTCCTCTCCGCGCCGGTCCATGCCGAAGAAACCGGGGGCGACGCGGAACGCGCTGACATCGGCAAGGTAGGGCGCCAGATCCAGTTGCATGCGCCGCTCCTCCATGCGGGCGCGGACCATCGGAAGCTCGCGCAGCATGTCCTCCTGCACGGCATCCACCAGCACCATGCCCGCCACTCTTTCGGGCATCCGTTTGGCGAGCAGGCGCACGCACAGGCCGCCGAACGAGTGGCCAACCAGGATGAGCGGCCCTTCGATGCGGGCGGCGCGAAGCAGCGCTTCGGCCTCCTCGGCGACGTGCGCCGCATCGCGCGGGTCCGGGCCGGGCTCGCTCCAGCCGTAACCCGCGCGGTCATACACGCAGGTTGTGGTGCGCCGCGCCAGCAGCGGCTGCGTGCGCGCCCACACGGCCGCGGGCATTCCCCAGCCGCTTTCGAGCAGGATTACCGGCGAGCCTTCACCTTCACAGGAAAGGTGCAACCGATGCGTGCCCACCGAAACCAGGCGGCCCGGCATCGCCAGCCGCGCCAGATCCTGGGACGAAGCCAGTTGCTCAATGGTGTAGCCCGCAACCACGGCCAGCAGCAGGGCGAGCAGGATGGCGCCCAGAAGCTTCCACACGATGGATCCGCGTGCTTTCCCTTCCCTTAGCATTGCTGGTCCGGCACCGCTGGCCTACGGCGCTATTGTCCCTTGAGTTGCAGGATGCCGTCCACCGTGGCCACGGCCATCGGATGGTATCCGGGGCGGGCTTTGGCGTAAACAGCAAGCGCGCGCTCCCGCCCTTCGGGAGTCTTCACCAGCTCTTCGTACAGCGGCTTGATGAACTTGCGCCTCCCAACCGTGATGAGAAACTCCTCCAGGCGCGGGTAGGCCGGTGCATAACCGTTGCGCACCGACATCAGCAGCCATTCGGCCGCCACTTCGGAGTTGCCGGAACGGGTCAATCCAAACGCCCCGTCAAGGGCCGCCATTTTCGAGGCATCGAGGCTCTTGGGCAGAGACCGGAGGAAGAACAACTGCTCCTGCGTGCTCCAGGTCTTGAACGGAAGCGACGGTGCCGGCGTCTTCCCTTCGGCGAAGCTCACCGCCGCGTCCGCGGCATGATCGAGCAATGCGGACTCGGGAATCGCCGCCCCTTCGGGAATACCCGGCATCGTGATCCACTGGAGCACGGGAATCTTCGATTCCAAAGCGGGATCCGGACGGAACAGCGCCTGTTCCAGTTTCCGGAGAAAGTCCTGCGTGGTGATGCTTTGGAAGGCATCCTCCTCGAAATAGTTGTGCAGGAATTGGTCGAATTTCTCGCGTCCGACAGCGTTTTCCAAGGTCCTCAAGAACAGGGCTCCCTTTTCGTAGGGAACCTCCGTGAAGCCGTCGTCGGGGTCTCGGCCCTTGAGATCGACGTAGAGGATCTCATCCTTGTCTGGGAGGCGCGCCAGTTCGTCGAGCAGCGTGCGGTAGCCAAGCACGGCCTCCATGTCGGCTCGGTCTTTGCCGTAAATGTCTTCAAGGATGCGCCGTTCGAGGTAGGTGGTGAAGCCCTCGTTCAGCCAGAAATCGCGCCACGTGGCGTTCGTCACCAGATTGCCGCTCCAGGAGTGGGCCAGTTCATGGGCTACGAGGCTCACAAGGCTCTTGTCCCCGGCGATCACGGTGGGGGTCGCGAAGGTGAGACAGGGGTTCTCCATGCCGCCGAAGGGGAAGCTGGGCGGCAGCACCAGCAGATCGTAACGGCCCCAGCGGTAGGGCCCGAAACGCGCTTCCACGGCCCTCACCATCTTCTCGGTATCCGCGAACTCCCGCGCGGCCGCCGGAAGCACTGGGGGCTCCGCGTAGACGCCGGTGCGGCCTTCCTTGCCGCCCCTCGGATCAAGATTCGCGAAGGCCAGATCCCCCACCGCCAGCGCAATCAGATAGCTCGGGATCGGCTTCGGCTGCTCGAAATGAAACTCCCGCGTGGAGGCGTCCAGCATGACCCCGCCCGCGTCCTCGGCGAACGGGTTCGTATTGGCGCTCATCGCCGCGCGCAGTTGGCCGGGCACCCGAATCTTCGCGCCGTAGGTCACGCGGATGCCTGGCGAATCCTGCAGGGGAATCCAGCTTCGCGCCTGGATGGCCTGCGATTGCGAGAACAGAAAGGGCTGCCGCTTGCCGGCCGTCTGGGCAGGTTCCAGCCACTGCAGCGCAACGGCGCCGGGCGAAGTTCCATACGTGATGCGCACCGCCCGCGCTTCTGGGGGAATCTCCACGCGAAGCGGCGCGCCCAGAATGGGGTCGTTCTCGCCCAGGCTGAACTTCGCATCGCTCCACTTGCCCGCTGGCCCGTCCGCGCTCCACTCGGCCTTCTCAATCTTCAAAGCACGAGTGTCCAGCATGACGGCGGGCGCCGGGCTCGCAGGGCCGCGTTCCAGATCGAGCAGCGCCGTACCCCGAATCGACTTGCGGCTGAAATCGACATCGAGATCGAGAAAGACCCGGGTCGCCTTCCATTCCTCGGGTTTCGCGTAGGAGTGCGCATCGGCGCGGGGCGTTGGATTATCGAGCGGGAACATGGGTCCTTTCGGAGAACACCCGCAGAGACAGGCACAGACGATCGCGGCAAGGATCGCCAGCGGCGGGAGATGCAGCTTCAAACATAGCGCGCGCATGGTTTCCCTCTCTATCGTAGAAGACGCGCTCGCGGCGCGGCCAGTGACAGATATGCCAGTGACGAATGTGCCAGCGACGAAGGCCGGGGCCGCGTGGGGCGCGAATCCGCGGGGCGTTCGCGGCGCACGCCTCAGCGGCGGTAGTCGCCGGACTTTCCCCCGGATTTCGAGAGCAGATAGATCTCACGAATCTCGATGGCCTTCGAAGCCGCCTTGGTCATGTCGTAGAGCGTGAGCGCGGCGATGGACGCCGCGGTGAGGGCTTCCATTTCGACCCCGGTTTCGCCCACCGTGCGCGCTTCGGTTTCGATCCGCAGCCCGCCTTCCGCCGCCTCTATCCGCACATCGACGTAGCTGAGCGGCAGCGGGTGGCAGAGCGGGATCAGGTCGGACGTGCGCTTGGCGCCCTGAATACCGGCGATGCGCGCCACCTCAACGGGATTGCCCTTCTTGTTCGATGGCAGCGCCTGGAGCACCTCCGGCGGCATGGCGACAAACGCATGCGCGCGGGCGGTGCGGGCCGTTGCGCCTTTGCCGGAAACGTCCACCATGCGCGGCGTGCCGGATTCATCGAAATGGGAGAGCTTAGCCATCGTGTTACGGCGACGTGGATTTCAGCAGCACGGAAATCCAATCCCCCGCCTCGTAGCTTCCGCGTTCCGCCTCCACCACCATGAAGCAATCGCAGCGGGCCATGGTGGCCACGTCCGAGGAGCCCTTCCACGCCATGGGCGTGACGCTGACACCATCGGACTCCAGTTTCGCGGGAAGAAACCGCGTGAAGCCCGGCTTCTCATCGAGCGTTCGGGTGAGACGTCCCTTGAGCATCGGCAGGCAGGGGACGGGCACGCCGGAGAGCAATTCCACGGCAGCGCGGGAGAAGATCTCATACGTGACCATGGTGGAACCGGGGTTGCCCGGATGCCCGCAAAAGAAGCGCTCCTTCAGCCGCCCGAAGACGTATGGCTGGCCGGGGCGAATGGCGACACGCGTGATGTAGAATTCCGCACCCATCTCCTCAAGCACCGACTCAACAAGGTCATACTTTCCGGCCGAAACGCCGCCGGTGAAAAGGATCAAGTCCAGCTTCAGCGCTTCTGCAATCCGCGCCCGCAGCTCCCCGGGATCGTCCCGCACAATCGGGAAGATTCTGGGGTCGCCGCCGGACTTCTTCACCTGCACGGCCAGAGTCCAGGCATTCGAATTGCGGACCTGATTCTCGTTGGGGGTCTCCTCCACGGCCACCACTTCGTCCCCGGTGCTGAGGATGGCCACCGCGGGCCGGCGGAAAACGTGAATGTGTGCGCGGCCCACGGTGGCCAGCAGCGCCACCTCCGCGAAGCCCAGGCGGTGGCCGGGATGCAGGACGATTTCCCCGCGTTTGGTTTCAAACCCCTTCTCCACAATGTGCTGGCCGGGCGTGGCGCTTCGTTCAATATGAACGATGCCGCCCTCGCGGCGCGTGTGTTCCACCATCACGACGGCGTTCGCCCCATTCGGAATGGGCGCGCCCGTCATGATTTCAAGCGCCTGCCCAGGTCCCACTTCCGCATCCGCCGCCGCGCCCGCGCGCGCCTCGCCAACCACTTTGAGCGCGCCGGGCAGATCTTCGGCGCGCACCGCGTATCCATCCCGAAGACTCTTATCGATGGGCGGATACGGGCGGTCCCCCGCCACGGCTTCCGCGAGGATGCGGCCGGAGCAATCCGCGAGTGAAACCGACTCCACGCGAGGCACGGGCGATGCCGCGAGAATGCGGTTCACGATCGTCTGCCGGGCCTGAAAAAACGGAAGCGCAGCCACAGGCATCATTGTATGGCACTCCACCTTGCCACGGTAAATTCTGGCTGCGGAAGCATCTTGGCGGGAGCCAAATGACTTGGAAAATCCAACAGAATGCTAAGCCGTGGTGCTCACCTGGAAATTCACCCAATCCCCCTGCGCGGAATGGTAGATCCGAATGACGCCCGGCGTCCGCTCCAGCGCCGCGCGGATGGCCGCGGCTTCTTCGCTGAGGATTCCGCTCAGGATCAGCACTCCGCCGGGTTCGAGCGCCGCGAAAAGCGGGCCTAGGAGATTCAGGATGAGCGTGGCGTTCAGGTTCGCAAGGATCACTGGAAAGCGCCGTGACCGTACCGCGCCAATGGAGCCCTGAAAGAGGCACGCGGGCACCTCGGATTTCGCAAGATAGCCGCGGGCCGCTTCAATGGCTACCGGGTCCAGATCGCAGCCAACGAGAGCGGTTGCGCCCATCGTCCTCGCGGCCGCCAGCAGGATGCCGCTCCCGGTGCCAACGTCCAGCACCGCGAGGCCCTCAACTTTCGTGATCTCCAGGGCGCGCAGGGCCAGTTGCGTGGTCTCATGAAAGCCGCTTCCGAACCCCTGGCCCACCGGCATCCGCAGCGGGATGCGGCCGTCCGGCGTTTGGGCTTCATCCTCCCACTCGGGAACGAGAAAAAACCGGTCGCCCACCTCGATCGGTTTCCAGAGACTGCGCGAGTGCGCCACCCAATCCCGGGAATCCGCCCCCGCTATGGACAAGGGGAACGCAGGAAACCGGGCGGCAATCTCGTCGGCGGCGGAGGCGTCGGCGACAAACACATCGAGCCGCACCAGCGAACCTGGCAGATCGCTCTCGCGGATGCCCTCCAGATCGTGCTCGCTCAGCTCTCCGATCACCAGATCGCTTTCCGCCGCGGGCACCGTGAGGGAGAGAACCACCATGCCTTCGAGTATGCGGCAACTCGATCCCGTGGGGCCACTCCGCCGGGTTCGGATCCGCCTGCCCCAAGGCGGGTGTCGGCAGGCAATCGGTGAGGCGGCCGGCTAATTGATCTTGACGAGAGCGCCCGTGATGGTGACGCCCATTGCGTTCAGAACGATCTTGCCGCTGCCGGCCTGGATGGTAATCTGCGTGCCCGCTTTGATCGTCATGTTCATTCCGGCTTCGATCGTCATGTCGGTGCCGGCCTTCAGGTTGTACGTCGTGCCCGCTTCTTCCTTGACGGAACTGTCGGCCTTGGTTTCGATATTGCCCTGCACCGTGAGCTTGTCGTTCTTCTTGATCTTGGTCTCGCGCCCGCCGGTCTGAATATCGGTGGATCTGTCTCCCTTCTCAATGGTCAGGCTGTCGTTGCCTTTTTGAATCGTCGTATTGCGGTCGTTCTCGACGATCGTATTCATGTCCTTCTCGGCATGAATATAGATCTCCTCGGAGCCCTTCAGATCCTCAAAACGGATCTCGTTGAAATTGTCGCCGCCGCCGCCTTTGCTGCTGCGCGATTTCAGGCCGCTCTGCGTCATGTTGCCGGGCAAACTGTAGGGCGGCATCTGCTCGGCGTTATACACGCTGCCGATGACGAGCGGGCGGTCCGGATTGCCTTCGAGAAAATCCACGACAACTTCCTGGCCAATGCGCGGAATGGAGATCATGCCCCAGTTCTTGCCGGCCCATGCCGTGGAAAAGCGGATCCAGCAGGAGCTGTCCTGGTCCTTCTTCCCCTCGCGGTCCCAGTGGAACTGCACCTTGATGCGGCCGTACTTGTCGGTGTAAATCTCTTCGCCGCTGGGGCCCACCACCACCGCCGTCTGCACGCCTTTCACCTGCGGGCGCGGCGTCTTGCGCGCCGGGCGGTAGGGTGCCGCGTTGGGCACGGAATTCACCGTGTTCTGGTACTTGAACACATCCAGCCCTTCGGGGGTCCGCCCGCCGGGAGCGGAACGGTATCCGCCGAAACTGCAATCCTCCGTCAGACGAAGAACAATCACTTCCTTGTTCAGCTCGGAATTGAAATGGTCCGCGATCTTCACCCGGCAGCCGCAAAACAAATCGCGGGCCATGCTCTTGAAGTTGATGCGGGTGACATGCGAATCCTGGTGATCAATCAGCAGGTCGGCGAACTTGTCGCCCTGGCCCTTGGCGAAATAGAGACCCGGGTAGTCGTAAATCTCTTCGCTGCCTCTGGTTTCACCGCTGGTTTGCGACGAAGTGAGATCGAGGCTCGGATCCTCAAAGAAGTAATCCCGCCGTGTCTCAATCTTCGTCCGGGCGAATTTCTCCATATCCATCTGATGGATGTCTTCGCTGAACTTGTGGCTCTTGGTGGTGTCGTAATGCAGCGTCCCTTTGGGGCATTCGGCGAACTTGCTGTTGGCGTTGCCGATGATCATCGTGTGCTTGCCGTCAATATGCTTGAACCAGTAGAAAATCCCCTCTTCCTCAAGAAGGCGGTCAATAAACTGGCGGTGTGTTTCGCGATACTGAACGCAATACTCCCGCGTCTGTGTGGAACCCTGCAAATCGAACTGAAAATCATAGAATCCCGCGTCTTTGAAGACCTTCGAGACGATGTCCTGGGTGGTCATATTCTGAAAGATGCGGCATTCCTTGCGCAGGTCCAGCAGCCAGGTCCAGGACACCAGCTCCAGTTGATACTCGGTAAGATATTCGTCTTCTTCGAGGATCTGCGCGCGGCGCACCACCCCGTTCAGATACTTCATGGAGGGGGAATCGGGGTCGTCGGTGAGATTGATCCGGATGGTGGCGCTGGTGCGGATCAGGCTCATGATATCAAGGCTCTTGTCCTCGGACAGCGCTCTGGCAATGATGCGGAATCCGCCGGAAACCTCGGCTTCGTGCGTAAAAGACGTGAGCAGAAGCTTGTCCTGTCCGAGGCTCGTGCCTATGGCGATCGGACTTTCATTCTGCGTGAATGGCATGGCCTAAATCCTCCCCGTCGGACGCACTCCGTTCGTAAACTTTCGCGAGAAATCTCCGCCTGCGGGATCATTCCCGGCCCGGAAACGCCCGCTTCCATGCCCCGCGCGCCCTTCGGGAAGCAAGAACCCGGGAACTCCGCCTGCAGGCAAAGTCCCCGGGTTTCGCTTTCCACGCGGTTCGGGCGCGGGGCCGATTACGGCTCCGTTAGAACTGGTATTGGAACGCTCCCGCATCATCCACGCTCACCTGGACGCGCGAAATATCCAAACCCTCCGCCATTCGGCCGAGCAGCTCTCGTGAGATCTCGGGCAGCAGGGAGTTCGTGAGAATGTTGTCGACGTTGCGCGCTCCGCTTTCCACTTCCGTACAGCGGTCCGCCACCGCATTCACCAATTCCGGCGTGTATTCGAGTGTCACCCGGTGATTCTCGGCCATCCGCTTCTGAATCTTGCGAAGCTTCAGCACGATGATCTTCTTGAGCGCCTCATCCCGCACCGGATAGTACGGAACGATCACCAGGCGGCCCAGGAAGGCGGGCTTGAAGACCTTGTCGAGTTCCGGTTTCATCGCCTTCACCAGGGCATCGGGCGAGGGCATCGTTTCCGGGTCGGCCGTCAGCTTCATCATCGTCTCCGTGGCGGCGTTGCTGGTGAGAAGAATGATGGTGTTCTTGAAGTCGATCTCCCGCCCTTCGCCGTCTTCCATCTGGCCTTTGTCGAAGACCTGGAAGAAAAGCTCCAGCACATCGGGATGCGCTTTCTCCACTTCGTCGAGCAGCACCACCGAGTACGGCCGCCGCCGCACCGCCTCCGTAAGCACACCGCCCTCTCCGTAACCCACGTAGCCGGGAGGCGCCCCCTTCAGCGTGGAGACCGTATGCGCTTCCTGGAACTCCGACATATTGATGGAGATCATATTCCGCTCGCCGCCGTAAAGCAGATCCGACAGCGCCAGAGCCGTCTCCGTCTTGCCGACGCCGGAGGGCCCCACGAGCAGGAACACCCCCACGGGCTTCACGGGGTCGTCCATGCGGGCGCGGGAGGTCACAATGCGCTGCGCGATGATCTTCAGCGCGTGGTCCTGCCCGATCAGGCGCTGGCCCATCACCTCGTCGAGCGAGAGCACGGTGGAAATCTCGTCCTTGAGCATCTTGCCCACCGGAATGCCGGTCCAGGCGGAGAGCACTTCGCCGACGATTTGCGCATCCACGCACACCCGCAAGAGCGGATTCTCTCCCTGCAAGGTCTCGAGATCCGATTCGAGCTTCTTCAATTCCGCCAGAGACTCTTCGTCCTTGGGGTTGGCCTCCAGCCTTTCGCGGAGCTCGCGCATGCGCAGCACCATGCCGGCCTCGGTCTCAAAGCGGGCTTCGAGCGCGCCCAACTCGGACTGAGCCTTCTCGCGGCTGTCCTTAATCTCCTGCAGCCGCTCCGCATGGTCGGCGCCGGTCACCACTTCGCGGTTCAGAATCCGCTCCTGCACTTCGAGATCTTGCAAACGCCGGCGCAGGTCCTCAATCGCGGGGGGCGTGGCGGTCTGCGTGAGCGCGAGGCGGGCGCAGGCCGTGTCGAGGATGCTGACGGCCTTGTCGGGAAGCTGCCGTCCCGCCAGGTAGCGGTGCGAAAGCCCCACCGCCGCGGACACCGCCTCATCGAGCACGCGCACATTGTGGTGCTTCTCCATCGTGGCCACCACCCCGCGCATCATGATGCGGCAGACTTCCTCGCTGGGTTCGTCCACCTTCACCACCTGGAAGCGCCGGGCGAGGGCCGGGTCTTTCTCAAAGTATTTCTTGTATTCCGACCATGTCGTCGCGGCGATGGTGCGCAGTTCGCCCCGCGCCAAAGCCGGTTTCAGCAGGTTGGCGGCATCGCCCTGTCCCGCCTGGCCGCCCGCGCCGATCATCGTGTGGGCTTCATCGATAAACAGGATGATCGGCGTCTCGGAACGCTTCACTTCTTCAATCAGCCCCTTCAGGCGGTTCTCAAACTCGCCCTTGATTCCGGCGCCGGCCTGCAGGAGCGCCAGATCGAGGGTGCGGATGGTGACATTGCGAAGCGGCGGCGGCACGTCTCCATCGGCCACGCGTTGCGCAAAGCCCTCCACCACCGCGGTCTTGCCGACTCCCGCCTCGCCCGTGAGGATCGGATTGTTCTGCCGGCGGCGCATCAGAATATCGACGATCTGCCGGACCTCCTTGTCGCGGCCGAGCACGGGATCGAGCTTCCCGCTTTTCGCGCGCTCCGTGAGGTCCACCGTAAACTGGTCCAGATTCGGCGTTTTCCCGCCAGCCTTGCCCGGCGCTCCGCTCGCCTCCGCCCTTGCATCGGAATAGTCGTCTTCAGAAGATCCGGTGACCAGAGAGAAAAACTCCTTGCGGAGCACTTCGGGCTCGATTTTTGCAAACTCGCGCGAGGATTCGTTCACCATGCGCGACAGCTCCTCGTTCGAGGCGATCGCCAGAAGTACGGCTCCGCTTCGAATGCGCGGCTGCGCGAAATCGAGCGAGCCGATCGTCCAGGCATCCGTGAACATCTTCACCAGATGCGGGCTGAACGACGGCGTCCGCGCGTTGCCCGTTTTCAGCAAATCGAGCGCCTTGGAGAGCTGAGTGGTCAGCCGTGAAGGATCGATGCCGAAATGCTTCAGGATGCGCTGGGCATCCGTATCGGTCTGGTCAAGCAATTTCAGCAGAAAATGCTCGATCTCGACGTCGTAATGAGTGCGGGAAAGACACAGCCCGGCCGACGCTTCGAGCGTGGACCGCATGGTATCGTTCAGCTTCCCCACCAGCGATTTCAAATTTACTGCCATCTCAGTTCGATCTCCTTTGCTTCTTCAACCCGTGCTTCTCTGTAAGCCCTTTGTCTCGCGCCGCCGTTCCGGAAGAATCCATTCGTCTGATGCAGCCCGCCAGGTTCCCGCTTGCGGCCGCGGACGCCCCATTAGTTATAGGCGCAAAATCGTTTCGTCGGGGTCTCGCGCCTGTTCCCGATTCTTCGCCCAGGAGAGCCAGCCCAAACGCGGCGGCTCCCCATCCGGATCCCCCAGACGGCACATGGGAACGCTTGCGCGCTCCAGAATAAGCTGCACCTCTGACTCCAGCGAATCCCCGGCCCAAAACCTTACCAGCGATTTCAGCGCGGGGTATGCGCTGCCATCGGGAAGGAACTGCCTGTACTTGGCCAGCGTAAGCGGCCCGATCCTCAACCGGATCTTCGATTGGTGGCTGAAAATTTCGTCCCCCACCAGCGCCCCCACGCTCAATTGCCGCGAAACCTGGTATCCCCAGTCCTCCAATTCACATTGGGTGTTGGCGTCGATCTTATACCATGCACCGACGAATTGCTTGACCTTCACGGGCACTTCGAAATAGTCCGAAATAATCTGCTCAAGACCGCTGGCCGAGCGGGGACGCTGGGCGAAAAGCCCGGAATAGAAAATGACGGACTCATCGCGGACCGCCAGGCGGTTCTGCATGCCGCGCGTGCCGAGCCCAACCAGATCCAGCAGATTCCGCGAAAACGGATCGAGGCCGCCCCGCTCATACACGATCCCGAAGTGATACTTTTCCCAGGCGCGGTAGAAGAGCGAAATCAGGCGGTGGTTAAAAAGATCGAAGAAGTCCCTGAGCGTGCTGTCTTTCACCCGAAGGCGGTCCATCAGCGTCACGGTGTAGAAGTGGGGAAGCACGCCCATGGTGCCGGTGAGCCCGAAGAAATTCACGACGAGGAATGGCTGATCGTCGTCCTTCCAGCGCGCCGCCTGGATATAACTGGCGGGAAAACTCATGGAGGCGTAGCACCCCAGGCGCACCACTTCCTTGCGCGGGTTGGTGAAAATGCCCAGCGGCTCCCGGCCCGGCTGCATGCGTTCGAGCACCCGGATCGCCTGGAAGAATTCGAAGGAAAACGGCTCCCGCTCGAACATCCGCCGGAGCGGCTCTTCCTTGACCGTCGCTAAAGCAAGATCTCGTCGCCGGCTCTTGGCGGCCATTCGCGCATCACCTCCCTTCTCTGTTTGGTGGAGACCACCAACTGGGAGAAGCTGTTCATCGCCGCGTAGAGACCCAGGAACCGCTCCAGCACGCTCGCGAACAGAAAGACACCGCCGCCCACGAACTGTTCCTCATCGAAATCCACATGCACCCGCACGCCGCGCACGAAGCTAATGCCGGTCTCGCTGAGAATGCGCGCGAAATGCGGCTCGCTGCGCACGGCCTCAATGCCCAGAATCTGCTTTTCGAGATACGTGGAGTTGGAGAAATTGTATAGTTTCAGAATCTCCTGCAGCGCCTCTTTGCCGTCCGCAACGAGCGAAAGATAGTTCAGCGAAAGGTGAGAGATGAGACGCCACAGCAGCCCCCGGCCCACCGGCGGCGCAACGGAATTCGTCGGCTTCCGCAGCGCGACGATCTTCTTGATCGTGGAGAAGCCCTCAATTTCGAAATCTCCCGTTTCGAGCCCGAACGAGAGCCGGGAGGGCAGGTCCCGGTTGGTGCAAAGGCAGCGCACGGTGAGGGTGTCCACATTCGGAATCAGCGGACGCCCGGAAAGATCGATAAGGGACAGAAAGACGTCGGTGCCCGTGTCGTTCACCCGCGCCGAATCGCGCCGCGTGGCCAGCCAGAATGTCTTGGTGGCATCGCGAAGCGTGGCGTGCCGGTAAGAATAGAAAGGCTCGAACTGAACCACCTCCGTGCTGTTCGGCCGGGTGCTCACCACGTCTTCAATGGAGAAAACCTCCATGGCCGCCTGCCGCCGCATGTCGGCCACCACGGGATATTCATGCCGTTGATGGGAGACGAGAATCGGTTCGGCGGTCTGCCGGAAGAGATTCACCACCGGCACGCAATTGAGCCTCACCGTCTTGGCGCTGACGCCCACTTCGAGCGACTGCTGGCGTTCCGGCTGATCGAACTTCCCGATCTGGAATACTACCTCGAAGCCCTCATCAAAGCCCGCTTCCCGCATCGCTCCGAGGCCGCCGATCTCCAGAAAGAAGAACTTCTCGGGAAAGCTGAAGTATTCCTGCAGAAGCCGGTAGCCGAGGAAGGACCGCCGAGAAAAGGGCAGGAGCCCTTCGTTCTGTTCGAAGCCGACCTGGCGCAGCGCAGAGGGCGGCAGCGCTATCGGCCGCCCGGCACGGTTCTTCGGATTCCGCAGCAGAATTTCGAAGCAATTGTTGCAGAGCAGTTCATACAGCGAATGCACCAGATTGCTCTCGCCCTGCAGATAGAACCGCAGAGACTCCATGTTGAGCTGCTCCAGCTTCACATCGGACATCAACTGGAACTGCAGACTGAACGCGGCGGCGCAATCCGGATTCTTGATCACCGGCGTCAGGCGATCCGGCGTCTTCCATTCGGCGGATTTCAGGGTGACGGGCCAGAGCGTGGTGTCGTAGCAGGTCTGGAACTTGCACGCCATGTTGTTGACGCGCCGGGAATAGAGCAGCGTGTCGCGCGGCACCAGCATCCCGGCCGACTGCTTGCCCTGCTCCGGATCGACGAACATCTCCACCACCGTCATGCAGGGGACGGGCCGGACGTAGTGCGGGTAGAGCGTGTTCAGAAGGCCCTGCGTTACCTCAGGGAACTCGTCGTCCACTTTTAAGTGGATGCGCGCGGCAAGAAACGCAAATCCTTCGAGCAGGCGCTCCACGTGCGGGTCTTCGCAGCGGTCCGCTTCGAGCATCAGGCGTGAGGCGATTTTCGGATATTTCTCCGCGAACTCCGCGCCCATCTGGCGCATGTAGGAAAGCTCGCGCTCATAGTAGAGCAGCAGTTCGTCACGCACCGCCGTCGCCCCTCACCTCGATATCGCCGCTGGTGAGCTCAAGCAGCGTATCGAATCGCACTTGCTCCGGAGCCGGATCGATCATCAACATTCCTTCCATGCCGAATCGAAGCGTCCGGGAGCCCTTCGTGACCGGATTCAGCGTGATTCGCACGTTGCGCAAGCGCGGTTCAAACGCCTCCACCGCTTCCTCCATCTGCCGGAGGATTCGGGTGTGATCCTTGCCGGATTGCACGCTCATCGAACTGATATCCGGCAGACCGTAATTCAGCAGGCTCCGCCTCAGTTCGCCGGGGTCGCCTTCCATCTCATCCATCACCGGGCAATGGCGCGTGTTGAGCAGCCACTCCATGTCCCGTTTGAGCGAGGCCTTCAAACGGCGCACGGATTCAAGGCGCGTGACCGGCGCGTCCGCCTTCTCGTCCGGATTCAGGTCGAAAAGACGGTCAAGCAAGGGCTGCGTTACTACTTCTTCAGGCCGGTATCGGGACATCCACCACGCTTCCCAGAGGGCAGCCGGCCGTCCGCGCGGCGCTTATCCGCCTCGCAACGAACCGGCGAACCGTTCGACATCAATTCTACACACGGCGCAAAATGCGGCCTTCGCCACCGGCCCGAGCGCCCTAGTCCATAGGGGCAAACGCCAGCGCCTGCGCGGGGTCGAGGCGGCAGATCTTGGCGTAGAGCTCCCGCTTCCGCTGCTGATCTTCCTCGGAATCCCCCAGAGCCTGAAAATAGAGGGCCAGCGGCTGCGCCAGTGTCTCGAGGCTTTCCCATTCCTCCAGTTTGCGGCTCTCCACTTCTTTCACCACTTCATCCAGGATGTTTCGCGCCATCCCCGCGCGCCCCACGCCCAGGCAGATCTGCGCCAACTGCACGCGGCGCAGGAATCGCCCGCGGCCGGACCTCTCGGTTGCGATCGTTCCCGACAGCAGCGAGATCGCCCCGGCCACGTTCCCGCGAGCCGCCATCACCTGTGCCTGCTCGAACAGATCGGGTTCTCCCGGCGGAGTTTCCTCGTCCGCACCCGCCATCGGAGCCGGGCGGTAAACGGGTTCCGGCTCCGGCTCCGGTTCCGGCGGGGGTTCCGGTTCGGGCGGAGGAGGCGGCGGTGGGAAGAGCACGTTCAGCCACGCTTGCGTTTCCGCGTTGGCGGTGGGCGTGTCGTCCATCATCGTCTGCGCAATGAGATCGGGGAAGTCCGTGACCACGCCGCGCAGCAGCGAGACCAGCGCCTCGGCCGGCGCGGAGTACCCAAGATTCTGAAGTGCCGTGATCGCGTAGCGCTGCAAATCGATCCAGGCGCGCCCGCACGGCTGTCCCGCGGCCCCTTCAGCCGCTTCCAGCACCGCCATCCAGTCTCCATCGAGCGAGGCCGTCTTGAGCTGCTGGCGGGTTTCCGTTTGCGGCGGATCGAACTGGCGCACATCGAGGCTGCCCGTCCCGTTCCTGCGCAGCTCGCCCCAGCGCAGAGCCCTCAGCAGCAGAAATGGCACCGGGTCCGCCGGATTCGACGCACGCAGATAGCGCGCCGCATTCACAACGCGCCCGAAGGCGTCGGCTTCGTCCGTGGGGTCGGGTGAGAGCGCTGTGGCCGCCTTCTTCCTTTTCGAGGGCTTCTCTTCCTCTTCGATCTCCTCCGCGACCGTCTCCACAGCCGCTTCCGCTTCCGGTTCTGCTTCCAGAACCTCCTCTTCTTCCTCTTCGGCCGGCTCCGGCTCCTCCACCGGATCCGGTTCCAGTTCCCGCTTGCGGTTTAGGAAGATGCGGATCGTCTGGTTAAACTCTTCAAGATTCTGTTTGAGGGAATAGAAGCTGGGGCGGTCGTCGGGATCGAGTTCCGTGAAGCGCTCTTCGCAGACCTCATCAAGATGCTTGAGCGAAGCGAAGACCGTTTCCAGCACTTTGAAACTGTCGGCATAGAAGGCCTTCGGAGACGATTCGAATTCGCGCTCGAACTCCTCGGGGAGCAGCTTCTTGTCGCGCTCCGCGGCCGTGCGAACCTTCGCTTTGTCGTCGCTGTTATAGGCCTCGTCCTTGGTGGGGATTTTCTTGGCGAGATCGTACTCGAACCACGAGATGCCGCTCGCGGTGACGGGCTGCAGCTTGATCGCCGTGTTCAGCTTGTTGCCGACGAAATCCAGCTTTGAGGCCAGATCGATGGGGTCGAATTCTTCCTCGTCAAACCGCGGATAGAGCTTGTCCCAATAGGTTTCTAGAAGCCCGGAGACGAGGCCGAGGCCCTCGGCAAGTCCCGCAAACCCCTCGCGATTGAGCAAGGCCTCCACGAGCCAGGTGGCCACTTCCAGGTCCTTGCTCTGCTCGGCCAGAACCTTCTGGCCGAGCTTCAGCACCTGCCCGTAGTCGGCAACCTTGCGCTCGTGCTTCCATTCGCCCTGGTTGAGGTCGTCTTCCTCCCGGCGGGCTTCCTTGAGTTGATCGTAGACGGGCTTCGCGCGGATCGATTCTCCGCAGGGCCGGTCCGCGGAGATCGGTTCGAGAAGATTTCCTTTGAGCGGCATGGCCGTGAGATCCCGCGGCTAATCCGTCTGCCCGGATTCGGGTTCGCGAAAGACGATCTCGCGCACGTCGAGCAGTGGGATTTCTTCGCCATCGGCCAGCAGCATCTTTTGGCCCACCGGAATCTCGTTGCCGTCCTCGTCCACCGCGAAATAGGTCTCGCGCCCCAGCTTCACGAGTTCGCTTTCATCGCGGGTTGCCTCCGGCGTGAGAACCGGCAGCAGCACATCGCCCAGATCGGTCTCATGGAAACTCGGGCCCGTGATCAGCCGCGCGGGCAGCCAGAGCAGCTCCCTTAGTCGCCGGGGCTTTTCGGTTTCGATCTTCTCAATGTGCTGGAAGGGGATCCACATGAACCCGCCGCCGGCGTACACTTCCAGGCGCGCGCCCACGCGGGGGTCGCAATCGCTCACGGACGTGTACTGCTTGCCGTTGATCTTCGCGGAGACCGCCGGCGCCGTCTCCGCCGCCGAATTCTTGTATTCCTTGTTGGCGAAGAAGGATTCGCGGGTCTTCTGGGCGTGGATCGCGGCCTTGTACAGGATGGCCCCGTGGATGGTCTCGGTCTTGTTCTCGATCAATGCATCGAGGTGCTTTTCCGCGCGGTCGTACTCGCCGGAGAAGCAAAGCAATTCAAAAAGGAACGTGCGCGCCTTGTCGTCGGTGGGATGCTCTTTAATAACCGCGATCACCGCCTGGATGGCTTCGCTCAATTTGCCCGCCTTCAGCAGGTCTGTAGCTTGTTTCATCGTTCTTCCTGGGTAAACGAACTCGAACTCGATCCCGCGCCCGTTAAGCCGCGCCCATCAAACCGCGCCGGTCAACCCGCGGCACTTCCGCGGGGCGTCGGCCGCCTAGCTCTGGAACATGCGCGAGGTATGCACAATACCGCCGCGCGTGATGCCGGTGTCCTTATCCTGCGCGTCGTACTCCATCTCAATTTCCTGGTAGCTGAAGGAGACTTCCTCCTCGGCAACCTCTCCGCCGAACTGGAGATTGCCCTGCTTGATGGAGACGACCAGCGCGTCCTTGAGGAGAATTTTCATGTAGTTCTCGAGCTGGCCGCCAGTGCCGGTCTTGCGAAGCTGAAGTGTGACTTCGCACTTCTCGTTAAAATCCAGCGCCTTGAACAGGAGGGGCGATGCGGCATCCGCCCGCTTGCGGAGGACGAGATTCGCGTAGGTCACGCGGCCCTGCCTCCCGGCACCGCCATGGGTCAGCTGCGCGCGTTCTCCGCCCCAATCGTAGGCCAGAACCTCGATCCAGCCTTCGAATGCGCTCTCCATGGATTCGCCCTGCACGTGCTGGCCGTTGGCTATCACCTTCGCGACAAAATTTACCATAGCCCGATCCTTCTATACCGGCGTCTCGAAATAGGTCGCGCGGGGAAGCGGCTTTCACCATCTCCCCCGCGGCATTCCACACTGTGCCCGATGCCGAAATCAGATTAGGACGCAGTCGCTTTCTGCTGATCCCATTTGCCGACACCGGCCGAGGTCGTGACGCCCTTGTCGTCCTGAATGAAGTACTCGAATTCGATCTTGGCGAAGTTGAGGCTGATGCTCTCAATGGGCATGTCGTCGCCGCTGCCGCCGCTCTGGTAGGAGCTGACAACCACATCGGTGAGCTTGTACGTCATGTACTTTTCCTGCTTGTCGCCCGCGGACTTCAGGCATGTGAGCAGCGCTTCATCCAAGTGCTTGCCTCCGGCGCAGTTTTGCATGAGCTTGACGCTGGCCGCGCACTGGCGGTAGCTCATCGAAAGATCCTGCAAGTTGGCTTTCGCCGTTCCGCCGCCGCCACCGTAGGAGAAGCCGCCGGCATTCGAAACGCCCCAGGAGAACGACAGAATCTCGATCTGTCCTTCAAATCCGTCCTGCTTGGACTCGCCCTTCACCTCAGGGGTGAATTTCAGAAAATAATTTGCTGCCATGTTCGTTTACCCTCGATTGAATTTGTGTTCGCTTCGGTCTTCCCAAAGTGTTTTGTGCGCCGCTCCCCGCTTTCCAGGAACGCCGGAGCGGCGCGGTTCTTTTTTCTCCGCCACTTCTGGTGGGAGGGCGGTTCCGAAGCCGGCGGCATCCCGAAACCGGGGCGCGCCCGCTTCCCAACTGCCTAGCCCTTCGCGGGTGGCGGAAGGTCCGCTACCAGCCGGAGCGAAACAGTAAGCTCATCCAGTTGGAAGTGCGGACGGAGGAACGAAACCGCCCGGTACGCGCCTGGCTTCCCAGGAACCTCCATCACTTCCACCCGCGCCTCGCGGAGCGGCTTTGAGGCCTTCACCGAGGCCGGTGCGTTGTCGTCCAGAACCACGTAGTTTGCGATCCAGCGGTTCAGGAACATCTCGCAATCGGAGCGCGACATGAAGCTGCCAATCTTGTCGCGCATCATCGATTTCAAATAGTGCGCAAAGCGGCACATCGCCAAAAGGTAGGGCAACTGCGTGCTGAGACGCGCATTCGCGTTCGCCGCTTCCTTGTCATACAGCTTTGGCTTCTGCGCACTCTGCACGCTGAAGAACGCCGCGTAATCGGTGCCCTTGCTGTGGACAAGCGGGACGAAGCCGTTGTCCGCCAGTTCCTTCTCCCGGCGGTCCGTGATCGCCACTTCCGTCGGGCACTTCATCGCGATGTCGCCGTCTTCCGTGCGGAAGGTGTGAATCGGCAGACTCTCCACGAGGCCGCCGCCTTCCACGCCCCGGATCGCGGCGCACCAGCCGTACTGCGCAAAGGCGTTGGTCAGGCGCGTCGCCAGAGCGTAGGCCGCATTGCCCCACAGATACTTGTTGTGGTCGGTGCCGTCCACCTGCTCCTCATAGGCGAAGTCGTCGATCTGCACACCGTCTCGGCCGTAGGGCAGCCGCATCAGCACGTGCGGACAGGTGAGCGCCACGTAACGGGAGTCCTCGGAGTTGCGGAAGCTCTTCCACTTCGCGTACTCATTCGTGTCGAAGATCTTCGCCAGGTCGCGGGGCGCGTCCAGAGAGGCGTAGCTGTCCAGATTGAACATGTCGGAGGAAGCCGCGGTGAGGAACGGCGCGTGGGCCGAGGCCGCCACCTGCGACATTTTCTCCAGCAGTTCGATATCTTCGGGGTGCTTTGAGAACTCGTAGTCGCCCACCAGCGCCGCGAAGGGGCTGCCGCCGAACACGCCGAATTCTTCTTCGTAGACCTTCTTGAACGCCGCGCTCTGGTCGAATTCCGCCGCCCGCTGCAAATCGCGAAGCAGTTCGCGCTTGTTCACGTTCAGCACCTTGATCTTGAGCTGCGTGCCGGTCTCGCTGCGGTCCATCAGCATCTTCAAACCGCGCCAGCTCGCTTCCAGTTTCTGGAAGTCGGGATGGTGCATCACCTCGTTCAACTGGATCGAGACCAGGTGATCGATTTGCGCGATGCGGGCATTGATCATCGCCTCGGTGTCGCGCGAGACGGTCATGGACCCTTCGAGGAACTGCCCGATGAATTCCTTTACGATATCCTTGTTGCGCTGCCTCGTCGCCGCGTCGCGACCGGCCAGCCGGCCTTCATCGACGATCTGATCGATCAGACTCGTTTCTACGGTTGTTTCCTGAGCCGCCGCGGCGGCTTGCTTCTGCTTATCACTCATTGCCGTCTCCTCCGCCGATGCCGAGTTCCTTCTTCAGCTTCTCGATCTTGTCAGCGTCCTTAACGGTGTCCATCAGCATCTCGTCGAGCTTGTCGTTGCCCTGGAGACTCCCGCGAAGGTCGGACAGCTTGTCGCGCAGTTCCAGCAATTCCCGGAGGGGTTTCACCTGGCGGGCAACATTGGCTGGGCTGAAATCGTCCATGCTCTGGAAATTCAGATCCACCTTGATCTGGCCGGCGTTCGGATCCTCGCTCAGCTTGTTTTCCACCGAATAAGCCAGATGCGGCTTGAATCCGGCAAGTACATCGTCAAAATTGTCGGGATTCACCTCGACAAATTTCCGGTCCCGCAAACGCGGAAGAGCTTCTTTCGGTTGGCCGGTAAAGTCTCCCAGAACACCCATCACGAAAGGGATTTCCTTGATCTCGATCGCATCCCCGATCTCCACATCGTAGGTAATGTGAACACGGGGCGCGCGAACTCGTTCAAGCTTTTTTTGAACGCTTTGTTGCGCCATCACTCACTCCTGGTTTCAAGTTTTTGGAATACGGGTCCCAGATTGTGGCCCAGCTTGCAGGTTGAGTTTACCAGAACCAAACAAGCGCATCCAGCCAATTTGCGGCCAATTTTCGATGGCGGGTACTGCTGGTGATTTTTCGATCCCGCCCGGGAAGTTTCCCGGTTGACCTCGCGTTTCATCCCGCCAGTCTCTCCGTCTTCACTAATGCTTAGCGAGGTCAACAGGGGAAAGGGATCAGCCAATTTGCACTTTGACGCCCTCGATTCGCGCATTGCAGGATAGACTACGGATTGCTACCCTGAATCGCTATGAAAACCCTCCAGCCGGTAATCTGGGCCAAAGGCACGTTTCTCTCTCCACAGCATCTCCAGGTGCAGAATCGCTTCCTGGAGAACGTTCTCTACGCTCACATCGGCGGCACCCAATTCCGGCCCTGGGGATTCAACGAAGTCTTGCTCAACCAGGAGGCGCTCTCCGAAGGGCTGGTTTCCATCGCCTCCGCCAGCGGCCTGATGCCCGACGGGTTGCCCTTCGCCTTTCCGGATGCCGACAATCTGCCCCCCGAACGGCCGCTTGCCGATTGCTTTGGCGAGAACCGCAACGCGACCGAGATCTTCCTTGCGCTGCCGCTCTATCGTGAGAAGACGGTGAACGTGGCGATGGGCACGAACGCCCCCGACGTCCGCTATCGCTCCCTGGTCCGCACCTTTCGCGACGAGAACAACGGGATTACCGAGAAGCCGGTCTACGTCGCCTCAAAGAACTTCCGCTTTCTGACGGACCTCGATCCGCATGAGGGCTATTCCGTGCTCGGCGCGGCCCGCATCCTGCGCACGGAGGCGGGCACCTTTCGGCAGGATCCGCAGTATGTGCCCCCGCTCCTGAACATCAGCGCCAGCGAACCGGTGATGTCCATCGCGCGGCGGCTGGTGGAGATTCTCACGGCAAAAAGCACCACGCTCTCCGCTTCCCGCAGGCAGCGAAAACAGAGCCTCGCGGATTTCACCGCCTCCGACATCGCCAATTTCTGGCTGCTCTATACGGTAAACACGTATCTCCCGCTCTTGCGGCACCTTTACGAGGTGCGCCGCGGGCACCCTGACCAGCTATACCAGGTGATGCTGGCCCTCGCGGGCGCGCTGAGCACGTTTTCGTTCGAAATTCGCCCGCAGGACCTGCCCGTTTACGACCATACGAAGCTCGGCAAGTGCATCTTCGATCTCGACGAGAAACTGCGGATTCTGCTTGAAACCGTGGTGCCCAGCAACTGCGTGTCCATCCCGCTGAAACTGACGCAGCCTTTCATTTACGCCGCCGCCATCGACAACGAAAAGTACCTTCACGGCACCAAGATGTATCTGGCGATCTCATCGAAAGTGGCGGAACAGCAATTGATTTCGCGAACGCCGCTGCTCGTGAAGACCTGCTCCGCCACCCATATCGAGCACCTCATCAAGCAGGCGCTGCCTGGGATCACACTCACGCACGTGCCCTCGCCGCCGTCGGCGATCCCCGTGAAACTGGACTATCAGTACTTCAGCCTCAGCCAGAGCGGCCCGGCGTGGGAAGCGGTACAGCGCGCCCGCAACTTCGCGGCCTATGTGCCCGCCGATTTCCCCGATCCAGGGCTCGAATTGGTTATTCTGCTTCCGCGTGAGCAGGGGAAGTAGGCAGCGGACAGACCCCGCTCTCCAGGAATCCGCCGGAGACGAACGTCGCGAGCAATCGCGCGAACTCCTCGGGCGGCGTCTCCGGGTGAATCCATCCGGCATCTTTCGCGAGTTGGAGCAGGGCATGGCCGTCGCGCCCGTCGCGGGCTTCGCCAAGCAGCAGCGCCATCCATCCCTGCAGTTGGCTCTCCATTTCAAAGGGATAGTGCGTCATGGCCGCGAACGAGGCTGCTTCCAGGCCCTCCGCGCCGGCCCGGTGCCGGATCAGCACTTCGAGCGCCGGCGCAGCCGCAAGCGGTGCCCCCATCATCGCCTCCAACCGGCCCGGATCCTTGCGGCCCGTCTCCCAATCCACGCACCAGAGCAGTTCCCTCCAGCCCGTCCTTGGGCTCAGCTTGCGGCGAACCCGGATCGCCTCTTCCCTGCCCGCATGCCGCCGCACAAGCAGCGCGCCGTAATGAAACTCTCGATGGCCCATTTTGAGCAGAGACTTCCGGTACCGGGACGCCGCCTCCATTCCCCGTCCGAGCTTCGCGGACGCTTCGTACGCCACCTCCACAAGGGAGCGGCTGTGAAGCGGGAAAAAAAACACGTCGTGCTCATCCGCGCCTCCCCCCAGCCATTGGCTCACTCGCTCCTCCAGCGTGCGGGACGCGCCGTCCGGGATCATCGCGACGGCATAGAAAAGCCCGCCCGGAGTGAGCCGCCCCGGCAGCCCCGCGATCAACTGCCGCAATACGTCGGTTCCATCGAGGCCGCCGCCATAGAAAACCTCCACCGGCCCGTCGGACGGCATGAAGGGGGGATGGGCCGCAATCACATCGAACGCACCTTCCAGCCCTTCATACAGCGATGCCTGGATGCATTGAAAACCGCCGATCTCGTTCAAACGCGCGTTATACCGGCAGAAGGCCACCGCCCGCGCATCGATATCGCTGGCGCTGACGCTCTCCGCGAAATCCGCCGCCAGCACGGCCGCGGGGCCGCAACCGGCGCACACTTCCAGAAATCGCCCACAGTTCGTTCGCGGCAGAAAGTGCAGGAAGGTGCGCGCGCTCGGCGTAACGCTTGGGTATACCAGACCCGCGGATGCGGGCAAAAAAGCCTCTGGCGCGGGGACTATGCGGTCCGAGGCGATCCACGCGCCGCCGCTCTCCGGCGGGCTTGGCGGAATGGATACCGTGGCGTACGCGCGGGCATCCGCGCCCACAAGCCGCAGCAGTTCCTGAGCAAGACCGGCAGCCACGAAGGGTTCGCCTAGGAACGCGGCCATTGCAGCGCGGGGAACGCCGCGCCCGAGCAGAAAAATGCCAATGAGCGCATCGAGCCCATCCCGCATCTCCAGCGGAACCGATTCGTGGAAGCCCCCTTCGAAGACGTCGGGAAGCGCCTCCAGTCCGAGACGCTGCAAGACCGCGGCCTCGCTGTAGCCGTTGCGTGCAAGCACCGCGCGCAGCTCCGCGTAAGATTCCGCGGCGAAATCCGCGCGAGGGGGCGGCGGCGCGATTGCGGATGGGTTCATCGTTGCGCTTTCGCTCCTGCTGGCGTGTTAGGCCCGCGCCGATTCGAGGGGCTCCGGCAAGGGGCAAAGAGAACTCTCGATGACCGCGCCGCCGACGAAGGTCCACAGGAGCCGGGCGAATTCCGGCGCGGGCGTCTCGGGAAGGATCATCTGGTCCGCGATGCAGGATTCCATCAATTGCCGGCCGTTCATCGATCCGTCGGCTCTCGAAATGAGGTAGCTCATCCACCCCTCAATCTCCGTCTCGATTGCGAATGGAGTGGAGGTTTTCATCTTGAAGCCCGCTGCCGCGAAACCTTCGGGCGAGGGTCGATGCCGCACAATCATCTCAACATCGGCGCACACCTTATAGGTGGCTTCCAGCGCCTGGGATCCGTCCGCGTCGGATGCGGCCCGCCGCTCCGTGTCGAGGCTCCACGGCAGGTGCCGCCAATCGGCTGTTTCGCCCATGCGCCGTCGCGCCGTGACGGCGGGCTCCGTCCGATCGTGTCGGCGGATCAGCAGCAGCCCCACAACGGCATTCCGAAACCCGAAGTCCGCCAAGAGATTGTACGCGCGCTCCATCCCCTCATAGCCCTCTCCCGCTTTCAGTGCCGCCCGCTGCGCGGCTTCGAGCAGAGAATGGAAATAGAGCGGGTAGAGGAGCACATCATAAGCCGATTCGCCGGCGCCGAGCCATTCGCGCACGAGCTGCTCCGCCGGCTTCTCCGGCCCCTCGAAAAGCATCGTCGCCGCGTAGAACAAACCGCCGGGCGCAAGGCGATCCGGAATCCCCCGCACCAGGGTTTCCGTAATCTCCATGCCGGTCGCGCCGCCGCTATAGTAAATTTCGGCGGCGCCGAGCGTCGGCATGTAGGGGGGATGCGCGGCAATCCGGTCGAACTGCCCTTCCAGCCCGTCGTAGCCGCCGCCCTGAATCGCCCGCATGCGCGGCTGCCCATTCAGCCTTGCGACAAAACGGCTGAACGCGACGGAGCGGCCCGCGAGGTCGCTGGCGACAACCTGCTCCGCGAACCCGGTCGCAAGCAGCGCGGCCGGTCCGCACCCCGCGCATACCTCAACGAAGCGCTCGCAGGGTGTGCGCGGAAGCAATCCTAGAAAACGGTTCCCTGTAGCGGCAAGGGGGCAAAATACGACGTCGTCCGGCTGTGCCTGGCGCTCTTCCACCGTGCCGGCCAGACGGTCCGAGGCCACCCAGAACGCTCTCCGCCCGCCATTTCCCGCCGCACTCTCGTCGCGCAAGGGGTACACAGACGCCAAGGAGCGAAGGGCTCCCGGATGTTCCGCGCAGGGGGCAAACAGGCGCACGGCAAGCGCTGCGTCCACAAAACGATCCCCGAACAGGCTCCGGAGTTCCCCCTCCTGAATGGCGCGGCTCCAAAGGAAGAGGTGGCACAGCGCCGAAAGCGGGCCTTCCACCGCGGTGGAGGGCGAGAGAACCGCATCCCCTAACCGCACGAGCGCGCCGAGATCGTCAATTCCCGCGTATTCGCAAGTCTCCTTGTCAAAGAACCGGGCGGCATGGAACGCCTCGCGCAGCGCGGCATAGGAAGCATCGTCCGCGTCCGCGCGCGGCGGTGCGGGGTAAACACCCAGGCTCATCCAGTGGTCCTCATTCCGCTCGCGGCTTTTAGCCCTTCAGCATAAAGTAGGCTACCATCAGCACCAGCACCACGGCGATCACCGTCACCAGCACCGTGGCGACAATGATGATCTTGCTGGCACCCCCTCCGGCGGCCGGAGCCTGCTGGCCGGGGGCCACCGGCGCGCCGCCGCCAGCCTGCACCGGAGGCACCTGCACTTGCAGGTGCGGCGTCTGCAGGTGCGGCGTCCCCACATGCGGAGCATGCACCTGCGGGCCCGACATCTGCGGCCCGCTCATCTGCGGACCCTGGAAGTGCGGGGCGGAAATCCCGCTGCTCGAAATCTGCGGCCCGCTCATCTGTGGTCCCGTCATGCGAGGCCCCTGCACGTACGGGCCGCTCACACTGGGCGCGGTCATCGGCACCCCGAGCGGAACCGACATCCCGCCCCCAACCGCACCGCCCGCCGGTGCCGGTCCCGGCTGTCCGCCCGGCCCCACCATCGCCTGCTTCACCTCGTCTCCGGAAATCATCCGGGTGTACTCGCCGGGCCCCTGCTCCACGGGAGCGGCGGGCGCGGCCGCCTCGGGAACCGCCTGGAAGAACGAGGTCGCCCCCTTGGAGTACCCGCTGCTATAGGCGGGAAGATCCGGCGAGGGAGCCGCCACTTCCTGATGCTGGGGCGTCACCGGCGAAGCGGAGAGATCGCCCGCCTGGAAATACCGGGTGAAACTCGGCTCCTCATTGCCAGCGGGAGCCTGCGGAGAATCGAATCCGCCGCCGGACGCTGGCGGCGGGAAGACATCCTGGCTTGCTGGAACTGGCGATGCCGGAAGGCTCCCCGCCTCGGCCGCACGAAACATGCTGGTGAAGGATCCACCGGCATCCGCCGGTGCCGGAGCGGTAAACGGAGGCGGAGCGGACGGCGTCGCCGGGGCGGCTGCATTCGGCTGGCTGGAATCGGCCGCCAGGTACAGGCTGGTGAACACGCCAGGGTCCTTCGGCTTCTCCGTCCTGGAAGCGATTTCCGCCGCGGAAAACATTCTGGTGAATTCGCCCACCGGCTGTTCCGCGGCCGGCTTCTCCTGGCCTGCCGCGGACGCGCTGGGTTTCGCCATCGCAGCCACTTCCTGCTTGATCTTGTCGACGTCACCCGGCTGAAAAAATTTGGTGAACTCGCCCGGGCCCTGTCCTTCCGCGGCGGGCTTCACCGCCTCCGTAGGCGCTGGTGTTGCCGCTGCCGCCGGTGGAACGGTCGTCGTGGAGGGAGCGGCGGGGGCCGCAGGCGTCTCCGGAGCGGAGGCAGGCGGCGCGGCCGCCCCCCCAGGGCTCGCAAAGAGCATCGTAAACTCGCCCGGTGCGTCGCCGCCTGCCGGGGGCGCGGGTGGCGCCGCTGAAGTTGGGGCCGCCAGCGGCGCGCCAAGCATTTCCTCGCGCATCACGGGCATCTCACCCGTCGATACGTAGGTCTGCGAAAAACTGCCGCTCTGCAAGGGAGATCGCGCGGGCTTGCCCGGCTCCTCGGAAGCCGGCTTCTCCGCCGCGACAAAGCGAATGGGCTTCTTCGCGGGAGAAGCACTCGAAAATCGCTCCGCGTCACTGTCCGACGCCTCGCGACCTTCCGCGGCCTCACGGCCAGAGCCGCCCTCCGCAACAACCGCATTCTCTTCCGCCTTGAATTCGGGAAACGCCGCGGCGGCGTTTGCGCTTTCAACCGGTTGCCGCTCTGCGCTGTGGCTCAACACTTCGCCTTCGGGCGCGGCCTGAAACAAGCGAGTGAACTCGCCGGGAGCATCTCCAGCGGGAGTCGCTTCCGCGGCGGGCGACATCATCGTGGCATCGGCAAGCGCGAATTCCGGGGATGGGTCAGCCGAGGGTGACCGGCTCTCCAGTACCAGTTCCGCCGTTTCGTCAAACGATTCAGCCGGGGGTGCGCCCTCGCGAGAGGGCGGCTCCGGCGCTCTAAACTCCAGTGCATCCCCCGCCGTTGCGGGAGCCGGCGGCACACTGGCGGACTGGAAGGCCATCGTGAACTCGCCCGGCGCATCCTGCGGCGCGCTCGGCGTTTCGCCCGCCGTGTGCGGCGACGCAGACGTGGCGGGAGCGCTCGCTTCCACCGGAGCCGAAGACGCCGCGGCGGGCGCGGCGGCGTGTGAATCGGCGGCGGACGCGGCTGTCTCCGTCTTGGCGGCCATAAACAGGCTGGTAAACTCCCCGATAGCGGGTGCTTCCGCCACCGGCTCCGCCGCTTTCCCGTCCGGGGACGTCCCCGCGGACGTGCCCTCCATCGCCGACCCCGGAGAAACCGCCATGTAAAGGTTCGTAAACACCCCTGGCTGCGGAGGTGCGGCCGGTGCGGGGGGCGTGGCGGGTTCGGCCGTTACCGCTTCCTCCGCGTTTGCCGCCATGTAAAGGCTCGTAAAGACACCGGGGTGCGGCGGTGCCGCCGGTTTCGCGGGGCCGGAGTCCGCGGCGGGTGTACTGGCGAGAGGTGTCGCTTTGGAATCGGGGGAAGCGGCGCTTGGCGCGGCATCCGCGGCACGAAACAGCCGCGTGAATTCGCCCATGGTTTCGGCGGCCGGGGCCTGCTTCTGTTCGGCAGCCACCGGTACCGGCGCGCTCGGCGCGGGCGCTGACGGCGCGGCCTCCGGCGCTGCAACGGGTTCCGCCATTGCCGCCCCGAACATGGCCGTGAACTCTCCATGCCCACCCTCTGTGGAAGCCGGGGGAATGGATGCCGCCTGAGGCTCTGGGACAGCCGCGGCCGGCTGAGCGGCGGCGGGGGGCGGGGCGCTGAACACCGGGGGAGCCGGCGCTTTCGCGGAGGGCGCGGCGGACACTCCCGCTCCCGCCGCGCGGGCCACCATGCACGGCGAGAGGCCGAATACGCCGCCATCCAACTGCGTTTCGCCCGCGCCGAGCGACTGCACAAGCGAAGCCCGCGCATACTCGGAAAGGGGCTGGCCGCCGCTCACCTCACCCGTGTACAGGTAGAGCACCACCGCTTCACCGGTGCTTCGCTCAGTTCCCTTCCAAGCCTGGATCTCGCCGTCCCGAATCAATTCCGTCCGATTGTACTTGGCTGCCAGATTCATGTGCCCCGATTGACCTCAATTCCTTTCGATCATGTCACCTGCGGAAGAATCCTACAATATCCGATCCGGGAGTGCCACGCGCTCCCACACCGATCCCGATAAATTCTTATCGGCTCATTCCTCCGCCTTGCGCAAGGCGAGACTCTCTCGTCTCGGCGCGCCGCCACGTTCCAGTGGGCGCACCCATCGCGATTGCTTCCGATTGCACGGGTTTTCTCGCTTCTGTTAAGGTAAGCGTCCTTTTTCATCGGGAAGGACCTGCCGTTTGAGGGCGGTCTATATAATACTGATACGGAAGACAACACTGTCCGTGTTCTTCGCTCAAACCGGCAATCGCGCGCGAGGGTTTCCGCCCACCGCCCGCTTCGCCGCGAAGTTGAGCTGCGGAGCAGACCGGGCACTGGGTTCCTGGACCGTATGAAACAACTATCCAAAGTGGTGTGGGAAGAGGGAATGTACCTGGGGCCGCACCATTTCCAGGCGCAGAACCGCTACCTCGAAGACTCCATCCATTTCACCGCCGGATCTCTCTTCTTTGAGAGCTACGGCTTCGCGGGCCTGCTGGTGGACGCCGATGCGCTCCGCAACGGGACGCTTTCGCTGCTGCACGCCCGCGGGATCACCAGAGAGGGCATTCCCTTCCAGATGCCGGAATCGGACCCGCTGCCAGCCACCAGGGAGATCCGCGAGCTATTCCCGCCCACCAGCACCTCCCTGCTTGCCTATCTGGCCATACCCGAACGCCGGGAGAACGATAAGAACTGCGCGCTGCCATCCGATACCGGCGGAAACCATGTCCGCTACCAGGCGCTTGAAAAGCTCATCGTGGACGAAGTTTCCGGGCACGATGAAAAGCCCGTCTGCCTCGGCAAGAAGAATTTCACGCTGCTCGTCGAAACGGAGAGCACCGCCGGATATGAAGTGCTTCCGCTCGCGCGCATCCTTCGCGATGGCGCGGGAAACTACGTCTTCGATGCCGCGTTTATCCCTCCCCTGCTCGACATCTCCGCCAGTGAAACCCTGCTGATGATCATCCGCCGCCTCTCGGAGATGATGGAAGAGAAAAGCCGCATGCTCAGCGGAGAAGTGCGCGGCGGCAGCCGCTTTCAGCAGTCGTTTTCGCCCCGCGATATCTCCACATTCTGGTTTCTGCACGCCATCCACAGCGCCATCCCGGCCTTCCGCCATATCTTCCGGACCCGCCGCGGCCACCCCGAATTGATCTACCAGGAAATGGCCCGTCTCGCCGGCGCGCTCTGCACCTTCGGCACGGATTCCCATCCGCGCCAGTTGCCGCTCTATGACCACGCCCAGCCCGAATTCGCCTTCCTGACTCTCGACGAGCACATCCGCCGCCATCTGGAGTACGTCGTGCCGTCGAACGTCGTCCACCTGACATTCCGGAAGACGAAGCCCTATTTCTGGTCCGCCGACGTGACTGACGACCGCTGTTTCGGACGTTCCCGATGGGTATTCGGGATCCATTCGAAGATCGGCGAAGCCGACCTGATCCGCCGCACCGATCAACTGGTGAAGGTCTGCTCGGAGAAATTCGTACCGGAACTCGTGCGCCGGGCTCTGCCTGGTTTGCCCATGCAGCATTTGAGCGTGCCTCCCGCCGCCGTGCGCCAGAAAGTGGAAGCCCAGTACTTTTCGTTAACCAAGTCCGGGCCATGCTGGGACCATCTTTCGCAAACGAAGGTAGTTGGCGTCTATGTGCCGGCCGAGATCCCGGAGCCGGAGATTGAGCTGCAAGTGATACTCGATAGCGGTGCTTAACATCTCGCCGGCGCGAGGATATTGCGATGAATCGCCACGCGGCGATGGAACGCGCCGCACGTTTTCTGGGGAGAGGGAAGAAGAAACATGAGCACGGAGAGCACATCCGCCGCCCGCCATTGGCAGGGGCTGCTCGCGCGGCCGGAGAATATGGCGCTGGCCTTTCAGGAGGTCTTCACCGTTGTCGCGCGCCTCAAAGCCAAACGTCAGCAGGTGACCGACGCCAACCAGTTTCGCGGCATCATGCGCGAGGCCCTCAAGCGCTCGAAGGAGAGCGCCACCCGCTCCGGCTACGCCGAGGAAGATTGCCGTCTGGCGGAGTTCGCGATGGTCGCGCTCCTCGACGAATCCATCCTCAACTCCGGCAACCCCGTCTTTGTCGATTGGCCGCGGCGTCCGCTGCAGGAAGAATTCTACGGGCACCACACCGCCGGGGAGTATTTCTTCCAATACCTCAAGAACCTCCTGAACAAACCCGACTCCGAAGAAGTGAACGACGTGCTTGAGGTCTACCACCTTGCCCTCGCCATGGGCTTCCGGGGCCGCTACGGCCTGAGCGGCGACGCGGAAATCGCCAATATCGTGCATCAGATTGAGCAGAAGCGGAACCGTATTCGGCCGTTCACCATGCTCATCTCTCCGGAATCCGTGCCCGCCGGAGACGTCGCCCCCCGCAAGATCGGCGACCCCTGGCTGAAGCCGCTGCTTTTCAGCGCCATCGGGCTCTTCGTGCTGGTTCTCATTCTGTTCGGCGCCTTCTGGTTTCTGCTCGATTCCGGAGCGGGCGACCTTCGCGCCCTCACCACTCAGGTTCGCAGCTAGGGAGATTCCGCCATGTGGTTTTACGTGATTCTTGGTTCGTCGCTCTTGATCTGGCTGATCCTCTCCTGGTTCGTGCCGGCTTGGGTGGGGCTGGTGGATACGGGCCTCTGGGTGCTCCGCGGCGGCCTGGCGCTGCTTGGAGTGCTAGGCGCGGTGCTCGCGCTTCTCCTCTATCTGAAGAAGCAGAGGGAGAAGAAGGCACAAGTGCAGCCCGTTTCGGACACCGGGGTTACGGTGGACGAACTGATTGCGGTGGTGAAGCAGGCCGAAACCCGCCTCGCCACCAGCCAGTTCGCGAAGGGCCAGAAGCTGGCCGAACTGCCCCTCTATTTCGTCATCGGCGACCCCGGCACCACCAAAACCAGCATGATGGTGCACAGCGGGCTCGAACCCGAACTCCTGGCCGGCCTCGTTTACCAGGAAACCGCCATCGTCAATACGCGCACGGCCAACATCTGGTACGCCCGCGGCGCGGTCTTCGCCGAAGTCGCAGGGCGCATCCTCGACAGCGCGGATCAGTGGACGAAATTCGTCCAGCGCCTGCGCCCCGGCAAGGGCTCCAAGGCAACCGGCGGCGGGGAACAAGCGCCCCGCGCGGTGATCGTCTGCGTCAACAGCGAGATCTTCCTGCAGCCGAACGCCAACGATCTGCTGCAGGCCCAGTCCCGCAAGATCCACGCCCGCCTGCTCGAACTGGCGCAGACTCTCGGCATCCGCTTCCCTGTTTACGTCATGTTCACGAAAGTGGACCGCATCGCCTACTTCACGGAGTTTGTCGCCCACCTCACGAATGAAGAGGCGGGCCAGGTGGTGGGCGTTACCTTGCCCTACGTGGACGCACTCAACATGGGCGTCTACGCCCAGGAGCAGACCCGCCGCGTTTCGGATTCCTTCAACCGCCTCTTCCGCTCCGTCGCCGACAAGCGCCCGATGCTGATTCGCCGCGAGCCGGAAGAGCGCATCCAGCCGAACGTCTACGAGTTCCCCCGCGAGTTCCGAAAGGTGCAGAACGCGCTGGTGAGCTTTCTCGTCGACCTCTGCCGGCCCAGCCAGCTCTCCGTAGGCCCCTTCCTGCGCGGTTACTATTTCGGCGGCATCCGCCCCGTCTTCATTACGGACGTCATCCCGTCGCAGCCCAAAGAGGCCTCCCAGAAGGTGGATTTCAGCGAAGCCACCAGCATGTTCAACGCCGCGCAGATGCAGCAGATGCTCCAGCAGGCGCAGGCCCCGAAAGCCACCGGCTCGCGCCGCGTGCCGCAATGGGTCTTCTTCTCGCAGTTCTTCAACCGGATTCTCCTCGGCGATCAGAACGCCCTCCGCGCCTCCTCCACCAGCACTCAGAAGAGCAAATCCACCCGCGCCATCTATGCTTCCATCGCGGCCATCTGCCTGCTCTACAGCCTCTTCCTGGTGATCTCCTTCTTCAAGAACCGCGCCATGGAGCAGCAGGTGATCCAGGCCGTCCGGCAGCTTCCCGTGGACGCCAACCCCGGCGGGCAGCTCGCCACCCTCGATCAGTTGACGCGCCTCGAACAGGTGCGCGCCTCGCTCATCGAACTCGCCGATCATCGGCGCAACGGCAAGCCGCTCATGATGCGCTGGGGCCTGTACGCCGGGGACAAAGTGTTCCCCCTCGCCCGCCGCGCCTACTTCCAGAAGTTCAAGCAGTTGCTCCTCGCCGGAACCCAGGCCAACATGCAGCAGCATCTCGCCTCCCGGCAAGGGGAGCCCGACGCCGAAGGCTATCGCTACTCCTACGACACGCTGAAGGCCTACCTCATCACCACGTCGCACCCGGATAAGAGCAAGGATAACCAGAGCTTCCTGCCGCCGGTGCTGATGGAGCGCTGGCTCCAGAGCCAGCAGCTCGACGCCGAGCGCACGGACCTCGCCCGCCGGCAATTCGAGTTCTATACCGCGGAGTTGCAGTACGAGAATCCGTATCCGCCCGACAACGACAAAGACGCCATCGCCCGCGCCCGCGCTTACCTTTCGAGCTCGCAGCCCATTGAGCGCATTTATCAGTTCATGCTTTCCGAAGCGGGCAAGAAATCGGGCGCGGTGAATTTCAACCGCCTGTACCCCGCCGCCGCCCGCGTGATGAACGTCTCCAAGGTGGTGAACGGCGCTTTCACCAAGCCCGGATACGAGTTCATGATGGGCGCGCTCAAGAACATCCAGCAATACATCTCCGGCGAGGAATGGGTGCTCGGACCCCAAAGCGGACCCGCCCCCAACGCCAAGGAACTGGAAGCCCAGATCAAAGCGCGCTACTACAGCGATTTCACCAAGGAATGGCGCGAATTCATCGCCAGCGCCAGCATTCTTCGCTATGCCAGCCTCAAGGATGCGGCCGGCAAGCTCTCCGTGTTCGCCGCCAATTCGTCGCCGCTCCTCGCCTTCTTCTCGGTGGTTTCCCGCAACACCGCCGTCGAGGATAAGGAACTGGCCAACCTCTTCCAGCCGCCCCAGTTCATCGTCCCGCCCGACGCCGGGGATAAGCCCGTGGGCAGCGTCAACCAGCCGTATATGGCGGGTTTGGCCGCGCTGCAGACGTCGGTCGAAGCCGCAAGCAACGCCCCGGCCAGCGACAAGATGGCCGCGCAGGCAACGCTTGGTTCCGCCACCAACGCCAAGAACGCCGCCCGCGGCATCGCGCAGAACTTCGTCGTCGATGCGGCCGGCCGCGTCGACGCCATGTCGCAGAAATTGCTCGAAGACCCCATCACCAACGCCGAAGCGCTCATCCGCGCGCTCGGTCCGGCGGAAATGAACGGCAAGGGCGCCGGCTTCTGCCAGGTAATCAGTTCGCTCTGGAACAAGTACCCCTTTAGCGGCAACGTGAGTTCGCCCCCAGCCACGCTCGAAGACGTGAACGCGGTCTTCCAGCCCGGCAGCGGCGCGCTCTGGAGCTTCTACCAGACCGCCCTCGCTTCGTCGATTGAGAATCAGGCCGGGCGCTACGTCGCCAAGCCCGATGCCGAGGTGCCCATCAATCCCGGCTTCCTCACCTATTTCAACGAAATGGCGCGGGTGAGCGCTGCCTTCTACCCCGGCGGATCCACGACGCCTTCGGTGAATTACACCCTCTCCGCCCTGCCCATGGGCGAGCTCCGCGCGGTTGATATCACCCTCGGCGGCGCCACCATGAAGGCCACCGGCCGCGGCGGACAATCGCGCGATTTCACCTGGCCCGGTCAGGCCCCATATACGGTGGACGTGAAGGTGGATCTCGGCGGCAGCGCCCTCACTCTCTGGAACAGCCAGGGCCTGTGGGAAGTCCACAAGTATTTCCGCACCGCCAACGAATGGGACGGAAGCAACAACCTCACCTACAACTACAGCCAGGTGGGCGCGGGCGCGCAGCCCATCCGCCTGCCCTCCGGCCAGCCCCTCATCGTGAAGTGGAACCTCAACATGAAAGGCGCCCCGCCCGTGCTGAGAGACCGCTACCTCGCTAACCTCCGCTGCGTCTCCAGGGTGGCCCGCTAAGGGCCACCCGCTGGCGCGCGAGTGCGTAAGCATCACTCGCGCCCCAAAGAATCGCCGCGTCGGAAAGCCCGCAGGGCGTCATGGGCCAGCCCCAGCCCGAAGGGCGACACCAGCAAA
>JBDIBK010000014.1:0-42373 GCA_039812845.1 Bryobacterales bacterium
ATCGGGGTAGCGAAGAGCGGCGTGCCCGGCCTGGGCATGGTGTCGGTGCCCCTCATGATCCTCACCGTGGGCGACGCCCGCGCCTCGGTGGGCTGGCTGCTGCCCATTCTGATCACCGCGGATTTCTGCGCCCTCTGCTTCTGGCGGCGGCATGCGGATGCCAAGCTGCTCCTCCGCCTCGCGCCCTCGGTCCTCTTGGGGCTCGTCGCGGGGGGCTTTGCTCTGGGGCTCAGCGAACGCTGCATTCGCCCCTTGATCGCCGGGATCGTCGTGGCGATGCTGCTCGTCTATCTCATCCGGCGTTTCCGCCCCAGCCTCCTGCCCGTGCTCCATCCCGCCCCCTACGGTTTCGCGGGGGGCTTTTCCACCACGGTCGCCAACGCCGCCGGACCGGTAATGAACCTCTACATGCTCTCCATGAACCTCACCAAAGAGCAGTTCATGGGCAACACCGTCTGGTTCTTTCTCGTGATCAATCTCTGCAAGGTGCCCGTCTACACCTGCCATGGGCTGTTTACCCGAACCTCCCTCGCCTTCGACGCCATGCTGATCCCCGCCGTCCTGCTGGGCACCCTCACCGGCCGCTGGCTCTTCCTCCACATCTCCCAAGCCGTCTTCGAGGGCTTCGTCATCGTCACCGTCGTTGTCTCCACCTTCCTGCTCTTCCGCTAGCCCGGAAGGGCCGGTCTGAGCATTTTCCTGGTCGAAGGGAGATTCGTGTGTCCAGGCTGCCCGAGGGTGCCCGGCCCACGGTTGCAGCCTTCCTTGCTTCTGGGAAACGGGAGGCTGGCGGGGCCGCCTTCAATCCGCGTGCGCTGGCATTCTTCTCCGCGATGCCTGGGCGCGCGGTGGCGGAATGGCAGGCTGCGCCGCGGTCATGAACCGTGTGCTTGTTTGAGTCTTGCTTGAGTCTTCGGGCCGGGAATCCCGTCCACGCGCAGCGGTGGGTATGCTGCCTGGAACGCCATCACCGCCTTCTTCGATGCGGCATCATGATTCCCATGAGCTTCACCGGAATAGAAACCGAGATTCTTTAGTCGCGCTTGGACCCCGGTAAGCCAGTAGATCGGCGGCAACGGGCCCGGCACGGCGGGAGCGGCCGGAGCAGGGGCCGGAGTTGGCAGCGGTGTTGTGCTTCCTCCCTTCTTCGCGGAAACAAACGCTCGAAATCGTGCATCCAGTTCATGCACATTCGAAACCTCTTCGGTATTGAAAGCCACGAGGCTGACAAGCGGAATCATCAGCGCGGACAACTTCTCCAATGCGTCCACATAAAGCATCTGCGGCCCCTCCAGCAAGAGCATGGAACCCTTGGCCGAGGTCTTGAATGCCCACGCATTGCCGATCCCTTTCCACCCGGGAATGAGTTTCTCGTACTCCACCAGAGCCTTCACAACGTGGCCCGTGCGGTCGCTGATTCGAAGCCGTCCAAGTCCGTCCTTAAAAAGATAGAGTGTGTGCTGCGCGAGTTTTCCGCCCGGCATTTTCCATTCCACGGCGAAGAGCATAGCGCGGTGTCGTCCCAGCACATCCTGTGCCGTTCTCATAACATCGCCCAGGTCCACCGGCAGTCCCAGGTTCTTTATTTTTCCACCCGACATGCGAATTGCTGACGCAAGATCGTCCGCCCAGAGAGAAGGCAACTGGCTCGCGGGAACGTTTTTTCCCATCAAAGCAGCCAAATCGTCCACCTTCGTGAAAAGGGTTCCAGCCCCGGTATGCCGTAACGCTTTTGCAACGGCCACCCAGGTACAAATACCCGCCGCCGCGGCGGGGTCCTTCAAATGAATCGCCAGCCGCGTGGTTGACAGTGATCCAAGGTAACGCGTGACCTTTCCCAGCGGCCCCGCCAATGCGAGAAGCCGCAAGCCGTCCTTCGCAATTCCTCCGGCCCCACCTTCCGCGAATCCCTCGCCGAACCGCAGGGCGTCCACGAGGCCCGCCCCAAGAGTGGTGGGAACCATCGCCAGGGTTGCCAGTCCCGTGCGGAGCACAGTCGGATTCTCGTCGACAAACTCCTGAAGAATCTCTTCGTACTCCTGGTGTTGCGAATCCCACCAATCGGCGAACTCGCTAGTGCTCATGTTGCTCTCCTCTCTGAATCGCTGTGAAAACGCTTCCTGTCCTCGCCGAATCAAGACGTCGTACTCGCAAACATGGTCGGCCTATGAAAAGGGAAGAACGGTATGAGAGGAACGGTATGATGCCAAATTTTAGTGCGGATCCTGAATGATTTCAAGATGAAGTTGTGCGATTTTCTGCTTCCTTGCCGCTTGCAGGTCTCGGCGGCACACCGTTGTGGCCCATGAACCTCACCAAAGAGCGGTTCATGGGCAACACCGTCTGGTTCTTTCTCGTGATCAATCTCTGCGAAGTGCCCGTCCTGCCTTGCCACGCGCTGTTTACCCGAACCTCCCTCGCCTTCGGCGCCATGCTGATCCCCGCCGCCCTGCCAGGCGCTCTCACCGGCCGATGACTCTTCCTCCACATCTCCCAGGCCGTTTTCGAAGGCTTCGTCATCGTCACCGTGCTTGTCTCAATCATCCCGCTCTTCCGCTAGCCCATCAAATCCTCGCGCTCGCCTCAGCCAATAAACCCGCCATGCCCGCACTCCCCGCCCGAACAGCCCGCGGGGCGGAATGAGCCGGCCGGGTGTGTAAACACCCGGAATCTTCCCAAAACGGAACGAAAACCCCGGCAGGGGTGGCATGAGAAACAGCGCATCCTCGGCGATATCGCATCCCCACAATCGATCCGCGCTCGACTTCGGCGCGGTCGCCCCCAAACCGACGTATCAACGTCATCCCCAAAACCGTCTCGTCAGCGACCGGAAGCCCTCTCTGCCCCCCCCCAAAAAAAACTGCCTACCGGATGCGAACGAGCGGCAGATTCACAAGCTGGGTCCCCCTTGGCGAAATGGTTGCCTTGTGAGCGTGCCGCAAGAGCCCATCCAGCACTTGAGGGTTCTGGAGATCCGGCTTTAGTTCCGCGGCCACTGCCAGCAGCAGATACTCCCCCGGTGGCAGGCCGTCCAACTGATATTCGCCCTTCGTGTTCCCCTCGGCGCCTCTTAGCGGGTAACGGCTGTTCACTCGCGCTTTCTCGGATGAAACGGCGACCACGTAAGGCTGGCCGCGAAGCGGTTTGTCGCCATCCCTGACAGTCCCGCGGACGGTGGCCGTATCGTCGGCAACCGTCACTTCCAGATCCTGCGAGAGATGAGCGGAATCCAATCGGAACACGTCTCCGGAAACGATCTGCCCGTTGTACCGGACCTGTTGCACATAGCAGTTTCGAGGCAGCCCAAGCACCCTGAGCTGCTTCTCCCCCGCAGCCACATTGGCAACCTGGAACTCACCCCTGGCATTGATCGGGATCTCTTCCAAATCCTCACGTCGAAGCACCGTCCGGACGCCTTGCATCTGAATGCGCACTCCGGCGGAATCCATCTTGGCAGCAACACTTGGAAGATCGATGCGCCCCTTCACATCCACGCCCCGCTCCAGCGGCAGTTCCAGTGTCAGGTTTCGGTCGATGATCTCGAAACTCAGGGAGCCTCGGCGCTGCGAAGCGCGGTCCTGACCTCGCGGAAAGATCACGGCATGGTAAGAGCCGGGCGTCAGTCCTTTGACCAGGAACGGGTCGGAGCACGGAAGGTCGGCGGTCGTTTCGTAAGCCCCATCGGCGCGGTTCGCAATCGCTACATTCACGAGCGCGCCATCCGTGCATGCGCCCGGTGGAAAGGAGAAGCGCACCCGGTAGAGCGGCGTGTGCCGCAACGCAATGGCACCTAAATATGCCTGGTCACCGGAACGAAGCGTGATCGGAGAGCTTGCGCTGCTGTCGCTGTCGGGCTGAATCAATCCGCTATCCACGCGCTGGGCTTCCTCGTTGCTGAACTTCCGGACGATCCGTTCCGCCCCGAACGGTTGCGGGCGCACACGAACCACGTAGTCGGCCGGGGTAAGCTCGCGAATGACAATTTCTCCCTTGTCGTTCGTGAGCCCAAAGCCAGCCGGCAGGAAACGCCGCTCCCCCGCCACGTAGAAGGATTGGAGCGCGACAATGCTGCGTCCGCGCAGCGCCGCTCCGCTGTCTTCGTCCACCAGCCGGCCCTGAATTTCCCCGGGCCTTGCAAGCAGCAATTGGACCCCCTCAACGGGCTCCGCACCCTCCACCGTAACGGCAGCGGCAGAGGCGGCTCCCCGGTTCATCGGCCCGGATTCGCAATACCCCTGCTTCTTTGCTTGCACCCGGTAATCACCCGGCCGTTCGACAACAAATCGAAAACTCCCGTCCGCGGCGGATTGTGCCCGCATCAATGCGCTTTCATCGGAGTAAGTCGTCCCTTTGACAAGATTTCCTCGGCCAGCGGCGGAGAAGAGCAGCACGTCCGCGCCAACGATTGGGTTATGATTGTCCGATTCGAGAACCTTCCCGTGAATCTCGGCGGGCCCTGCCGTCGCCCGCGGCTCGAAGTGGCTCACACCGAAGCAAGCAAGCAAACAGACAGCGATGCGTGAGCATTCCATTTTTCCACTCAACCTGCCTTCTGCCTCGGCCTTCTCAATTGCTTCTATGGCTTCGCCCTGTCGCTCACCCCTGGAATGAAGAGAACCGGCTTACCGTCGCTTTGCCGGGCGTATACAAGCAACTGGGATGACAGACAAATATCCTTGCCCTCATACTTTGGTGTCTTGAATCGCCATGACTTTAGAGAAATGTTCAGCTTTGAGAGCACCTTGGCATCCCCGTTCTTATTTACCTTAACGCTGCAAGGCACACCAGTAGAATCCACCACGATATCGAGCACCATTGGATCTTTGGAAAGCTTCGCGGGATAGTAGCCGTCCAGTGCGGGAACAGGGGCGGCATACGCTCCCCGGATGAAGGTTTCCGGGGCCACGTGAACTTTGTGAAAGGGGGTCTCGCACAACTCGCAGGCCCGATTCGCACTCTCCCCGCTTTCTTGGGAGAACCCCAGCATCGAGAGCAGCACGAAGGCGAAGCAGGCCACCAATCGCCGCGCTGCCGTTCCTCGTTGCAGCCAGCGGAACGGTCCGCTCCCATCGCTTCCACCATCGGGGCGGCAACCGCCGATGGACGCACGGGGTAAAGAATCCCGGTACTTGCCTCCGGGCTCGTGCCCGGCATTGGGTGCGCCGAAACCGAGGTCGGAACTCAGCCTAACAGTCATAAATGTGCCCCGTCTCATCTCGCCCATTCGCAATGAATCAATCGCTGCGTGGCGTCAAAGTGCGCCGAACCCCTCGATAGGGAAGTCAGCGTGGGTTCAGTATAAGTGTCGCGCAGTGGGGAGTCAATACTCGAAGCCGAAGAACGCTGCGAAGTCGCGCGCTCCAGGGATAGCGCGGATCACCTGAACGGGTCTGACTTCCCATAGGCAGACAACATCGTAAGAGTAGACTCCGCACCGCGTCAGCGGTGCCAGAATTCCCGTATCTACCGCAGCACCTGAACGCCCGATGCCAGATCTCTCCGGATGAATCCCAATCCCGGAAAAACAATCACGAAGCATCCCCCACCCGAAGAGCCCGCAGGGCGGCATAAGCCAGCCGGTGTGTGAACACCCGGTACAAGTTCAAAAAAATCGGAACCCCGGCAGGGGTGGCATGAGAAACCGCCGATCCACCGCGATATCGAATCCCCTTGATCGATCATCGATCCAGATCGACATACCCCCGTCCCGCAAACCGTCGCGTCAGCGACAGGAAGCAATTAGCCAGGCGTTTTACACGCCTGGATCCCAGCCCCCACACATCTCTCCGCACCGCGTCAGCGGTGCCAGAATCCCTGCATCTTCCGCAGTACCCGAACGCCCGATGCCCCCTCTCTCCCGATAGATCCCAACGCCGGAAAAGCAATCACGAAGCCCTCCCGCACCCGAAGAGCCCGCAGGGCGGCATAAGCCAGCCGGTTGCGCAAACATCCGGAAACTTTCCAAGACGGAACGAAAACCCCGGTAGGGGTGGCATGAGAAACCGCCCACCCTCCGCGATACTGAATCCCCTAGATCCATCCAGATCGACGTACACCCGTCCCGAAAACCGCCGCGTCAGCGGTGCCAGAGATCCGTCCACCCCCACCCTCCCCGCACGCAAAACCGCAACACCAACCCCAGCCAACCCAGCGCACAGACCCCAAAAGAAAAAGACCCGAGCGGCAGCGAGACCCTGTCGCGACGGCCCACTTGCCGGCGCGACGCCAACGTACCGCCCTCGTTACCGCAACCCAAAATCCAGGCATTCCGCCCCGCCCAGCCGCACCCAGTTCCGCACTTCCGAACTTATATCCCGCCTCGAATCAGGCACTTCGCTCCCGCCAGCCCGGATTCCGCCCATTGCCGCCGCTATGCTCCTCATGGGTAGGTCCAAATCGGCCTGCCCGAACCGATCCCCAACCGAAGGAGTTTTCACCATGTCCACCGCAACCACATTCCCCGAGCCCGAAACCAGCGCCCAAGCCTCGCAGGAACCTCATCCCGAGGCCACATCCTGGCAGGAAACCGTCCTCGGCCTCCTCGCGCAAGGCGCGTCCGTCGTGGACGCCATGCGCCAGGTGGGCTATTCCTCCGCCGCCTTCTACAAGGCCTGCAAGCGCCATCCCGAATTCCGGATTGCGGCCGGCCGCGCCCGCAACGACTACCGCACCCAAGTCGCCGAAGAATTCCACGACGCCGAAGCCTACGCCCGCTCGCTGGTCGATTCCGTCATGCGCGACGAACAACTCCCCGCCAGCCTCCGCCTCCGTGCCGCCCTCGCCATCCTCAACCGCAAAGGCGATCACTGGCTCCCCATGTCCATCCCCGCCCCCGAAGACACCGTGGACACTGTGGACACCATGGACACCGCAGCCACTGTGGACAACATGGACACCACAGACAATACGGATACCCTAGACACCGAGGACAGTGTGGACACCATGGACACCACGGACAATCTCGAAGACCTCGCCTACCGCCACATCCTCTCCGAGATCGAAGCGATGGATTCCGCATTCCATTCCGCCCTGCAAAACATTCACCCCGCCGTCCCCGAAACCGAAATGCCTGTGGACACCGTGGACACCCCAGATACCGCCAACGGTCACCCTTCAAACGCGCCCCAGTCCCGGACGCCAATCACCGGCGTACCGCAAGTCCCCGGCACGGTTGCCGCCTAATCAACTCGCAATTGCGTGCGGTGTCATCGCCCGGCTGCCGAGGTCGCCGATGGCTCCAGAATAGGATCGCTCGAAAGGCGACGCGCTGCGGTCCGGAAATACGAGTGCGGGAAAAGGAAGGAAAAAGGACGCGAGATCAAGACCTCTCCCCCCGAGACGGTTCTCGAAGTCGCGTCCAGCTTTGTCTTTCCATTCTCCCAGAGGACTCCTGATTTCGCTCGCGGAAATGTGTTTTCCCGCCGCGATTTGCACAGGAATTTTCTCCTTTGTTATCAGTGAAATACAGGCCAATGGCTGTGGGAAAGATGTGGATAAAACAGAACCTGATGAAAATGGTTTGGACCGAAAGCGCCGAACTCGGCGGCCTTCCCGCTCGGTCCGCGTTCCAAACGCATCCGCCAAGCCAACGAGGCTTCCCGATGATGGCAGCGCCGGGCGTCCGGAATCTGCGCTCTGTTTGTCTTCGCCTCGCCTGCCAGCGCCGGCGCGGTGCCGTGGCCCGCTAGAAAGTCGCGCTCAGGCTGTTGCTCGCCCCCACGGAGTTGCTCAGCGCAATCGACAAGCCCGTGATCTCCGTCGAATCTCCGGAAATCGTCACGGGCAAGGTGAGTTGGAACAGGCTTCCGAATGTGGCCGAAGTGCTCGACGTATACCAGGTGGTAAAGGACGGCGCGAGGTTCACCGTGAAGGAGAGTCCGCTCGTCACGTTGCTCCCCGCGCGGGCCGTAAAGTTCAACGTTGCGGATGTCATATTCCGCGGCGTTGAGAAGCCGCGCACCACCACATTCAGGCCGGTGCCGGTTCGCGTCACCGTCAGGTTCGTCAGGGTGGGGGCCAGGGGCGGCAGCACCACGGTGGAGGTCGGGGGCGGCGTGGGCGTGGCGTCCGCGCCGGCGACGCGCAGTTGCGCGCGAATGGTGATGGTTCCCGCCACCGTGCCCGTCTGGAAAAGCGCCTGATCCGTTTCGCCAAACCGGGCCGAAGTCTGGCCGGCGGGAATCTGGAAACTCACTTGTCTGCCGCCACTGAGGAACTGGGCTGCGGGGTCGTCCACGGCGGGCGTTACCGACGGCGCAAATTCGAGGATGAGCGCGCCGGTCACCGTCTCGCTCCGGGGTGCGTCGAGGTTCACATCCACCGGCTGCTGGGTATTCGCCGCGGGAGTTCCCGTTTGCAGAGTGACCGTGGCTCCGGTCACTGGAGCCGGCCGCACGTCTATCGTAAAGGCGTGCGTGCCGATGCGCCCCTCGCTGTCGGAGACGCGGACCGTAAAGGGAAAGCTGCCCAAAGCCGTGGGCGTCCCGCTCAGAGTGCCGCTCGTCGCGGAGAGCAGCAGGCCTGGGGGCAGCGCGCCTTCGCTCACCGAATAGTTGTAGGAAGGTGTTCCCCCGCTCACCGCAATGATCTGGCTATACGATTGGCCAAGAATCGCCGCGGGCAGGCTCTCCGTGCCGATCACCAGCGCGGCCACGATCCGCAAGCGGAACTGCCGTTCCACCGAAAGCGTGGGCTGGCTGGAATCCGTGGCCCGGACGGTAAAGCTCCCGTCGAACGGAGCGTTCGGCGTGCCCTGCAATTGCCCCGTCGCGCTCAGGGTGATTCCTGCCGGAAGACTCCCCGATACCTGCTGCAACTGGTAAGGAGCCGTGCCTCCTTCCACTTCCAAATTCTGGATAAACGGCACCCCCACTTGGCCGGAAGGCAACGGACTGGTGGTGCGGAAGCGCAATCCGGCTCCAATCGAGATCGTGAAACTCCGAGACGCCGAGCGCTGGTTGGAATCGTAGACCACCACCGTGAAGCCATAAACGCCCGCTTGCGTTGGGGTTCCGCCGATAACGCCGGTTGCCGAGTTCAAAGTCAGACCACTGGGAAAATTTCCAGTCGTTGTGAAGAGATATTGCCCGGTGCCCCCGCTGACGACGATTGCCGTGCCGGCGTACTGCACACCCACGGTCCCCGCGGGGAGTTCGGCGGTGGAAATGACAATCGCCTCGGAGACCCGCATCGAAAAGGTCTTGCTGGAACTCCGCTCGGACGAGTCGCTCACGCCGATCGTGAACGTGAAATCGCCAGTCTGCGTGGGGGTGCCGGCGATGACGCCCGCCTCCTCAGCCAGTAGCAGGCCAGGAGGCAGGGCACCGGAAGCCAGAGAGAAGAAATATGGGGAACTGCCGCCGCTAACGGCCAGCGACAGCGTAAGGGGAACCCCCAGCGTTCCTTCCGGCAGGGGCGAGGCGGTGATGATGGTTGGCGTCGAAACCGTCGGGGTAACGGCGATGAAGAAGTTTCTCTCGGTGGACTGATCTTGGCTGTCGAACACGGTTACCAGAAAGCTGTAGTTGCCCGCGACGCTCGGAGTCCCGCTCAGCACGCCAGTGTTCGTATTGAGAACCATTCCCGGCGGCAGCAGGCTGCTATTGACGCTGAAGCGGTAAGGCGGCACGCCGCCCGCCGCGGCGATCGTGGTCGAATAGGCGACCCCCACCTGTGCGCTCGGCAATGTGGCCGGAGTGACAATCGAAAGTGCGGAACTGACGGAGATCGCGAGCAACCGGCTCCCCTGGACGCCCAGGCCGTCGGTCACGGTCACGGTGAAACTGAAAATGCCGGCTTGCGTTGGCGTGCCCATGATCACGCCTGTGCTCGAATTCAGCACAAGCCCCGGGGGCAGGGAACTGCCCGATGCCACCGCCCAGCTTCGCCCTCCCGTGCCGCCCGTGGCGCTTAGCTGCTGCGAATAGGGCGTGTTGATCGAGGCGGCGGGGAGCGGGCTGGAATTCGTGATGGCGGGATCGGGGTTGATCGTGAACTTGGCGCTTGTGTCCGGGTTGGTGCAGGATTCGATGGGGCCGGGGCCCGCATTGTAGACCACGCAGAAGATTACAGTGTGCAGCCCCGCGGTTCGCAGAGTAGGGCTAACGCTGACGGTCGCCGTCGTGGCACCCGGTGTGCCCGTGACGGGGATCTGTACTCCACCCTGGGTATCCCAATAGGCTTTCATTCCGTAGCCGGGGAGAGAGGGCGGCACCTGAGTGCCTTCAAGTGTGATCGCAATTGGCAAATTCGAACCTTGCAGGTAGCTGGCCGTGGTTTGTGCCGGGTTGTAACCCGATACACGTTGCCCACTCGCTGCCGATGCCAGGCCCAAAAAGCACAGCATCCCAATCGTCCATCGAATCTTAGTCTGCAATTGCATAGCGCGCCTCTGGGAATTTGCCTCGGCAACATAGGGAAATGCCGCCGGATTCTAGGCGCGGAGCGTTGCACCATAGCGAACCATCCACCGCAAAAGCGGATGGCGGGCAACGTCCCCGCGCGGCTTGTCGGAACCAAGGCCTATTGCAGGCTCGCCCGCCCGCTCGATGCGCTGCGCTCCGCCTGATGGAGCGGGACATATACGGTTCGAGCCGAATCTCCCTGCACATCCAGCAGCAGCATCGGGCCGCTGCTGGCGTCGGTCAACTGGAAGACCGCTCGGGAGTTCATTCGGCGGACGCCCGTTGGCGTCTCCGGCAGATCCAACTGCGTGGCCGCGCCCGAGGCGAGGTCGATCAGCGTCGCCTTGCGGTTGGCCGCGCTTGCAACCGCCACCGTCCGATTGTCGTCGCTCACGGCCAGGCCGACAGGCGCGTCAATGCCCTGGGCGCTCGAAGCCACCAGCGCCAGCGCGGGGTTCCGCAGCGCAAGGTCGGCCTCGTAAACGGCATTCTGCGCCGCATCCAGGATCAGCGCCCGCTCCGATCCTCGCAGGAACGTGACTTCGGTCGCGCCGGGCAGCACCGCCACGGTGCGCAACCCGTCGCCACTGGCCCGCAATACGGAACTTCCGGAGGAATCCCGCGTGAGAAGCGCCGGGTCCTTCAGCCCATCGGCGAGGGCAACCCGGGAAACCGGTGCGGAGAGAGCAACCGAATAGCTCCGTTCAAGATGCGGAGAGCCATCACGCACGGCATACACAGTGACCCTGCCGCTGCCGGACGCGTATGCCACAAAGCCGTCGCCGCTGGGAGAGGTCGCAAGATGCGTAACGCCACTGAGATCGGCCAGTTCCGCGCCCGATGCGCCGCGCGGCCCGGGCTGCCCATAAAACCAGGCCTTGCCGCTCTCGTCGGAAATCACCGCATAAGCGGCGGAGGGGGCGATCGCGGAGCACTGGATCGCGGAACCCCGATGCACCGGCGCGCCCATCGTCGAAGATCCGGCAATGCCGCTCACCATGTGCAGGTTGCCCGTGGAGGCGTCCACCACATAGCCGAGCGTGGGCCCGGATACGCTGGAGCCGCGCTCTCCGCCGGCGGCGCCTTGGCCGAGCGTGCCAAACCCGCCCCGGCCGGACGAACCGCGGCCTTGCTGCGCCGCTAGCATGCCCGCCGAGACCGCCAGAGCCAATCCCCAAGTCATCCAACGAAGTGCCTGCGTTCTCATCGATATCCCTCAAGCTTGATTTTCAGCGCTTGCCTGCCGCCATGCGGCCGCGCAAACCTGCCCGGCGCGCATGGCGTCCGGCCCTGTCTAGGGCGCGCCCACCGCGGGCGCTCCAATCGCAATGGCGGTGGGGGTCCGCGACGGGTTGGATGGTCCGGCTCCGCCGCTCTTATTGTCCCGCGTGGCGGCATAAACCCCGCCGCCCACGGCCGCCGCCGCGGCGATGCCGATGATCGCCAGCACCTTGGCGGAGATCCCGGCCGTGGTTGCCGCTGCCGCGCCCGCGCCTCCACCGGCTCCGGCGGCCGCCAGGCCGGCGAGCGTGTTGGTCTGGTTCACCACCGCACTGGCGGTAGCGCCCTGGAAGGAGGCCGTCACGCGAATGGCAAAGTCGCCCGTGACGTTATTGGGCCGCAATCCGCGCGCTACGGCCTCGCCGTTCTGATTGGTCTGCACGGTCACCATATTCTGGTTGCCGGGAAAGGTGCCGCCCGCACCGTCATTGGGCAGCAGAAACACCACAGTGGCCCCCGCCACCGGCTTGCGGTTCTGGTCTTCCACCCGCACGATCGGCTCGCGCGCCACCCGTTGCCGGATGTTGTTCACCGCGCCTTCGCCTTCCACGATCACGATGTTCAGGGTGAGTGCGCTGCTCGCGGCGGCCTCTTGTGCCCAGGCCGATGACGGCGAGGCAAGCATCGCCGCGCTGAGCAGCACGGCGAGTGCCGCCCGTCCGAAGTTCCGCGCGCTGAAGTGCCGAATATGCGTCCCAGTCATAATTCCCTCTGTTTAACCTCGCGCCAGTCGCGTATCCACTCCATCGTAACCGATGTTTGTTCCGGCGGACGACCCTTTTTCAGGCCCTCTCTCCGCCTCCGAACCGGATTGCCAACGGAGCCTGCTTCGCGAAGCGCCTATAAAACAGAATGCGCGAAACCGCCGGTGAAGAGTTCAGATGCCGGGAAGCCGCTCCGTCGCGGAAGCCTTGATCGCGAAGGGCGGAACCGCGCCTCCCCGAGGCCTTCCCCTAAACGATATAGTGCCCGCACGGCCGCGGAATTCTCAGGAAATCGGGCGCTCCCTCACAAATTTCGACTTTTTCGACCGCTTCTTCCTGGGTTTTGCGCGAGAGTTATTGGAGATCTCCACGCCAGTCGGCCGCGGCGAGCGGTTCGCCAGCCCAGTGCTTCGGACGCCCCGGCGCATCCGACACCGGCGCATCCGATGCACGCAAAGAGTTTCCAATTCGTTTACACTGGTTGCCGGCCAATCTGAGTTCCATGCCCGCCTTTCAGCTTGTTATCGATCAAACCGACGAACGTTCCCGGAGTTACCCCCTGCAGTCCGAGCGGGTTCACATCGGACGTTCCACGGGCAACGATTTGAGCTTTCCCGAAGATCCTCGCCTTTCGCGCAATCACCTCGTTTTCGAGCGCCGGGGAGATCTCTGGATCGTCCGGGACCTCAGCAGCAAGAACGGCACCTACGTCAACGGCCACCGCATCACGACGGAGCATCCGCTCACCGTGGGTGATGTCGTTTCCGCCGGGGAACTCAGCATCCGTCTCGCGGAGGAGGAGGTCACCGAAACCGGGCACAGCGTGCTGATCGTGAACGACGATGCCGGCGTCGAAGAGCATCCGTTCTCGAAGACCGTTGTCGCGGACCTCAGCTCGTTCCTCAACCGGCCGGCCGGTTCGGCCGAGCAGGCCGGCGTGGCGCAGAAGCAGATGGAGGCCCTGGTTCGTGCCGGGCGGGAGCTTGCCGGGCTGCGTCCGCTCAACGAGCTTTTCGAACTCATCCTCGATCTCTCCCTCTCCGCCGTCTCCGCGCGCCGGGGCGTGCTGATGCTGCTCGAAGCGGGCAAGCTGGTGCCCAAAGCCGCCAAGGGCGACAACTTCCGCATCAGCCAGGCGGTGTGCGAGCAGGTGATGGAGCACCGCAAGTCCCTGCTGGTCAAAGATACCCAGTTCGAACAGGCGCTCATGTCGAGCCACAGCATTGCGGCCGAAGCGGTTAAGAGCCTCATCGCCGTGCCGCTCCAAACCAACAACGATGTGATCGGGCTCATCTATCTAGACACCCCGCACATCATCGCCCCCTTCACCGAAGACGATCTCTCCCTGCTGACCGTGATGGCCAACGTGGCCGCCATCCGCCTGGAGCATGCGCGCCTCGCGGCGGTGGAGCAAGCCGAACGCATCATGCAGCGGGACCTGGAGCAGGCGGGCGAGATCCAGAGGGGGCTTTTGCCGGAAGCGATCCCGGAAGCGCCGGGCCTTGAGATCGCGGGCTTCAACGAACCGTGCCGCACGGTTGGCGGCGACTACTACGACTTCTTCCCCTATCCCGATGGCCGACTCGCCGTGGTGCTGGCCGACGTGGCCGGGAAGGGCATGCCCGCTTCCCTGATGATGTCGAGCCTCCACGCGCGGTCGCATCTTCTGCTCGAAGAGCCCACTTCGCCCGCGGCGTTCCTCACCCGGCTCAACCGTTCGATGGTGGGCTTCTGCCCCGCGAACCGCTTCATCACCATGGCCGCCTTTCTGATTAACCCAGCCACGGGCGATGTCCAGTATGCGAGCGCCGGGCACAACCCCGCCATTCTGGTCCGCGCCAATGGCAAGGCGGAACTGATCCGGGAATCCGGGCTCATCCTCGGGATCCTGAAGGCCGCCAGCTATCAGGACCGCGCCGTGCAGCTCGGGGAAGGGGACTTGCTCGTGCTCTATAGCGACGGCATCACCGAAGCTACCCGGGCCGGCGAGGATGAGGAGTTCGGGGAAGACCGGCTCTGCCGCGTCTTGAGCGCGAACGCCCATCTGCCCGTTGCCCAGTTGGTCGACGTCGTTCTCCGGGCGCGAGGGCACTTCACGAACCACGCCCCCAACTTCGACGATGCCACGCTGGTGGTTGTCCGCAAAGGCAAGCGCCGCGCCCCGCCCACCTGGGGCACGCTTTCGGCGGATTAGGCCCACCGGAGCACCCACGAACTCCTTTAAGCTCTACTGCTTCTTTATGAGCCAGGCTTCGGCGAGGATCGTTCCCCAGCCGCCGGTGTTCCGCCACACTTCGCGGGAGACCCGGTCGCCGCGGGCGACATCGGGCGCGCGCTCGAAGCGGATGACGAGTTCGCCGTTGCGGATGGCCCCGGCCGGAATGTCGTAAGTGAAGAAGTCGCTCATGCTCTCCGGGACCTCCACGTCTTTCGCCAGCACGAGGTCGCCGGCATAGATGGTCTCCGTGTGCTGATTCATCCGCTCGTTATAGCGGTCCTGGTAACGGGGCCGCACCAGAGAGAAGCGGATGCGCCAGGATGCGTTCGAGTCCAGCCCCTTGTAGTGCAGCACGACTCCCTTGTCTTCGTCCTGCGTGTAGTGCATCGTGCGCTGGGAAGGGCGGTTGCCTTCGGAGAGCATCTCCGGCACGAACGGCTGCCCGAAGTCGTAAGGATAGCCGTTGACGATATTCGGTGCGTTCGTGAGCGAGCCGCCATCGTCGTAGAAGCCGCCCTCGCCTGGGTCTTCGTAGGCGACGATCATGCGGAGCAGATCCGCCCGCTCGCTGCCCGAGGCGGCTTTCGCACGCTCCAGTTGCCGCCGCAGCCAGCCGAACCCGATGAAGTCGTGCTCCAGGTTGAAGATGCCTTCGCTGCGAACACCGAACAGGCGGTTGCTTTCCTCGCCGAGCCGCTCCGCTTCTTCCCGCAGTCTCCGCATCTCGGCCGATTCCGGCAGGTCGTTCATCCAGGCGAGGGCACGGCCGATCGCCGCATCGGAACTGTCCGCGCCGATGGCCTTCTCGATGCGAGATTGCAGGTTGCTCTGCTGGATCACGCGAAGCTGGGTGTAGCGGTCAACCGCGGCCTTCTGCATGTATTCGAGCCACAGCCAGTTTGCCTTGCGGCGCGTGGGAGACATGGCATCACCGGCCTCGCGAACCAGGTTGTAATACCGGGGAATCCCGGCCTTCCGGACCATGGGCTCTTCTGGATTCTCCACGAGGTAGGCTTCCAGTTCGAACAGCGCCTGGGCCATTTTCGGCGCGGCGGCGGGGCCGAACCATGCGCGCGCATACTCACTCACGGCGTCGTCAAGGCTGGTCTGAGGCGACCAGAGCAGCCGCTGCCACATCCACTGGTTGAAATGGTCGTGGGTTCCGCTCGAATGCGTGACGTCGCCAATGCCATAGCGCATGGTCTGGTTGAAGTACCAGTGAAAGTAGCGGGGCCAAGCGAAGAAGGTGAGGCGGTCATAGACCATCGTGAGCGCGCGGTCCGGTTGCCGCTCATAGAGAAAGTGGTTCCAGTGCGGCGGCCGGTCGCCATTGCGGTCCGCGCGCGGGGGGGCCTGTGCGTAACCGTTCTGCGAGTATCGCCAATGCGTGAGCTCGTTAAAGAAGACGAGGTCCTGTTCTGGCGGCAACTGATGCAGGATCTCCTTCGGGTAGCGGTCTGGCGGCCCGAAGCCGGGGTAACGGAAGAGGTCCATGCGATGGTCCTGCCGATGGCCGGGCTGCCAGCTCATGGCATCCGATCCAGGGCCGTACGCAAATGCGCGCAGCCAGGGGCGCGGCTTCTCGCGCAGGTACTCAAAGATGGCAATGTCGCTGGCGTTGTCGAACTTCTGGTTTGTGATGAAGAACTGCGCGATAGGCTGGTGCTTGCGAATCACCGCGGCCATGTCTTCGGTGAGGTGAATGAACGTTCGTCCGTAGGGCTTGCAGCGGTCACACTCGCAGCCTCCGCCATCCCCTCCGGCAAAACGGATGAAGTCGAGGGGCGGCATGTTACGGTAGCGCTCTTCCGCTCTCTTGAGCAGGGCCTCCCGCGCCGCGGGCACGGAAGGGCACAGGAAGTGCTCCCGGCCGATCGATTCGGACGCCCGCCATTCCGGCGGCCCTTCGCCCAAGTTGGGATTGTCGTGCGCCAGGGTCCTTAGGCCGAACTCTTGCGCCACCCGATAGCGCACGTCCTTCGCTCCCAGCTCCTCGTGAACCTCCACGGTGTTCAGGCCGGCGAGTGCAAAATCCAGGATGGCGTGCCGCAGTTCGGCGTCGGTCCACTTTCGGACCTTTCCCTTGCTGAGCGCGACGCCGCTCTGGCCGAATTGGGTGCCCCGAATCTCGAAGGCGGGGGCGGTGCGAATGCGGAGTGCTTCCGGAAACTCGAAAGCCGATTCCCCGATCTCCATGCGCCGCAGGACCTCACCGGCCGCGTAAAGCACGCCCCGTTCGTCGATTCCAGCGGCCAGCACACGCGCTCCGGTACCCTCCCCGAGGGTTTGCACCAGGAAGCCTTCGGGGCCCGGAGCGAGGGCGGTCAACGGCGGAATCCGGCGGGATTCCATTTCCCGCTCCAGTTCCCGATGCTGAGAGGGGATTCCCAGCAGGATCGGGAGCACCCCGGCTTCCGGCGCCGGCACCCGCGCCATCACCTGAACGGGGAGGGAAGACGGTTCGGAAATCCGCTCCGCCAGCAACGCCGCCACCCGTTTCTCGATGGGAGTGGCCTGTGCGCCAGTGACGATCACCGCGCGCCGATAGCTGGCGGAAAAGCCGGAAGCCGCGCACAGACAGAGCAGCAGCAAACAGGTATGAATTCGGGCAAGCATGGCAGTCTCAAAAAAAGCGGACGGGCGGTGGAAGTGTCGGGCAATGCCCATTGTTCCACGGCCCGTCCAACCGGAGAAAGGGTCAGAGTATGTATCGTACCGGATTACGACGATTCTATTTCAGGAAATGCGAGGAGTCAAAATAAATATGAATCAGCAGCCGAATTTGCGGAATTCTCGCGTCGGTTTGTGATCCGCGCTTCGTCAGTCAGTGTGAGTTCGCCAAGGAACGGTTGCATGGGGCGATCCCGCTGCGGGAAGCGTGAGAGAATGTGATCGCGTTCAAGGGGGGCGGGATGCATGGCCGCTTGGGGGCGCCTGCGATGAGAACAGCCATTTTGGTTCTGATTGGATGCCTTTTGTGGCCGGCGGCGTTGAGTGCGCGGCCGGATCTGGTGATCGTGCTGGTGATCGATGGGCTGCGGCCCGATTCCGTGACGCCCGAGATCATGCCGCATCTGCACCGGCTGAAGACGGAGGGAGTCTGGTATGCCCATGCGCATTCCGTTTTCCCGACGGTTACCAGGGTGAATGCCACCAGCATCGGCACCGGCATGCTGCCCTCGCGGCATGGCATCGTCAGCAACGCGCTGTATCTGCCGGAGCACTCCGCCACGGTGCTGAGCAATGGGGACTACCTGAACCTGCTGAAACTGGGCGAGGCGAACGGCGGACGCATCGTGGGGCCGAAGTCGCTCCATGAGCATCTTCGCGAGGCTTCGATGACCTACGTGGCGCTGAGTTCCGGATCCACGGGCAACGCGGTGCTGTTGAATCCAACGGCTCCTTATGGGGACGGGCAGTTGGTGAATCCCGGTTTTGAGGATGGCAAACGCGTGGCGTTCCCAGATTCGCTGAACGCCGAGCTGCTGGCGAAGTTTGGCCCCGCGAAGGGCGGCAAGGAAGGTGACGAGGCCCTCCTGTGGACAGAGCGCGTACTGCGGGAGCACGTGCTGGGCTCCATGCGTCCGCAGGTGATTGTGGATTGGATGGGACGCTCCGACAGCGCACAGCATCAGTTCGGGGTGGGATCTCCGGAAGGGCTGGCGGCGCTGCGCCTGGTGGACGGGCAGATTGGCTTGCTGCTTAAGCGCCTGCGGGAACTGGACCTGGCCGACAAGACCGATATCCTTGTAACGTCCGACCACGGTTTCGATTATGAACCGCGGGCGGACATGCTGGCGCCTCTGCGGGAGCCGGAGTTCGCGGGCAAAGTGGTGACGGACAACGAGGGCGGCACGACGCTGCTCTATGTGAAGGACCGCGACGCGGCCACGATTGAGCGGCTGGCGGAGAAGTTTCAAGCCAGCCCGACGACGAACGCGGTGTTCGTGGCGGGGAAGCGGCCCGACGGCGGAGCGCTGGCGTGCGCGGAGGGAGCGGTGAAGGGGTTCGTTCCAGGGACTTTCGCGCTGGAGCTTGCGGCGCAGTGCCTGCCCGAGCGCGGAGCGGATCTGATACTCACGCACCGTTGGAGCGCGGACCCGAGCCCGTTCGGAATCCCTGGTACCCAGTGGGTGCCGGGACGCCCGGACCAACCGGCGCACCATGGGCATGGCGGGCTGAACCCCTACGTCACGCGCTCCACGCTGCTGGCGGTGGGCCCGGATTTCGGGCAAGGCCAGACGATCGGCATTCCCGCTGGAAATCCGGATCTTGCCCCCACGGTGCTGAGCCTGATGGGGCTCAAACCAGCGCTGGATGGACGAGTGCTTCAGGAGGCTTTCCGGAAGCGCGGGAGAACGACGGTGGAATCCGCCAGCCAGCGCATCCGGGTGAGCACGGATGGCTTCTGTTCTGAACTTGAGCTCTCGCATGCAAGCGGGAGGAGGTATCTCGATCTGGCGCGGCGCTGCGATGAGAAACATTAGCGCCCAGGGTTACTCCGCGCCCTCCCCTCCTGGAAGGGATCCAGGCGGGGGCGCTGGGGATCTGACCTCTTAGTGCTTCGGTCTGACCTTGGCGGCGAAGGATTGCATGGCGATTTTCCCGTTCCGGACCAGGAAGGTGTCGGCAGCGAGTTCGTAGGAATTGTCCCTCGTCTCCGCTGTCCAGAGGATGTAGGCGCAGTCGCCTTCCACACTCCGATGCAGCATAGTGAACGAGGAATCCGGCTGTGCGAATTCTTGAACTAACGCTTCAAATAGCGGTTGTATCGCATTGAGACCAATGAGCGTTCCATTCGGTGTGAAGAACACGGAATCCGGTGAATAGTCGGCCAGCAAACCATCGATACTACGAGCGGCAAAGGATTGGAGATGGTGATCGAGCACTTCGTTCGTGGACATCATTTGTGCAACTCCCTCTTGATCCCGTGAAGGTTCGGGATTCCATTGAGATTCGAGCATGTGGCTTCCCACTGAGCGATTGTGTATTCCAGCCATCCAGCAAGGCGCGCCTTGGCGGGCGTACCCGCAGGGTGCCGTGCGGGCTACTTCGCCGCCGCGAGAGCGCGGACGTCGTCAACGGTGAGGCCCTTGCCCCCCACGCCCCAGTCCCCGCTGCGAATGACATCCTCGATAATCACCATCGTGTACGGGCGCAGATTCTCGCCCTCGATAGAGACCATGGCGTCGGTGAGTTTCGTGATCATTTCCTTCTTCTGTGCCGGAGAGAAGACTTCTTCGATTAGCTTTACTTGAATCAGCGGCATTTGCTTTTCCTCGATTCTTGGATTTGGCCGTTGTGCCCAGCCAAGACCAGTGTGGATCAGGACCTGATGGAAGCCGTTGCCCGGGCGTCCCGCATCCTTGACTATGCGGCGCTATGATGAAAGCTGCTTGCTTGATCGTCCGGCGACGTTTGCGGAGCGTCCGGCGGTGTTGCGCGCGGCGGGAATGGACATCCTTTCCGAAGTATTGAAGGTGGTCAAACTCGAAGGGGCCATCTATTACAACGCGGAATTCACCGCGCCCTGGAGCTTCCGCGCTCCACCATCCGCCGCTCTGGCGCGCTATGTAGCGCCTGCTGGCGGCCACGTGATTATCTACCATCTCCTTACGGAAGGCCGCGGATTTGCCGTGCTGGAACATGGAGTGCGCATCCCTCTCGCCCCAGGCGACATCGTCGTCTTCCCGCATGGCGATTCGCACGTGATCGGCAACGGCGTCCAGATCGAGCCAATCGATCTGGAGCGCGATCTCAGTCGAATGCTCTCCCAGGGCCTGAAGCTCGCTCGCGCGGGCGGAGGCGGCGAGGTGACGAAGTTTGTGTGCGGGTACCTGGCCTGCGATTCGCAACTGAGCCAGGCGCTGTTGGCCGGGCTTCCACCCATCTTCAAAGTGAATATTCGGGACGGTGCGGCGGGGCAGTGGCTGGAGAATTCTATCCGCTATTCGGTCCTGGAGGCCGGCGCTTCCCAAGCGGGCGGCGAGGCCGTGCTGGCAAAGCTTTCAGAGGCGCTTTTCGCCGAGACTCTGCGGCGGTACATCGTGGAAATGCCGCCCGGACAAACGGGCTGGCTGGCCGGTGCGCGGGATCCTGAAATCGGGAAGGCGCTTGCCCTGCTGCATCGCCATCCCGAACAGCCCTGGACGATTGCGGATCTCGCGCACGCCGTAGGCCTGTCGCGATCAGTGCTTGCGGAACGGTTCCGGCAGTATGTGGGAGAACCGCCGATTTCTTATCTGACGAAATGGCGGTTGCAACTTGGCTCCCAGATGCTGCGCTCCAGCAGCCGTGGCATCGCGGAGGTGGCGGAGGCGGTGGGCTATGAATCGGAAGCGGCGTTTAATCGCGCTTTCAAGCGAGCGTATCTCGTTCCGCCGGCGAGATACCGCAATGCTTCTCACGGCACGGCAAACGAAGGGCGCGCAGCCGCGCCCCAGCAGGAGGGTTAGCCCAAGCCGCCTTCACAGAAAGCTGCTTTCACGTTAGCGGAGAACCCTTTGCCGCCGGACGTTTTGGTTGACGGGAGGTTCCCTCCGCATGCTCCGCGAGGCCTGCGGCGGCGGGGAAACACCCCTGGCCGGCGCTCCTTCCAATATGCGAGGAGGTGAGCGATGGGCAATCGCGCGACAGCTACGTTTGATTACGCGGTGGAGTTCCCGTCGGGCGAACGGGAAATCCACGGTGCGGAACCGCCGGCATTCACCATCTCCGTGGATGACCGCGAGCAACTGCAACAGGTACTGACCGGGGAAGACTACGCCGCCGCCCTGGGCTTCATTCACGGGGATTTCGATATCTCGGGAGACTTGGTGGCGGCTCTTCAACTGAGAGAAGGACTCCCGCACCCGTCGTGGCGGGGCCGCCTCTGGAATCTGGCCGTGCATCTCTCGCCCGCGCGGCTGGAAACGTGGATTCAGGGGAGAGCGCGGGCGGCCAAGAACATTCAATTCCACTATGACCTGCCCACGGAGTTCTACGACGCCTTTCTCGACTCCCGCCACGTCTATTCCGCCGCCGATTTTCGGGTTGCGGATTGGACTCTCGAGCAGGCCCAGGAATCGAAAATCAAACACATCTGTGAAGACCTGGAACTGCAAAGCGGAAACCGATTCCTGGACGTGGGCTGCGGCTGGGGCGCGCTGCTGGTGTATGCCGCGGAGAACTATGGAGTGCGCGGGACGGGATGCACACTGAGCCACAACCAGTGCCAGTTCGGCCAAGCGCTGGTTGCCGAGCGCGGGCTGGGGAACTCGGTTTCGATTCAGGAGATGGACTATCGCGATCTTACCGGCCCCTTCGACAAGATCTCCTCGGTGGGTATGTTTGAGCACGTGGGGCGGCACCGCATGGCGGCCTACTTTCGCAAGATCTACAGCCTGCTCGGACGCGGCGGGATGTTCTTCAACTCGGGAATCGTGCGGCCACGAAAAATGGCGGATGACGCGCAGACCTGGTTTGTGCTTAAGCGCGTGTTTCCCGGCGGCGAACTGGTGCATCTCGCCGATGTAATCAAAAACGCGGAGAATGCGGGATTCGAGATTCTGCGGGTGAAAACGCTGCGCGCGGACTATGCGCGGACCTGCCGTGAGTGGGTGGACCGGCTGCGCAAGAAAGAGAAGGAATGCATCCGGCTTGTCGGTGAGGAGACCTACCGAACGTGGCTGCTCTATCTGGCGGGGTCCGCTGCGAATTTCGGAGACAACACCACAAGCGCGTTCTCGGTTCTGATGCGGAAGCCGTAGCGCCGCGGCGGTATGAGCAGCAACGGCAACAACGGCTTCGCGCGAACCCGGCAGGAGAAACTGCGGGCGACACGAGAGCCGCCCGCACGGGCTTGCTGTGACGTTTTTACGCGGACTTTTCAGAGGCCGCTTTCGGCTTCTTCGGTTCCGCAATTCGGGTGATCTGAATCCGGAACGCTTCTGGTCCCCGCTCGAGGTATTCCCACCCCATCTCGCCGTGGCGCATGAAGTCCATCTGCATCCGCAGCGGATTCGGGTCGTGATCGTTGATCAACATGAAAGAATCATTCAGCTTCAGTGCGTCAAAAGTGGCAAAAACGAGGCCGTGTCGCTGCGGTGGCGGAAGCGGCCGTAGATCAAGTACTTCATTAGGCATACCCCGAGTGTACGCCACTCGGACTAATTCGGTCCGTGATCAAAGTCACACTTTCGAGAAATGCTCTTGCGATGCGGCGGGGAAGGGTACCGGCGAGGCGATGCGTTGCGGAGGGCGCGCCGTGCGCTTGGCCGGTTCCTGCGAGAATGAGAGCTATGACCGACCTTCGCTACGATCTCCCCATCCGGCCGCGCCGCAATCGCAGGAATGCCGCCATTCGTGGCCTGATGCGGGAGACGGAACTATCGACCGCTCATCTGATTTTGCCGCTTTTCGTGACCGGAGGGGAAGACGTGCGCATCCCCATCGGAGCGATGCCCGGGTGTTTCCGCTTGAGCATCGATCATACGGTGGCCCTGGCCCGGGAAGCGTGGGACTTGGGGGTGCGCGCGCTGGCGCTGTTTCCGGCATTACCGGACTCCGTGAAGGATCCCCGCGCGACGGAATCTCTCAACCCCAACGGGCTGCTGCAGCGCACCGTGCGCGCGCTCAAGGATGCGCTTCCAGACTTGGTGGTGATTACGGATGTGGCGATGGACCCCTATTCGAGCGATGGCCATGACGGCTATCTCGAGGATGGCCAGATCGTGAATGATGTCTCGCTGGAGATCCTGGCTTCGATGGCGGTTTCGCAGGCGCAGGCGGGCGCGGACTACGTGGCACCGTCCGACATGATGGACGGGCGCGTGGGGGTGCTGCGGGAAGCGCTGGACGCGGAGGGTTTCACAAACACGGGCATCCTGGCCTACTCCGCCAAGTATGCGTCGAGCTTCTACGGGCCGTTCCGGGAGGCGCTCGATTCCGCGCCGCGTTCCGGCGACAAGAAGACGTATCAGATGGACCCGGCCAACCGGCGGGAAGCGCTTCGCGAGGTGCTGCTGGACGTTGCCGAAGGCGCGGACATCGTGATGGTGAAGCCGGCGATGCCGTATCTGGATGTGGTGGCCGAGGTGAGCGCCCATGTGGACGTGCCGGTGGCGGCATATCAGGTGAGCGGCGAGTTCGCCATGATCAAAGCGGCATCGCAAAACGGATGGCTCAGCGAAGAGGCGGCGGTGGACGAATCCCTCATCGCGATCCGGCGGGCGGGCGCGGATATGATCCTCACCTATTTCGCGATGGACTACGCGAGGCGCTATCGCGGCTGATCGCCGGGAATGCCGCGGCGGCAGGCGGCGGGGCGCATCGCTGCGTTTTCCGCTGCCGCCATGATTCTCCGCGAAGCCGGTTTACCAGACGCGGCAGGCGTTTTCCCGGACCATCGGATCGCCGACCTTGCAGCCGAACGCTTCCGCGAATTCCGGCATGTTGGAAACGGTTCCGTTGGCGCGATACTCACCGGGGGAATGGGGATCGGTCTGCGCGCGCAGCCGCGCCGTTTCCGGGGTGTATTGCCCGCACCAGACCTGGCCGAACCCGAGGAAAAAGCGCTGTACGGCGGTGAAGCCGTTCACCTTTTTCGCCAGTTCCGCCTTGCTCATCGTGCGCTTGAGCGCCATCAGCGCGATGCGGACGCCGCCGTTGTCGGCGACGTTTTCCCCCAGGGTGAGTTCCCCGTTGAGGTGAACGTCATCCACCGCGCGGAAGCCCGCATACTCGTCCACGAAGCACTTCGCACGGGATTCGAAGGCCTTGGCATCTTCCTCGGTCCACCAATCCTTGAGGTTGCCCTGCGCATCGAAGCGACGCCCCTGGTCGTCGAAGCCGTGGGTGAGTTCGTGGCCAATCACGGCTCCAATCGCTCCATAATTCACGGCATCGTCCACGGACTTGTCGAAGAAGGGCGGCTGGAGGATTCCGGCGGGGAAATTGATGTTGTTGTTTTGGGGATCGTAGTAGGCGTTCACGGTGGGCGGCGTCATGAACCACTCCGTCTTATCGACGGGCGCGCCAATCTTGGCGATGTCGCGATCCCACTGATAGCGGTCCGCGTGCATCTGGTTGCCGAGGCGATCCCGACGGTCGATTTTTACGGAGCTGTAATCCTTCCACTTGACGGGGTGGCCGATCTTATTGGCCATCGTGCCCAGCTTGGCAAGTGCCTGTTTCTTGGTGGCCGGCGTCATCCAGGGCAAGGCTTCGATGTCCTGGCGGAGCGCGAGTTCGAGGTTCTTCACCATTTCGGCCATGCGCGCGCCACCCTCTTTGCCGTAGGTTTCCTCCACGTAGATCTTGCCCAGGGCCTCGCCGAGCGAGCCGTCCGTGGCGGCCACGCAGCGCTTCCAGCGCTCCGGCAATTCCTTGCGGCCCTGGAGTGTCTTGCCGTAGAAATCGAAGTTCTCCTGCACGAAGGCGTCCGAGAGCATGTCGGCGGCATTATTCAGAATGTGCCAACGGAAGTACGTCTTCCAATCCTGGAGGCTGGTTTCCGCGATCTGCTTGTTGAGGCCTTCAAAGAATGCTGGAACGTAAACGTTCACGTCGCCGCTCCGCGGGGCTCCGGCTCCGGCGAGATAAGCCGTGAAGTCGAAGTTCGGCATCAGCTTGGCCGCATCGGCAATGGGCATGCGATGGTCCAGGTTCCGGGTGTCGCGGCGAGCGACGCGGTCCATCGAAACTTCGGCCATGGCCTTCTCGATGGCCATCACCGCTCGGGCATTGCCCGCCGCGAGCGTTTCGCTGTCGCCGGCCAATGCAAACATCTTCTTCAAATGCACGAGGTAGGCCTCGCGGATCTTTTGAAAGCGATCCTCATCCTTGAGGTAGTAGTCGCGGTCCGGAAGGCCGAGACCGCCCTGGTCCAGGACGGCGATCTGCTCGGCGGCATTCTGGAAATCCTGGCCGGAACCGAAGTTGAACATCATCGCGAATCCGCGCCGCTGCATCCGGCTGACGAAGGAGGCAAACTCCGCTTTCTCGTTCAAGGCGGAAACTTCGGACATCAGCGGCTGGAGCGGCTCCGCGCCGAGCGCATTGGCCCGATCTTCGTTCATGCAGGCGGCGTAGTAATCGCCCACTTTTCGCGTCTCCGCCGATGCGGTGGCTGGGGCTTCGCGCGCCTTCTCCAAAATGTTCCGCAGCACGAGCCGGTTATTCTCAAACAGTTCGTTGAACCGGCTCCATGCGCTTTGGTCGGCTGGGATGGGGTTCTGCTTCAGCCACGTCCCGCAGGCGTATTGGAAAAAGTTGTCGCACGGCTTCACCGAAGTATCCATCGCGTTCTTGTCAAAGCCGTGGATCACGCGCGGCTTGGTGGGATCTTCGGAGGTGGCGAAATTCAGCGGCAGAACCTGGGCGCGCGCACCGAGCGCGAGAAGGGCGGTTAGCCAGCAGGTGGTCCAGGAGAGTCGGAATCGAATTATTGCGCTCGCGCTCCTTATTCGGATGGTTGGATCTTTCAGCGATACCGGCGGAGAGAGGCACGCGCCGCCCGCGCGGGACGGGGCGCGACTCACCTAACTATTATGAACCGGGCGGACGTGCGAGATGGACGCGGGCGAGCGGGCGCGGCGGGCGCGTGCAGCCCAAAGGATCCGCCCGCTGTCGAGCGGATCCCATGGGTTTCAGACGTTCGCTCCGATCAGAAGGTAAACTTCAAGGCGAACTGCACGATGCGCCCGTCGGCGGCACTATTAACAAGTCCGAAGCCGGCGACACCCAAGGTTGCGCCGGGCGCTCCAAAAAAGGGCGTGTTGGTTGCGTTGAACAGCTCCCCCCGCAATTGAAAGACGCGCTTCTCGTCGACGGGGAACATCTTGTAAATGGCGAGATCGAGGTTCTTGAGGCCCGGCGCCTGCACGGCGTTTCTCGATGCGTCGCCGAAGGTGAAGTTGGGCTGCCGGACAAAGGCGTCCGTGTTGAACCAGCGCTCGAGGGTGCGTTCGCTTCCGGAGAGAATGGGTTTCTCACCGGGAACGACGTTGGGCCGGGCGAACGAGGTGGTTCCGACATTGGGAGGGTCGCCCTGAACGGCAACGTTCACTCGCCGGCCGGAAGTCATCGTCAGGATCCCGCCCAACGCCCACTGGCCGATCACGAAGTCGGCCCATTTGGGCATGCCGCTCAAGAAGCGCCGTCCGCGCCCCCAGGGCACGTCGTAATTGGAACTCAGAACGAACCGGTGCGGGAAGTGCTCATCGGCAAGGGAGCGCTCCGCCTTCAAGTTATGGCGGTCCTGCACGCCCACGGGTGAGGTGCCGCCGGCATCCGCTCCGCCCCGAGCGTCGCTGATCGATTTTGACCAGACGTAGGAGCCCAGGAGATTCAAGCCGCCGGACATGCGCTTTTCCACTCGAAGCTGCATGCCGTGATAGTTCGAGTTTGCACTGAATTCCCGCCGGAAGGTATCCGCGAGGGGAGTCACGATGTAATCCAAACCGGGAACCTCCAGCCGCGTGACGGGCCGGCGTGCGTTGATATTCCCGGGGCCGGGAAGGGGAGCATTCGAATCAAAGCGCTGCAGCAGCCGATTGCCCTTGGTGCCCACGTAGCCGATTTCCAGGGAGAGGTCCCGCAGCAGTTCCCGCTGAATGGTGAAGTTCCACTGCTGCGAGTACGGCGTCAGGTTCGTTCGGTCCTGCGAGATCGTCTGCAGGTTGGTGACCCGGGAACTCGTGGCTCCGGCGGGAAAGCCTTCGCGCAGGAGAATCGTGGGGTGGATGGAGTCCGTATTGAAACCGGACTGGAAAAAGAACGGCGCGGCCGCATGCAGGTACCGGTCTCCGCTGTGATCGACGCCTCCGTAGTACATGCCGTAGCCGCTGCGGATAACGGTTCGTTCCCCGAGCCGGTATGCGAAGCCGACGCGCGGCGCGAAGTTGTTGTAGTCGGGGCGCAGCGTGGAGCGGTCCGCGATGCTGCCGGGTTTGGCGAGCCGAATGGACGGGTTCGCCGGGTCCGCATCGATATCGAAGTTGGCATAGTGGTTGTACTTTTCAAACCACGGCCCCACGTACTCATACCGCACGCCCAGATTTACGGTGAGCGCGTTGTTCATGCGGATATCGTCCTGGATGTAGCCGGCGTAAAGCCGCCGCCGCTGGTTTCCATGCGCGACGTTGGACAACTGCGAATTGGACGGGATGCCGAGCAGGAAGTCCGCGTAGGCGTTCCCGAAGGTATTGTTCGAGCTCTGGCGGGTAAAGTTCCCGTTGAAGGTGAACACGCCGTTCGATTGGAATGCCTGCTGGTGGGGGGACTGAATGAACATCAGATTCACGCCGGTTTTGATGGTGTGACGCCCGACGGTCCACAGCAGATCGTCCGTAAGCTGGCGCGTCTGCGAATCGGAGAACTGGGGATTGTTGGCCGGCGCGCCAAGTCCGGCAAATCCCGTGATTCCGAACCGCGCGAACCCCGCCAATTCTTCGTTCGCACCGCGCAAGCCGATTTCCCGGTTCATGTTCCGGTCCAGCGGGGAATTCCGGAAGGTCAGCAAGCGGTTCCAGGCCACTTTGAAGGTGTTGAACACGGTGGGAGAAAAGATGTGCCCGTGGCTGACGACGAAGGACTGCGGTGCATTGTGCTGAAAGGCGGGATCACCGTTCCCGAAAGCGGGAGCGGGCAACCCGGATTCCGGGCTGAGGAAGCTATCCTGCTTGCTGTAGCGCCCATAGATGGTGTCGTTTGAGCCGATCATGTGATCGATGCGCAGGTCCCCCTTGTGGACTGTATTATCCGTGCGGGGGTTGGAGAAGTAGTTGTTGATGATCGTGCTTCGATTGGGAGGCGGAGAGAACGCCGCCACCGCTGCCGCGACGGGATCGATGCGGTTGCTGGGAATGATGTTGTTTGGGAACTGCTGCCGGGCGCGGGTGGTTGGATTGTAGGTGGCCGGATCAAAGACGCGATTCGGAACGTTGTTGAAGTAGGACTGGGAGAAATCGCCTCGAATTTCCGCCGGGGTGGCCACCGTCTGCTGGGTGGTATCGGCGGTGTATTCCTTGGTGCCCTCGTAGTTGACGAAAAAGAAGGTCCTATTCCGGATGATTGGCCCGCCCAACAAAGCTCCGAACTGATTGCGACGGAATACCGCAATTTTCGTTCCCGGTTCCTGGAAGAAGTTGCGCGCATTGAACGCCTCGTTTCGCAAGAACTCGAAGACGCCCCCGTGAAAATCGTTGGTTCCCGACTTGATCGTGAGATTCACGACCCCGCCAACGTTACGGCCGAATTCGGCGGAGTAGTTACTGGTTTGCACTTTAAACTCTTGAATCGCATCCACGGAGGGGGAGATCACCTGGGGTGTGCGCCCTTGCGCGGCGTGCTGATTGGAGTTGTTATCCATGCCGTCGAGCAGATAGTTGTTGTGGCTGACCCGGAAGCCCGACGCGCTGAAACCGGCGAAGCGCGCGCCGGGAGGGGGCACATTGGTGCCGGCGGTGAGAAGCGCCAACTGGAGGTAATCCCGGCCGTTCAGTGGCAGGTCGACGATTTTCTTGTTATCCACCACCTGCCCGCGAGAGGACTCCGTGGATTGCAGGAGTGCGGCGTCGGCGGTGATCGTTACCTGTTCGGTGGCCGCGCCCAACTCAAGCGTGAGATCGAGCCGCACTTCGGCTTGAATCCCGAGGGTGATGCCCGAGCGCAGCAATCGTTTGAAGCCGGGAGACTCGGCGGAGACGCTATAGACGCCGGTCCGCAAGGGAATGGAGCGGAAGGCTCCCTGCTCATCCGTGGTCGCGGTCTGACTTACATTCGTTCCCAGATTGGTGAAGGTGACGGTGGCGCCAACGATGCGCGCGCCCGAGGGGTCGGACACGGTGCCGAGGATGACGCCCTGCTCCACCTGAGCGCTCATTGAAGCGCAAATGAGCAGGCTGGAAAGGCCCAATAGAAGCATCCGAACGGCGGCACTAAACATGTGATCCTCCAAAGACAATCGAACGGAATCAATTGGTATGGGAATACCGAAGTAGATCGAGTCTATATCAATCGAGGGTCAAAAGGTAAAGATAGTTTGCCGATGAACGAGGCGCTGCCTCGACAGCAGTGCATGCAGAATACCCCACGCGCGGCGGGGTGCGTGCTTATTTGCGTTCGATGAGGAGCAGCCAGTCTTCTTCGCTGGGAGGTTTCACCTCGATGCGGTCGATGCGGATGAGGTCCAGGGGAGTCTTGCGAATGCCGGTTCTGGGGTCTATCCAGGTGGAACGGACGCCGTTCTCGAAGGAGTACGTGTTCAGAACGGGCGTGGTTTTCGCGGGAACATAGCAGAGCGCGGTTTCGCGAGTGTCCGTGCGGGCGCAGGGGATAAAGTTGCTATAGTCGGCGGCGGTGGCGGGGCCGGTAATGAGGCCGCGGAACGGTTCGAAGCGGGTCCAGGGCATGGTGTCCATGATCTCGGCCAGGGCTTTCATGCTCTCCGCTCCCGGCGTGTCGAGCGAGGCGAACCAGGGCATGGCGGAACCGGAGTTCGGGTGGTTCAGCGGGACACCGATTTCTTTCATCCACGGCCATACTCCCTGCGCGCCATAAGTGATGCCCGCGGGCGGGGCGATGAGCAGGCTGTACCAGCTTGCGCGGCGCACGTCGTAGGCGTCGATTACCTTCTTGTCGTAGCTCGTATGATTCTCGTAGTTGGGCTCGGAATCGAAGACGGGCCGGGTTGGCTCCAGCTTCCAGCCGGAAGCGGTGCCCTGGGTGGCATTCCACTTCCACTTCTGGCCGTTCGATCCGTGGCCGGTCTGATAATTCAGAAAGTCGAGCCAGGGTTCGCTGGCCAAGCCGGGCCAGGGGTCCTGCTGCCCGCGAGGGTGCAGGGAGACGAGGTTGGTTTTGCGGGCGGGGGGGAAGACTTCGCGGCCGAGGTACTTCCAGCGCTCGGCTTTATCTCCGGTGTAGTCACCGTCGCCCCCGAGGAACCACAGGATATTGTAGGCATCGTAGCGCGCGACGATATAGCGGGCAAGCAGGGCGGCCTGCTCGCGGGGAAGCACCTCGCCGGGCGATTCGCGTTTCGGACTGGTGAGCGCCCACAAGATCACCGGGAGGCCCACGAAGCCTTGGTCGTTGAGGGCGGCGAACCGCTTATCCAGCCGCTGAAAGAAGGACGGGTTGACGGAGATTTCGTCAATGCCCTTGAAGGCCGTCTGGCCCTCTGCGTCCGCATACGCCGCGCGCCACTGCGTGGTGACGAACTGAACGGTGTTGAATTTCTGCGCTTTCCGCTCTTTGAGGTAGCGCACCCATTCCTCATCGTCGGAGAGCAGCGCGCCGTTCCACGCGGTATCGGAAACCAGGAAAAAGGGAGTACCGTCGGCGTGCTGGAAGTAGCGCCGATTTTCCGAGAGGACGATGGGTCCGCGGCGGGCGAGTTCGTTGTCGCCGTGATATTCCACTGCCACGAAGCGGTCGCCGGGAGCGTTCAAGCCGGGGTTCGAAGCGTCGGAGCATTTTACCGTAAACGTGTGCGGGCCCAGGACCCGTGGCATGTAACGGAACTTCCACACGCTAAAGCCATCCCAGAACGCTTCCACTTCTTTGCGCCTGCCCAGGGGGTCAGTAATCGTAACGGTCACCCGCACATCCTGGATGGGGTTGGCGTATTGCTTCGAGGAGAGCATGCTTTCCTCGAAGACGCCGTAGCGAAACGCCGTCTTCTGCGCTCCGGCGGGGAGCGCGGTGAGGAAGAGCGCGGCTAGCGAGAGGAAGAGGGGAATCCGACGGGCGATGCGCATACGCTCCAAGTTTTTCACAGACGGCGTTCGATTTCAGCCGTACCGCGCGGTTACGTTTTGGAGAAGCGCTTCAACTCCCGCCAACGGAAGCAGGAAGTGAGGTGATCGTTCACCATGCCCACGGCCTGCATGAAGGCGTAACAGATAGTGGGCCCAACGAACTTGAAGCCACGGGAAAGCAGGTCTTTGCTGAGGCTGGTGGCTTCGGGAGTGACGGCCGGCACAGCGGAGATATCGGGCCAGGAGTTCTGGATGGGCGCGCCGTCGACGAAACGCCAAAGATAGGCGTCGAAGCTGCCGAAGGCGGATTGCAGATCCAGGAAGGCCCGCGCGTTGCCCACCGCCGCATGCACTTTGGCGCGGTTGCGCACGATCCCCTCGTCGGAGAGCAATTCCGCGATTTTCCGCTCATCGTAGAGCGCGACTTTGGAGGGCTCGAATTCATCGAAGAGCCGGCGGTAATTGACGCGCTTGTTCAGAATCGTCTGCCAGCTCAAGCCGGCCTGCGCGCCTTCGAGGATCAGGAGCTCGAAGAGGTGGCGATCGTCATGGGAGGGAACGCCCCACTCGGTATCGTGGTACTCGACGTAAAGATCGCCCTTTGCCCAGGGGCACCGGCTTCGCGTTTTCGGCATGAAAACGATGGTAGCGCAACCATCCGGCCCCGCCCGGCGGCGTGTCATCGCATGAAACGGAGCAAGGCCGGACGTGAATGCGGGCCGTGGAGGCGCGCGCCAGGACGCGTCCCAACGGTCGCCGCGCTAATATGCGCAGCGCGCATTGTCGGCTTTGACGAAATAGGTCTTGTAGTTCTTCGCGGTGGAGTCCATGCAGCCTTCGAGGTTCAGCAATTCCACCTTGCGGAACTCGATGGGGTGGCTTTCGCTTTGCAGAGAGATGTAGCCGCCACGCAACAGCATTCCGTCTTTCTTGGCGGCGGGGTCAAAATTTTTCACGCTGCCCCCGCCCACCTGGGGGAGGTTATAGCGGAGCACTTCCCGGCCCTCCGCAATATGCGCGATCTCCGCATCGCCCAGCACGCGCGCCTCTGCCGTCACCCAGCCGTCGCCGTCGTAGGTCTTCGACGAGGACTGGATGCAGTGTCTCGTTTCGAGCACGCCATTCATGACGATGTTGGTGCCCGGAGTGCAGACATTGAGGGTGGGCCGTTCGCCTTCTCCGAGCCCGCCCAGCAATTGCACTTCGATGGAGATGGGGAAATCCTGGTCTTTCCCCATGGACTGTGGCGTCTGGCAATGCACCATGATGCCGCTGTTTCTGCGCGCCCACGCCGGGCCTTTGGGGGCCTGCGGGCCGATGAAGCGGTACTCCACGCGGATGCGGTAATAGGAAAACGGATCCTTATAGAAGAGGTGGCCGAAGCGCTGGCCAAATTCGGTGTATTGGTCGTAGGACACCTTCAGGAGGCCATTCTCCACGCGGAAGGTGTTGCCGTAGTTTTCATTGAGCGGGTAGCCGGTGATTTTCGGCAGCCAGTTGTTGAGGTCTTTTCCATTGAAGAGCTGAATCCACTCTTCCCTTGAGGAATCATTTTGGGCTGCCTGCGCGAAAGCGGGAATTCCAGCCAGGAGCGCCGCCAGCGTCAGAGCGCCCAGGATTCGCAAGGAAGATTGGATGGCCGTCATGCAGTCGAGTATATCCTGCCCGCTCCGGCGCGAGAACCGGGTGCATGGAAATCGGCGGCCGGTCTGCGGTACATTCGAGAAACGTCGTTCCGGCGAACTCTATGCGTGCCGCCGCGCCCTCTTCCCGCGCCCAACTTCGACCCCGCGTTGCCATCCCCCAGACGCGTGAACTGCGGCTCGAATCCTACAAACCGCGTTTCTTCCGCCGCTTGTTCGCGATCGAATCGAGCGTTTTTACCGAAGACCGCTACAACCAGGAGCTCTTCCGGCACCTATGCGAAGACAACCGGGACCTCCTGCTGGTGGCGCGGCTCGGCAACCGGACCATTGGCTATGTGATGGGCGAACCGCATCCGCGCGGCGCGGAGGTTGTCTCGCTGGCGGTAGCGCCGCGGTATCAGAATCGCGGAGTCGGCCGGCGGCTGATGCGCCGGTTGTTGATCCGCATGGAGAGGACCGGGATTGTGCGTGTGTTCCTGATGGTGCGGGAGAGCAATGCGGCCGCGCTTTCGCTTTACGGCAGCCTGGGCTTCCGCCGCGTTCGCCGTGTGCCGGAATACTACGGGGATGGGGAGACCGCGATTCGGATGCGGCTGGAATTCGACTAGACCGCATCGCGGAGCGGGTCACTTGTCGCTAAAGGTCAATTCCAGGCGAGGATTCGCGCCATTATAAAGAAGTGTGATCTGCTTCGGCTTGTGCTTTCCGTTGAGAGGAAAGTAGAGCAAGCCCTCGCGGGGCTCCGTCAATTCCCCTTCTTTCAGTACTTTGGACTTGAGGGTTTCGAGCCAGGCCACCTGCGTGTTTCCGGGCTTGCCGTCACGAATTTCCTGGGTGACGGCCGTGGAACTGGCGGTTGGCGTGCCCGCCGTGGCGCCATGGCTGCCCGGCGAATCCACCCGACGCGGCGGGCCGGTGGGGACCGGGCCGCTCCCAGGGATGCCGCCGCCAATGACGGGACCGGTATTCTGCCCCATGACGGGTCCGCTCGAGATCACCACTTCATTGACCACCATGGTGGAACTGCCGGCCAGCATCTCCGGCGCAAACGGCTCCGAACGCTGGCCGTCCTTGCTGCTCACCAGCACGAAATCGTCGCGAAAGAGCCGAATCTGCTCATTGGGCCGGTTCGAAGAGATTTTCACCTTTACGACTACCAGATAGCCATCCAGGCTGTTGCCGATGATCTTCTCCACCTGGCCGCGGTCCAGATACAGTTCCGCGTTGACGGTTACTTTCGCGGAGCGGGCGGTGCTCTCAAATGGACCGGGATTGCTCGCCGCCGAAAGCAGCGAACAGAAAAGTGCGAGCGCAAGAAGAAGCCGGCTCATGCGCCTAGTTTATCGGAAACGGAACCGGACGGCTTCGGGAAGACTTTTCATCGCGCGGCTAAGCGCGCGCCCTGAAATCCGGGTTTGCGGACGGGCGCATGGTACATTGAAAAGTTGCCGATTCAGACTGTCCGATCCGCACCACCCATGTATTGGAGTAAGCTTTTTATCCCCACCCTGCGGGAAGATCCCGCGGAAGCCGAGGTGGCCAGCCACCGCTTGATGCTGCGTGCCGGCTACGTGCGCCAGTTGGCCGCCGGCGTGTACAGCTATCTGCTGCTTGCGCAGCGCTCTTTGCTGAAGATTCAGAAGATCATCCGCGAGGAAATGGAAGCGATCGGCGCGCAGGAAATGCACTTGCCCGCGCTGAACCCCGCCGATGTCTGGCAGGAATCGGGCCGCTGGGACGTGATGGGCGACAATATGTTCCGGCTCAAGGACCGCTACGGCCGGGACCTCTGCCTGGGCATGACGCACGAAGAGGTGATGACCAGCATCGCGCGCGGAGAGCTCAATACCTACCGGCAGTTGCCCCAGATCTGGTACCAGATTCAGACGAAGTTCCGCGATGAGCCGCGCCCCCGCTCCGGCCTTCTGCGCACCCGGCAGTTCACGATGAAAGATTCGTACTCATTCGACCTGGATGCCGCCGGGCTCGATGCCGCCTACGACAAGCATTTCCGCGCATACAACCGGATTTTCAGCCGCTGCGGTCTCGAATTTATCGCCGTGGAAGCGCACTCCGGCGCGATGGGCGGCAGCCAGAGCCACGAGTTCATGGTGCTGAGCGAAGCCGGGGAAGATTTTGTGGCGGTATCCAAGGAGACGGGCTACGCCGCGAACCTGGAAAAGGCGGTTTCGCTTGCACAGGCCCCGGCTCTGCCCGACCCGGAAGGCGATCTGGCTCCCGAGGAGTTTCACACGCCGGGGAAGAAGACCATCGCCGAGGTCGCGGCGTTTACCGGGCTGCCCGAAACATCCCAAATCAAGAGCTTGGTGATGGTGGCGGACGAGAGGCCGGTGCTCGTGCTGCTGCGGGGAGATCACTCGCTGAGTGAAACCAAGTTCGAAGGGTTCACCGGAGCGCGGGAAATCCGCCCGGCGCACCCGCATGAGATCCGGGAGTGGTTCGGGGCCGAAGCGGGCAGCCTTGGCCCCATCGGTGTCGCCAGCATGCGCATTGTTGCCGACGAGGCGCTGCGGGGCCGCCGCAACATGATCTGCGGGGCCAACCGGGACGACTATCACCTCAAGAATGTGACCATTGGCAAGCACTTTGAGGCGGAGTTCGCCGAGCTTCGGCAAGCCGCGGCGGGCGACCGCACGGCCGATGGCGCGGGCGTGCTCGAAGTGCGCAAGGCGATGGAGATCGGCCACATCTTCAAACTCGGCTACAGGTATTCGGAGGCAATGGGCCTGCGCGTGCTGAACGACGAAGGCAAAGAGGTGACGCCCATCATGGGCAGTTACGGCATTGGCGTGGAGCGCATTCTCGCCGCCGCGATCGAGCTCTTCCACGACAAGAACGGCATCGTTCTGCCCGCCGCCATTGCGCCCTTCGATCTAGTGGTGACCCCCGTGAATCCGGATGTCGCGGAGCAGTTTGAAGCCGCTGAGCGCGTTTATCGGGAATGCAAGGAGTGGGGACTCGATGCGCTGCTCGACGATCGCAAGGAGCGCGCCGGCGTGAAGTTCAAGGACGCGGACCTGATCGGCGTGCCCCTGCGCGTGACGGTGGGCAAGAAGATTGCGGAAGGCATCGTCGAGATCTTTGACCGGCGAAGCGGCGAGAATGTGGACGTCTCCGTGCATGCCGCGATGGAAGAGGTCTTGCGCCGGGTGAAGCAGGCCACCGCGGACCCCGCGCCCGCGCAGGAATAGGCGGGCGCTCTAGGGCGGCAATGCAGGCGAAGGAGGCGGGATCGTATCCGTCCCGCGAGTGCAATGACGACAGACTGGCAATCCGTTCGGGCCGAGTTTCCCGCACTGGCCCACTGCACTTGGCTGAACACGGCCACGTTCGGACAGGTGCCGTTGCGGGCGCAATCGGCCATCGCACGCCACTACGAAGGGCGAAACCGGCTCGGCGGCAGGGACTTCCTTGACTGGTTCGGCGAGACGGATAACGTCCGCCGGGAAGTGGCACAACTCTTCGGTGCCAGCGTGGACGATGTTGCCTTTATCCCCCACACCTCCTGCGCCCTCTCTCTGCTTGTGAACGGGATTAAATGGCGCGAAGGCGATGAGGTGGTGACCTTCGAGGATGAGTTCCCGAACCAGATTTATGCCGCATCCGTGCTGGAAGAGCACGGGGTGCGGCTTGTGCGGGCACGACTGGCGGAGTGGGAAGCTGCGTTGAATGAGTGCACACGCATAGTGGCGGTTTCGCAGACCAATTACGCTACGGGAATGGAAGCGCCCGTGGAGGCAATGGCGGCGAAGCTTCGCAGGCAGGGCGGGTTGCTCTATGTGGACGGCACGCAGACGGCGGGAGCGCGACAATTTGATTTCGGCGCTTGCGAGCCGGATCTCTATGCCGTGAATGCGTACAAATGGATGAACAGCCCTCCGGGCGCGGGGTTCATGCTGGTGCCGCGGCGGACCCGCCAATGGCTGGAGCCGGCCACCATCGGGTGGAGAAGCGACCGCAACTGGCGAAACGTCAACCATTTGCACGACGGCAAACCAGAGTTCTCCGAAGCGGCCGACCGCTACGAGGGCGGAATGCTTCCGTTCGTAAATCTTTTCGCCATGCGGGAATCCGTTCGGTTGCTCTCGGAAGTGGGCCTCGCAAAAGCTGAGGAGCGTACGCTGCGCCTGGCGGCGATGGCAAGAGAGGTACTGCGGGCCGAGGGTGCCGTTCCCCTTGGCGATGAGAGTGCGATGGCCAATGGGCACATCGTGGCCGCGCGGCTGCCAGGCTCCGATCCAGGCGAGATTGCCCGGAAGATGGAGAGCGACGGGGTTTTGATATCCGCGCGATCCGGCTTTCTGCGAGTGTCTCCGCATTACTACAACAACGAATCCGACATGGAACGCTTCGCGGTGACGCTAAGAAGGGCGCTGGGCCATGACTGACGACGCAGGCATGTCCTCAGTTGGCGGGGAGATGCTCCGCGCGTCCCGCCCGTCCCGGCCCGAGTATCCGGGTTTCTTTGTGACGTTTGAAGGCACCGACGGCGCCGGCAAGGGAACGCAGATCGATCTGCTGGTGGAGCGATTGCGCCGCCAGGGCAGGGAAGCGGTGGTGAACCGGGAGCCGGGCGGCACGGTGATTGGAAAGCAGATCCGCGCGATTCTGCTCGATGCCGCGAACACGCACCTGCATCCCACAGCGGAACTCCTGCTCTACTTCGCCAGCCGTGCGCAGGCCGTGGAGGAAGCGATCCTCCCCGCGCTGCGAGCGGGCAAGGTAGTGATCAGCGACCGCTTCACGGATTCCACCACGGTTTACCAGGGCGCGGCCCGCGGGCTGGGCTCCGAAGTGGTGGACATTCTCGACGCGCTGAGCTGCCAGGGGCTGACGCCGGATCTGACCATTCTTCTGGACATCGATCTGGATACGGGCATCGCCCGCGCCGCGGCCCGCAATGAGGAAAGCGGCAGCACGGAGACGCGGATGGACGAAGAGTCGCGGGAGTTTCACGCGAGAGTCCGGGATGGGTATCTGGCGCTGGCCCAGGCGCACCCGGAACGGATTCGGGTTGTGAACGGGAACCGGGATGCCGCGGCCATCGCCGAGGATGTTGCAGCGCTGTTCGAAGCGCGCCTCCTCGCGTCCGGGCGGGGTTTGGGGCCATCCGGGGGCTGAGAGTAGAGAGGCGATATGGCGGACCAAACGCAGGAGCCCACGCAGCGGATAAAGAGCTTTGCCGGGAATGCGCCCACCCGCTCGCTGCTGGAAGGGCTTGCCGTGACGGGACGGATTCCGCACTCGATCCTGCTGTGCGGTCCGGAAGGGGTCGGCAAGGCCACGCTGGCGCGGCGCTTTGCCGCGCTGCTGCTGGGGGACGCGGAGAAGATCGAAGCCGACGACCTTTCGCTTCCCGCGAACCGGGAGCGGCTGGAGGAGCGCATGGCGCTGGCCTCCGAGAAGCGCGCGGAAGACCCGGTGTTTTTCGCAACGCACCCGGATTTCCTCACGTTCCCGCCGGAAGGGCCGCTGCGGCAGATCTCCATTCAGCAGATGCGCCTGATGAGGGAACATGCGCAGTTCAATCCGCTGAGAGGCTCGCGCCGGGTGTTTCTCATCGACGAAATTGACCGCGCCAACGAGCAGGCCGCCAATTCGCTGCTGAAGATTCTGGAGGAGCCGCCCGACTTTCTTCTGATCATCGGCACAACCACAAACGCCTATGAACTGCTGCCGACGATTCGGTCGCGCTCGGTTTCTCTTTTTCTGAACCGGCTGACCGATGAGGAAGTGCGGGAGGTGTTGCGCGAAAAGGGCGTGCCGGCCGGTGAACTGGACGAGCGTGCGCGGCTTTCCGCTGGCTGCCCTGGCAAGGCGCTGACGATTGATCTGGAAGCATACCGCATGCGGGCCGATGCCATGCTGACGCTGCTTGAGGTGGCCGCGAACCGCAAGCCCTTCGGTGAGTGGCTGCGCGTCTCCGAGAGCAGCATTGCAAAGAAGGCGGAACGCCTGGAGGACTATCTCGAGATCCTCATTTCCCTGCTGCAGGATCTGCTGCACCTTCGCGCGAACGGTCCGGTTTTGCGGCATCCCGAATACAGGAACGTCCTGGCGTCGATGGCCCCGGCTCTGGACCTGCGCTGGATTCTGAAAGCGGCGGACGGGGCGTCGAGGATCGACCGGCTTCTTCGCCGCAATATCCAAAAGAGCGTGGCTTTGGACGATTACGTGCTGGAACTGCAGGCCGCCCTTGCCCGTGGGTGACGCGTGTGCTAAAACATAAAACAACACCACGATGTCTGAATAAGACTCAATGGCCCGAAAAGCCGCAATCAAAGACGGCAGAACTCAGAAAATTACTTCGGACGGGAACCAAAAGCCTTGCTTACCGCCAACAGAAAACTCATCCGCCCTTCCATGGTTGAGGTAAAAGAGCATATGCAGACCAGCAACGGAAAGCCACACGCGGCCTCGGGGAGCGGCGGCGGGGCCAAGAAGAGCGTTCCGCACGAGCAGACAAACGCGGAGAACTACTATTACGTCAAGCAAATGCAGTCAAAGACGCCCATGGTGGTGGTGCTAGGCGATGGCGAAGAAGTTCGCGGGGTTGTCGAATGGTATGACCGCACCTGCATCAAGGTGAACCGGGACGATGCACCCAACCTGCTGATTTACAAGCACAACATCAAGTACCTCTATAAGGAAGAAGAATTGGGTGCCTGATCCCTTTCGCGCTCTATGCGCGGATGGGAAACTCGATCAGGATTCCGCTTTCCCCTGCCGCTTGGGGCGGTTGCGCTTGGCCAGACGGTACTCGCGCCGCACGCTCGCCTCCTCGTAGCGACGCTTTTCCTCATCCGTTTCCGGGATCACGGGTGCCACGGGCACCGGCTTTCCGTTTTCGTCGATGGCGACGAAGGTGAGGTAGGCGGACGTGGTGTGCCGCCGCTCACCCGTCATCACGTCCTCCACGATCACTTTCACGCCCACTTCCATGGATGTCTTGAAGACGCGATTCACGCTGGATTGCAGGGTGATCAACTGGTTCATGTAGACCGGGTGCATGAAGTTGATGGAATCCGCGGACGCTGTAACCACGGGGCAGCGCGCGTGTTTCATGGCCGCAAGCGCGCCGCAGATATCCACGAGATGCATCAGTTTCCCGCCCAGCAGGAAGCCCCAGTTATTGGCATCCCCAGGCAGGGCCAATTCCGCCAGCATGGCGTGCGATTCCCGAACGTATCGGGGCGTGAGATTCGGTTTCATCTTCCGGACCTCAGAATAACAAACCGGTCTCATCCTCTCCCGGTATCGTCGCCGCCAAAGCGCGCCTCACGAGAGTGACGGCCTGTGCGGGGCGTGCCGGAGTTCCTCACGGGGCAGCCAGCTTGAAGCGAATCTCCTGCTCCCGCAGACGTCCATTCGGCTTCAGATTGAGGGGAACCGCCAGGGCGGCCACCGCGCGCCGCGGACTGGTTTCCGGCTTGTTGGCATACGGGTTGTGCGGGAAAACGGGCCATCGCAATTGGGCGGTGGGGTCGACGGCGAGCGTCCAGCCGTGATGCTTCAGAATGCCGCCAATCTCGCTGCCGCTCAGGTTGATGCTTTCCGCGCCGACGGTGAAACGTCGTCCGGAGCCGGTTTCGAGAACCTCCCCCGGCTGGAGAACGAGCTGAAGGGTGAGCTTTGAATTCGGCGCCGGCGTCCCTCGCGCGTAGATGGAGAAATGAAAATCAACGCTGTTTCCGGAGGGCGGTTCGACGTAGAGATCCGTGAAGAAGGTGTTGTAGGCAAGGGAGAGGCGGTCCCGCTCCCCGGCCATTTGAAGGCGGCTGCCATTCGGCATGTGGACCGTATCGCCAGCAATTTCCTCCGTGAATGTCGCCAGTTCCGGCTGCCGCTTGGAGTTCGCGCCGCTGACGATCAATCCGGCATGCTGGTGAAAAATGCTGAGGTGGCTCTGGCGGTCAAGAAAAAACTGATTCGTTCGCGCCTGGGTGTCGATTATGCCCGACAGGGCCACCTGCCAGGGGCCGGACTTCCGGACGCCGGCCGGGACGCTCATTCGGTAGGAATAGGAGTCGCGCTGCTGGGGTGCCGCTTCGGAGGTCCCCTCGTGGTAGTAAAGGGCATTCTGCGCGATTCTGCCAAGAGCTTCGAGCGAGACGGTCTCCGGTTCGAAAAAGTTCGTCAGGAACGCGGCGTACCCCCGCCCGTCGGGAAAGTTGGAGAAGGCGAAGTGGCCCCACGGGCTCACGCTCCAGTATCGGTTCCGGTCATTGAACACGTCGACCGGCGTGCCGTCAAGGAAGGTGCTGTGCTTATGGAATTCGGTTGCACGCCGAAGCGCGGGCAGCACGTCGGGATCCTTGCTGATCTCGCCGTAGAGGGCGATCCCGGTCAGGGTGAGGTAGTTGTAGCCGATGGTGGGTCCGGAGCGGCTGTGCTCTCCCCAGTAGCCGTCCGGTGCCTGTTCCACGAGCACGAAGCGGCGCAGGATATCGCGGCCCATTTCCTCCCACTCCTTGACGCCCAAGACGCGCCCTCCCAGGTAAAGCGTGGACGCCCACAGGGAGTAGTGATTCGAGGAAGTGCCGATGAAGGGAGCGTTGTACCAGGCCCGGTCGAGCCGTTCCCTGGTTCCCTCGACCAACGCCGCGAGACTGGCGTGAATTCCCTGCTTCCAGCGCTTCTGGCGTTCGGGGCCGAGTTCGCCTTCGAGCAGGCGGTAGGCCTCAAGCCACATATAGGCATCGCGATGGCTATCCAGGCGGGGCGCGAAGCTGCCATTCTCTCCCTCCCCAGCCAACAGATCTCCGATGCGCAGCGCGAGGTTCAGCATGCGGGGATCGCGGTAGTGGGGATTGTCCGGATGCTTCTTGGTGTACAGGACGGCGGGCGGGAGAACGGCGTGGGGGAATGGACGCCCGCCGGGCTCCGATTCGAGCGTCGCCAGGTCCGCGTTGGGCATGGCATTCAACCGGGCTTCCACGCGGGATGTGCCCGCCTCAAGAAGACGAAAGTATCGCGCGGGCAAGGTATCCGCCAATGCCAGGGTGGATGCCATCAGCGCAGCCGCGAAGAGGGTTAAGGTTACTCGAAGGCGCATAACATCGTTATACAACGAGCCGGGATTCGCGGCAGGAACGCAAATGCGCGGCGTTAGGGAGGATACAGGATCACAGAGGCGGACTCGGGGAATCCGGCGTGCCGAACTGCACACTTCAGAAAAAGATGCGACGTGATCGAGAAAAATAAATGTTGCCGTAACCTCTCTGGAATCTGTGAGCTAAAGGGAATTGCAGAGCGCGCATCGACTCGAAACGACGAAAATCTCGGCAAAGTTGTGGACGCCGAGTTGCTTTACTCCTGCGAGTATGTCATTCTTATCAATGCGCCACCCGGAACGGCT
>JBDIBK010000015.1:0-42298 GCA_039812845.1 Bryobacterales bacterium
GCACCAAACGGCCCCAAGAAGCAACTCGCCTCGCGCAACGAGACCATGGAGCATCCGTCCTGATAAGAAGGGATTGCCACGTCACGAGTTCCGTAGCATTCGCGTCAGTTCTCCGAGTGATCGACTGGCTGTGGGCGGGATGCGCTCTTCCCGGCCTCGGGGCGGGCGGCGAGGAGGAGGAACAGGAGGGTTACGACGAGCCAGAGGGAGCCGGTCCAATAGGGGGCGCCTTGGCTGATCCAGTCGTAGACGAGACCCGCCCAGACCGGGCCGGCGATGCGGGCGAGGCTGGCGAAGGATTGCGATGCGCCCAGAATCCAGCCCTGCTCCCTGGAGGAAACCTCGCGGGAGAGCATGCTGGTGAGCGTGGGGGTGGTGAGTCCGCTGCCCATGGGAGTGAGCGTGGCGGCCAGATAGAGGGTGGGGCCGTCATAGGCGAGAGCGGTGGCGAGAAAGCCGGCCGCCATGAGGCCGAGCCCGGCGGCGGCGAGAGCGCGGTCGGAATAGCGGACGGTGAGGCGGCGGATGACGACGGTCTGCATGAGAACGGCGATGAGCCCGATGTAGGCGAAGACCATCGCGTTCGCCTCCGGACCCATGCCCAGCTTGTCGAAGGTGTAGACCGCGAAATTGGTCTGAAGTCCGCTGAAGGCGAAGTTGAGGAAGAAGATGGCCGAGAGCAGCGGCAGCAGTTCCGGACGGCGGGTGGCGGCGAGGCACTGGGTGAGCGGATTCACGTCGGTAAAGCGGATGCGGGCGGCGCGGCGAGCCTCCGGCGCGATGGATTCCGGCAAGAAGAAGTAGCTGAAGCCGACGGTGAGCAGGCTGAGCGAACCCGCGGCGTAGGCGGGGGCTGCGAGGCTGATATGGGCGAGCAGACCGCCCAGGGCCGGGCCGACGATAAAGCCCAATCCGAACGCCGCGCCCACCAGCCCAAAATTCTTTGCCCGGTCCTGCGGGGGCGTGATGTCGGCGATGTAGGCTTGCGCGGTGCTGATGTTCCCGCCGGTAGCGCCGTCGATCAGCCGTGCGATAAACAGAAGCAGCAGGGAGCCGGCCATGCCGAAGAGGAAGTAGCCGATGGCCGTTCCCAGCAGGCTGAGGAGCAGCACCGGGCGGCGCCCATAACGGTCGGAGAACACGCCCAGCGCGGGCGCGCAGACGAACTGCGCCGCGGAGAAGACCAGGGCGAGCAGCCCGACCATGAGCGCGTCGGAATCGAACTGCCGCACCAGGAAGGGGATGACGGGCACCAGGATGCCGACACCCAGGAGATCCAGGAAGATGGTGGCGAAAATGAGGGCCAGCGCCTTTCCGGACGAAGGGGCCGCGGTGGGGTTTTGAGCGAACTGCGCGTCGGGCAAACCGGACATGAAGAGCGGGAGCTTTTATTGTCGCGTGCCATCTTTGCCGTGTCCACGTGCGAGAATTGATGAGGATAGCTAAACCGGTTAAGAGGAGCAGGAGTTCCTTGTTGTTCCACCGTGAAGCGATCCTCGTTCCACTGCCTGGGTCGTGGAACGGCGAGAATAAGCCTGACCACGCGCGAGTTCCGGTTTTTTTTGGAATCACAAACGGAACTTGTATCGTCTGTCGGCGAGGAGGGGCGATTTGCGAGCTAGTGACATTTTGCAGGCTTGGGGAAAGATTCTGAAAGGGGAGGCGCCTTCCCTTTCGATTGAGGTAACCAAGGAATGTCCGCTGCGCTGTCCGGGCTGCTACGCCTACGACGAGGCGCATCTCGGGGGGAATACGCTCCTCCGGGAATTAAACGACCGGAAGGGCCAGGCGCTGATCGACGGCATTCTGGAAGTGGTGGACCGCATGAAGCCGCTGCACCTCTCGCTGGTGGGCGGAGACCCGCTGGTGCGTTACCGGGAAATGGAAGCGCTCGTGCCGCAGATTCTGGCACGGAACATTCACGTGCAGTTGGTAACCAGCGCGTTTCGCCCCATCGCCCCGGAGTGGGCCACGTTCCCGCGCCTGACCGTGGTGGTGAGCATCGACGGGCTGCGCGAGGAGCATGACGCGAGGCGCGCCCCGGCAACCTACGACCGGATTCAAAAGAACATCGTGGGCCAGCGGATCACGATTCATTCCACCATTACCGGGCAGATGATGAAGCGGCCCGGCTACCTTCGCGAATTCCTGCAATACTGGACGCCGCGCCCGGAGATCCATCGGGTGTGGTTCAGCATGTTCACGCCGCAAATGGGCGATTCGATGCCGGAGATCCTCACGCCGGAGGAGCGGCGGCGGGCGATTGAAGATTTGCTGACGCTCCGCAAGGAGTTCCCCAAACTCGACATGAGGGAGGGCCTCATCCGCGAATTCGCCGCGCCGCCACAGAGCCCCGACGAATGCATCTTTGCCCTTACGACAAAGACGCTGACGGCCGATTTGAGGGGCGAGGTGACGCCGTGCCAGTTCGGGGGAAACCCGGACTGCTCCCAGTGCGGATGCATTGCCTCCATGGGCCTGGCCGCGGTGGGAAACCACAAGCTGGCGGGCGTGATTCCCGTTGGTGCGATCTTCACGGCTTCCGCGAAGATTGGCCGGGCCTGGCCCAAGAAGAAGGAAAAGGTGAAGGCCATGCAGCCGACGGAACTGAAGGTGCTGCGCTAGCACGAGGGCGGCGCGGCCGGACGGAGCCTACTCCGCTTTCAGCGACCGCTCCATCAGTTCACGGAGCGCTTCGGAAGCCGACTTTCTGCCCGCCAGCAGATCGGCCATCTGCCCCGTAATCGGCATCTCCACATCCCGCTCGCGGGCCAGTTCGAGGGCGGCGAAGGTGGTCTTGACGCCCTCGGCCACCATCGACATGCCGCCCAGAATCTCATGGAGCGCGCGGCCGCTCGCGAGTTCGATGCCGAGCGTGCGGTTTCGCGAGAGAGCCCCGTTGCAGGTGAGCACCAGATCTCCCATTCCGGAAAGCCCGGCCAGGGTCGCGGGCTTCGCGCCATAGGCCATCGCGAGCCGCGTGATCTCCGCGAGGCCTCTGGTGATGAGGGCGGCCAAGGTATTGCTGCCGAGGCCCAAGCCGGAGCAAACGCCGGCGGCGATGGCGATGACGTTCTTCACGGAAGCGCCCAGTTCGACGCCCACTTCATCCTGGTTGGTGTAGAGGCGCAGATTCGTTCCGGAGAGCCGCTCCTGCGCCGCGGCCGCGACGTCCTCATTGTTCGAAGCCACGACGAGCGCGGCGGGTTCCCCGAGGGCCACTTCCCGCGCGAAACTGGGCCCCGAAAGGACGGCCAAGCGGGAGGAAAACGCTTCCGGCAGCGATTCCCGAATCACCTGGCTCATGCGCAGATGGGTGTTCTCTTCGAGGCCCTTGGTGGCGCTAACCAGAAGCTGCCCCGGATGCAGCCAGGGCTTGGCGTATTGCGCGATCTGGCGCATCGCGTGGGAGGGGGGGACAAACAGCACCAGTTCCGCGCCGTCAAGGCAGCATTCAAAATCGGAATGCGCGGCGACGTTCGCGGGGATGGGGCATTCCGGGAGGAAGACGGGGTTGCGTCGGCTCCGGTTGACGCCCTCCACGACATTCGCTTCGCGGGCCCACAAGTCCACGCGCTCCGCGCGGGCGGCGCAGGCGATGGCGAGCGCCGTGCCCCAGCTCCCCGCGCCAATCACAGCCAGTTTCCGCATCATGCGCGGCTCCCCAGGCGGTTCTCAGTGCCAGCGCGGAGCCTCGCCATGTTGCCCTTGTGCTTGTAAACGATCAAAGCCGCGCAGACCGCGGCGACCAGGGTGTAAATCCCGTTGTGGTAGAGCAGCCAGACGCCGAGCGGGAACACGGCGGCACTCACGATGGAGGAAAGGGAGACGTAGCGCGTCTTCCACAGCATCAGAGCAAAAATCAGGATCGTGGCCAGCATTGCCAGCGGGGTCAGCACCAGGTATGCGCCGAGCATGCTCGCCACGGCTTTCCCGCCCCGGAAGCGCAGCCAGACCGGGAACATGTGGCCCAGCAAGACCGCGAGCGCGGCAAGCGCGCCCCAGAGAACGTCGCCAGCGCCGAGCCATTGGGCGACGGCCACCGCGGCCGCCCCTTTGAGGACGTCGAGCAGCAGGGTGAGCAAGCCCAGGGCCTTGCCGGTGGTGCGCAATACATTCGTGGCACCGATGTTGCCGCTGCCCTTCGTGCGGACATCCGTGCCGGTCTTCCAGCGAACCAGCAGGAAACCAAAGGGGATGGACCCCAGGAGATAGGCGATCGGCAATGAGAGAGCGGCAAACATAGTTGTCCTCAATCCAGGGTAAAGCATCCGGAGCGGCATCCCGCGATCGAAATGCCCGCCCTCGTGGGTGGAACGGGCTTCGCGCGGGAGGGTGTCGCGCTAAATCGGAAACTCCGCGAGCTTTCTGTACACGCTGCCCGCCCCGCCGGTGAGGCTCTCGTAGAGATGGAAGCGGTCGGCCGTAAAGCCACCGAACTGGATGGACGGCAGGGATAGAATGGCCTGGCGCAGCGCGGAAAGATCCAGCCGGGCGTCCAGGCGGGCAATCGTCAGATGGGGGCGGTAGGGCTTGGTTTCCGATGGAACCCCGAGCGGAGTGAGAGCCTGGTCCGTACGGAGATGGAGCTGGCCGAGCCACTCGGGCGCCTGGACGCCGGCATAGAGGAGACGGGGCGATTTCGGATTGGGGAGCCAGCCGAACCCCCGCACTTCTATCGGGATGGGTTCCGCGGCGGGCATCGCGCGCAGGGCGGCAATGACGGCATCCAGTTTCGCGGCGGAAACCTCGCCGAGAAACTTGGTGGTGATGTGCAGGTTCTCCGGCTTGCTCCAGCGGGCTTTTGCCGCGGGTTTGAGCTTCTCAACCGTCTGAATGAGGACATCCCGGATGGCCTCCGGAATGTCAATCGCGGCAAATAAACGCATGCAATTCTCTACTCCCTCAAGCTATCAGAATGCGCAAGGCTTGCCGGAGCCATTCAATAATGGAAGCTGCCCATGGGGCATTCTTACGATGGCTTGGCGCGCTTCCCTTCCCCTTTCCGATCTCCTGCGGGAGACCCGCCCGGTGGGCACTGAATTTTTTCGGCGGGAATCGCCGCCGGTGGCCCGGGATTTGATTGGCTGCGTGATGGTGGCGGGAGAATGCGCCGCCAGGATCGTCGAAACGGAAGCGTATCTGGGCGAGCGCGACGGAGCCTCGCACGCGTTCCGGGGACCCACGCCGCGCACCAGGGTGATGTTCGGCCCGCCCGGGTTTATCTACGTGTACTTCGTTTACGGCATGTACCATTGCATGAATTTCGTCACCAATGAGGATGGTGTGGCGGGAGCCGTTCTGCTTCGGGCGCTCGAGCCGCTGGCGGGAATTGAGCGGATGCGCGAGCGGCGGCCCAAGGTGAAGCGCTGGGAAGATCTGGCGTCCGGCCCAGGGAAGCTGACGCTGGCAATGGCGATCGGGCCGGAACACAACGGGCTCCAATTGGGATCCGGCTCGGTCGAGGTGCGCCAATTCCGGAAGAAGACGCCCACGGCGGTCTCCGTGTCGCCCCGCATCGGCGTCAAGGCCTGCGCCGATTGGCCCTTGCGCTTTTTCGAGCCGGAAAACCCCTGCGTGAGCCGTTCGCCGTTCAACCGCGCGGCGCGGCCGGCTGAGCGAGACGATGCCATCGATGGCGCGTTTTGGACGCCTTGCGCACCCGGCAACGCCGCATCGGCGGGAGACGGCGGCGGAAGCGGATTCACGAGAGTACGGGCACGGGAGTAAAGCAAAGCAGGAAGATCGCGAGAGCCAGAAAGGCGACGCGGCGGCGGCCTCGTCCGGGATCCCGCTCGTCGAACACCGGGGGGTGCTTCAGGCCGAAGAGGAAGAGCACCGCGGCCCAGAAGAACCAGCCGTGCCACAGAAAACCCAGCGGAAGAAGCAGAAGGACGAAGCCGCGCGAGATCCAGCGGTGGGCGCGAGGCAGGAAGGCATAGACGATGTGGCCGCCATCCAACTGCCCCACCGGCAGCAGATTGAGCGCGGTGGCCAACAACCCGACTTGGCCGGCGCGGGCCATCGGATGCAGCAGGATATCTTCAACCGGCACCCCTGGAAAGAGCAGCATCTCGATCAGTTGGAGCAGGGGCGGCGTGCCGAAAACCAGATCCCCCTGCTGTCCGATTCCCGGGATGACCTTCGAGAGCGAGACGCCGATGAGCATCGCCGGAATGACGAAGACGAAACCCGCGATCGGCCCGGCGACGCCGATATCGAAAAGCTCCCGCCGGGACGCAATGCGCTGCCGGATGCGAATGAACGCTCCGAAGGTCCCGATGAACGTGGGCGCGGGGAGAAAGAAGGGGAGCGTCGCGCCGATGCGGTAGTAGACGCAGGCGAAGTAGTGGCCAAACTCGTGAGCGACCAGGATAGTGAGCAGCGTAATTGAGTACGGGAGGCCGTTGAACAGCAAGGCCGGGTGGCTCAGGACCTCTTCGTAGTAGGCAAGATCCCGGTTCAGGACGAGAAAGGGCTGGCTGGCGTCGAAGCTGGCCTGATAACCGGCTCCGACGAAGCTGGAGGTGACGACGGTGAGCAGGAACAGCAGCGCGTGGAAGCCCAGGAGCCAGGGGCCGCGCAGCCGGGGGAAACGAAACCGGGGCAGGCGAAGGAAGGCGAGGCGATCCCGAATGGATCTCCGCCTTTGCACCGGGATCTCACCGGGTAACTCACCGGGAAATTCACCGGGAAACTCGCCGGGCGGAAAGCCCTCGGGCGGCCATGGGCGAAGTTCGCCGAAATCGCCGCCGCTCCTGGGAGCGCGGTTCGGATGAGGTCCGGAGTTCGAGGGAAGGCCGGGCGGCCAGGTGTCGCCGGAATGAGGGTTGCCCGAGTCCACAACGCGTCTTACATCGCCCGCCCGCTACGGGAGGCTCTGTAATTCCTTGCCCGGCTTGAAGCGGACGGCCTTGCCGGGGGGGATTTCCACTTCGTCGCCCGTACGGGGATTGCGTCCGATGCCGGTCTTGCGGGGGCGGACGTTGAAGATACCGAAGCCGCGCAACTCGATCCGTTCCCCTTGGCTGAGCGCCCGCTTCATGCTTTCAAAAACGGTTTCCACAGCCATTTCCGCCTTTGTCTTGGTGATACCGGTTCGGTTCACGACTTCGTTCACGATGTCTAGCTTAATCAAGTCGTCTCTCCTGCCAAGATTTGCCCGCGAAGACTGCCGATTTGCGCTTCGCCACCGGAGCATTCCGAACCGCGCGCACGGCTTCTCGGGGACGGAACGTCTGGCTCATGGAAAGCCAAATCACCCCGCGGCGGCCGTGGAGATGGGCGCAAACGTCATGATAGGATTGAATTTAACGCATTGTCAAGCTGCACGCCCATCACCGTTCCACCCGCCGAATGTGCAACGTTCCGGGAGTTCTGCGCCCGCTTCGCTTCCGGCGTGACCATCGCCACCGTACGCGACTCCGATGGCAACCCCTACGGCCTGACGGCCAGCTCTCTGACGGCGGTCTCTCTGAACCCGCCGCTCATCCTGGTTTGCATCGGGCACAACTCGGGAATCCTCTCTAAGTTTCGCAAGTCCACGCATTTCGGGGTGAACATCCTGCACGAGGGGCAGGAAGCGCTTTCGACCCGGTTCGCCACGCTCATGGGAGACCGGTTTGCCGGGGTCGGCTGGAAACCGGGCCCGGGAGGATCGCCCCTGCTGCTCGATTGCCTGGCCCAGGTAGAATGCCTGACGCACAAAATTGTGGATGCGGGCGATCATGCGGTGTTTTTCGGAGAGGTGATCGGTGGCTCGCTGGGGGACGGCAGCCCGCTGCTCTATTTCAACCGCGGCTACCGCACATTATCGCCCCGGATCGCGGCGCTCGGCGAAACCGAAGAACTCTGAAATACGTTCGAGTAGGTAGCGATCCGCGCGCCATTGCCCGCCGCCCATCCCTTGACCGACCCGCGCGGGATTAGAATTGGGCATGCGCGCAATCGTCCTCGAAAGGGTGGCCGAAACATGCATGGTCTGCGCCTACGGACCGTCTCTCGACTCGCATTGACTTTGGCGCTTGGCGCCGCGGCCTTTGCACAAGATGCACCGAACAAGAGCGCACCCGCTCGCGACGAGACGCTTCCCCAGTTGAAGACGTCGAGAACGGGGGGCCAGGGCGGATGGAAGTCCGTTGACGAATCCAAAGCGGCCGAAGGCGCGGCGTCCCAAAGCGCGGCCGAGGGCGCAAGAACCGGGGACAACGCTGCCGCAAGCGATGCGAAGATTGAAGTTCCGCCGGGCACACGCATTCCGATGAGCCTGATCAACAGCGTCAGCACCCGGAGCGCCGCGCCGGGCGACCGCGTGTATCTCGAAACAACCTTCCCCGTATTCGTGAACGGCAGAATCGTGATTCCGCCGGGCTCTTATGTGCTGGGCACCATCACGACCACCAAGCGACCTGGACGGGTAAAGGGCAAGGGAGAGATGCACCTGCGCTTCGACAGCGTCACGCTGCCGAATGGCGTCACGCGGGATTTCCGCGCGAGAGTGGGCGGGCTCGACGGTGGGCTGCGCGAAGGGCTTGACCGCAATGAAGGTACGGTGAAGGGCGATTCCAGCAAGGGTTCCGATACGATGACCGCGATTGGCACGACGGTTACGGGAGGGCAAGTGGGCGCGCTGGGCGGGCTGGCCGCGGGCAGTGTGGGCCGGGGTGCGGGAGTTGGATTGGCCGCGGGCGCGGCCGCCGGATTGGCCACCGTCTTGCTCACCAGGGGGCCGGACGTGGTGCTCCCCTCCGGCACGAACCTCGAACTGGTCACGGACCGGCCTCTGCAATTCACGCCGGAAGAGATCAAGTTTGACGGACCCATGCAGCGCAGTGTGATTCGCTCCGCGCCCACTCCAGAGGTGAACCAGCGCCGCACCGGCCGCGGCGGCATCGGGGGAATCGGCGGCATTGGCGGACCGTTCTAAACCGCAATCTGGCGCCTTCCATCCTGATTCGCCATAGGATGGAAGGATGGAAGCAACGACAAGACCAACTCCCTTACGCATTATGCAGGGGCTGAATGGGTTTCAGCTCAGCGCCGCTCTGAAGACCGCGATCGATTTAAGCGTGTTTACCGCCATCGGGGCGGGGCTGCGGACTTCGGAAGCGCTCGCCCAGCATTGCGAGGCCTCCCCAAAGGGAATGCGCGTTCTCTGCGATTTCCTTGTGATTCACCAGTTCCTGACTAAGACGGATTCCCAGTATGCGCTCGCACCCGATACGGCGGCGTTCCTCGACAAGAGTTCCCCAGGGTATCTGGGAGGCACCACACGATTTCTGCTGAGCGAAGAGAAGTTGCGGGCGTTCGAGAATCTGACGGATGTGGTTCGCAAGGGCGGGAGCGTCATCAACAAGGCGAACGACACCATCTCGACGGACGACCCCAGGTGGACGGAGTTCGCGCGCTCCATGATGCCCATGATGCGGCCCTCCGCGAAAACGATTGCGAGGCTCATCGACGCCCCGGCCGGCGCTCCCGCAAAGGTGCTCGATCTCGCGGCCGGACATGGCCTCTTTGGCATCACGATCGCGCAACAGAATCCGAATGCCACCGTGCATGCCCTGGACTGGCCTTCGGTTCTGCGGGTCGCGCGCGAAAATGCCGAAAAAGCCGGCGTGGCGGAACGCTGGAATGCAATTGAGGGCAGCGCGTTTGAGGTGGATTTCGGGCGGGATTACGACGTGATCCTGATCACCAACTTCCTGCACCACTTCAACCCGGAGACGGTAGATGCGCTGCTGCGGAAAGTGCGCGCCGCCCTGAAGCCGGACGGCGTCGCGGTGACCCTCGAACACATTCCCAACGACGACCGGGTGACGCCCCGCGATGCGGCCGCCTTCGCGATCATGATGCTGGCGATGACGGCGGAGGGCGAAGCGTATACGTTCGCCCAGTACGAAGCCATGTTCCGCAAGGCCGGTTTTGAAAACAACCAGCTTCACCGGCCCGAAGGCGAACGGGGAGCGGTGATTCTCTCGCGCCGGTAGCGCCAGCGCGTCCCATCAAAGCAAAAGGGGCGGCAGCCGCTTTATCGGCGGCTCCGCCCCTTTCTCTTGCGTACCCGCTCTACTGGAGAGGCAGCGTTCCCTGCTCCTCTTCCGTTGCGTCGCCGTTCGCGGGTTCATCGGGGATGATGGCCGCGGCAGCCACCACATCGTCTTCATCCAAGCGGACCACCGTGACACCCTGGGTGGCGCGGCCGGCCTGACGGATCTCGTCGACGCCCGTGCGGATGATCTGCCCGTTCCGGGTGATCACCATCACTTCTTCCGTGGGCTCCCCATCGGGGCCGAACGGCAACTGGAGCGCGGTCACCACCTTGCCGGTGCGGGAGGTGGTTCTCATGTTGATCACGCCCTTCGCGCCGCGCCCCGTTTCCCGGTATTCCTTCACCGGAGTCCGCTTGCCGAGGCCCTTCTCCGCGATCACGAGGATCGGCGTTTCGGGGTCGGTGGGAACGGCCATGGAAACGATGTAGTCGCCCTTCGAGAGCATCATCCCGCGCACGCCCCGCGCCGGACGGCCCATCGCGCGCACCTCGCTTTCCTTGAAGAGAATCGCTTTCCCGTCCCTGGAAGCCAGGAACACGTAGGCATTGCCTTCGGTGAGGCGGGCGGAAATGAGCTCATCCCCTTCGTCAAGGCCGATGGCGATGATGCCGCGGACGTTGATGTTCGCGAAGGCCGTCAAGGCGCACTTCTTGATGACGCCGTTGCGCGTCACCATGACGATGTTCTTGCCCTCGGCCAGTTCGCGCACGGGCAGGAAGGCCTGTACGGTTTCGCCCGGCATGAGGTTCAGCAGGTTCGAGACATGCTTGCCCTTGCCGGTGGGGCCGGCGTCCGGCACTTCGTAGATCTTGTTGATGTAGACCCTGCCCAGGTTGGTGAAGCACATCAACCGGGTGTGCGTGGAGGCGACGATGAGGTGCTCCACCAGATCCTCCGCGCGGGTGGTCATGCCGATGCGGCCGGTGCCTCCGCGGCGCTGCCGCCGGTAAGTATCGAGCGCGACGCGCTTCAGGTAGCCCGAGCGGCTCACCGTCAGGACGACGTTCTCGTCGGCGATCAGGTCCTCAATGTTGATGTCGCCCGGATCTTCGATAATCTCGGTGCGGCGGGCGTCGCCGAACTTCGCCTTCACCTCTTCCAGTTCTTCAATAATCACGCCGCGCAGCACTTCTTCCGAACTGAGGATTTCGAGATAGCGCGCGATGCGCACCTGGATATCGGCCAGTTCGTCCAGAATCTTCTGCCGCTCCATGCCCGTGAGCCGCTGGAGCTGCAGTTCGATGATCGCCTGCGACTGGCGCTCCGTGAATTCAAAGCGCTCAATGAGGCGGGCCTTGGCATCCTTGGGGCTTTCCGAACGGCGGATGGTCTCAATCACCTCGTCGAGGTTGTTGAGGGCCTTCTGGAAGCCGAGCAAGATGTGTTCCCGGTCGCGGGCCTTGCGCAGTTCGAAATCGGTGCGCCGGCGGACGACGTCCACGCGGTGGTCGATGAACTGCTTGATGCAATCGATCAGCCCCAGTTCACGCGGCTGGCCGTTGACGATCGAAAGCATGATCACGCCGAAGCTGGTTTGCAGTTGCGTCTGCTTATAGAGATTGTTGAGAATGACCTCGGCGTTCTCTCCCCGCTTCAGTTCGAAGACGAAACGCATCCCCTTGCGGTCGCTCTCGTCGCGGATCTCGCTGATGCCTTCGAGTTTCTTCTCGTTCACCAGGGCGGCCGCGGCTTCAATCAGCCGGGCCTTGTTCACCTGATACGGAATCTCCGTCACGACAATCGCCTGACGGTCCTTCCCGATGTCCTCAAAGTGGGTCTTGGCGCGCATGCGGATGATGCCGCGCCCGGTGTTGAACGCGTCCCAAATTCCCGAACGGCCAAGAATGTAAGCGCCGGTGGGAAAATCCGGGCCGGGCACGAACTTCAGGATCTCCGACATCGGGAGACTCGGATCGCGAATCAGAGCGACGGTGGCGTCCACGATCTCGGAGAGATTGTGCGGAGGAATCTTCGTCGCCATCCCGACGGCGATGCCTTCCGAACCGTTCACCAGCAGGTTCGGCACGCGCGTCGGCAGCACCTCGGGTTCGGTTTCGCTGTCGTCGTAGTTGGACCGGAAATCGACCGTCTCTTTGTCGATATCGTCGAGAAGGCTGGCCGAGATGCGGGAGAGCCGGGCCTCCGTATACCGCATGGCCGCGGGGGGGTCTCCATCCACGCTGCCGAAATTGCCCTGGCCGTCGATGAGCGGATAGCGCATGGAGAAGGGCTGAGCCATGCGCACGAGGGAATCGTAAACCGCGCTGTCGCCGTGCGGGTGATACTTGCCCAGCACCTCGCCGACGATTTTGGCGCACTTGCGGGTGGGCCGGTTGTAGTTGAGGCCCATCTCGCTCATCCCGTAGAGAATGCGGCGATGCACGGGCTTGAGGCCGTCGCGAACGTCCGGAAGAGCCCGCCCGATAATCACGCTCATCGCGTAATCGAGGTAGCTCTTGCGCATCTCGTCTTCGATATTGATCGGGACGCTCAACGTGCCCGGGCCGGGGCCAAACGGCAGCTTGCCGTCATCGCCTCCATCGGGTTGTTCTGGTGTTTCTGGTAGATCCTGATCCGCCAAGCCAAGCCTCCTTGCCGTTTCGCCGAGGCTCCCGAGGAATGCCCCAGGGAGCGCGCCGCCGAACCTACCAGTTTAACATAACGTATTGAATCTGCTGGACTTCATCTGTAATCCACTGATTCGCAAGCGCATTCCCCGGAGTTGGAATCGTCTTGGGCCGCATTCCGCCGGGCATCAAACAAAAATCAACCAGATTGTTGCGACAAGCGGGAGCTCCGGCCGAAAATGCGCCGCAACGGATGCAGGCGCGCGTGCAGCCCTTGGCGGGATGGCAAAACGAGGGTAAGATCAGGCCATGCCACTCGGAACCGCCATGGAGACTCGCCGGGATTGGATGCGGACCCTGGCGATGGCCGGGACGATGCCGTTCGCCGCGCGGCCCGCCAGCGCCTGTGACGGGCAGAATCTCCTGCTGCTGAACTCCTGCGACCCGGTGGGAGTGAAGCAGCACGCGGAAACCGGCAATAAGGCGATTCTGGCTGAGCTGGAGCGTCTGCGCAAGGATGCCACCGCGTGGCTTGGCCAAGGGCCCTGGAGCGTGACCAGCGCCCGCCCGGAGAACACCCCCGCCGGCAAGAACGATTTTTTCAGCGAGGGGCCTTACTGGTGGCCAGACCCCGCCAACCCAGGTGCGCCCTACGTGCGCCGGGACGGAGAGGTGAACCCGCAGCGCTTCACGCAAAACGACGCCGATCTCGGGAAGCTGTGCAATGCCGTCCTGTGCCTCGCCAGCGCCGCCCATCTGCTTTCCGACGACTCGGGCGCGGCCCGGTATGGGCAGCACGCCTGGAACCTGGTCCGCGTGTGGTTTGCCGATTCCGAGACCAGGATGAACCCGAACCTGGAATTCGGGCAGGCGATCCGCGGCCGTGTATGGGGGCGCGGCATCGGGCTGATCGACACCGTGCCCTTGATTCATCTGGTGCAGGGCGTGATGCTGCTCAGCGTACTGCCCGAGAAGGATGCCGCCGCGGAGCGCGAGTTCCGCGCCTGGCTGCGGGACTTTTTGCGCTGGATGCTGACGAGCGAAAAGGGAGTGGACGAGAGGGACCAGGGCAACAACCACGCCACCTGGTGGGCGGCGCAAGTGGCCGCATACGCCACCTTCCTGAAAGACGACCGGGCGCTGCTCGAAGCCTGGAAACTCTACTTTGAGAAGCTGGTGCCGGGGCAACTCATGCCCGACGGAAGCGCCCCGAAAGAGGAGGCGCGCACGCGCTCTCTGAGCTATTCCTCCATGAACCTCGACGGGCTCGCCCTGCTCTGCCGGATGGGGCAATTCTGGAACATGGAACTGTGGGAATACGAGGCGCCGAACGGGGCATCCGTGGCAAAGTCGGTTGCGTACCTCATGCCGTTTCTTGAGGACCCCGCGAAGTGGACCAAACCCCAGATCGGGCCGTACGACCGCTCGCGATCCCTCTTCCCGGCATTGGCGGGTTGGGGCCTGGGGAAGCCGGAATATCTCACGGCGCAGCGGAAGTTCGGCTGCGAAGGCCGGGAGTTCGGCCGCTGGGTGCGGCTGATGCTGGCAATGCCGGCCAGCGGCTAGCACCGGCGGATCTCATGGGCAATTCCCCGCGACTCACCGGCATGGATTGAGACAGGCGCATCCGATATGAGGTCAATCTTGCTATACTGAAAGGTTCAAATTCCTCAGGAGCGCAAGAATTCACCATGAGCCTGTCACAGGGAAAGATCAAATACTTCAAGGCCCTTTCGAATGAGAAGGGCGTCATCGCGGCCGCCGCGATGGATCAGCGCGGCAGTTTGCAGAAATCCATCGCCGCCGCCAAGGGCGTCAGCCAGAACGACGTCACCTACGAGATGATGTCCGAGTTCAAGGTCGCCGTGGCCAAGGTGCTTACTCCGCATGCCAGCGCCATCCTGCTCGATCCGGAATTCGGACTGGAAGCGGCCAAGGCGCGCGACAGCCAGTGCGGTCTGCTGCTGGCTTATGAGAAGAGCGGCTACGACAACACCCAGCCCGGCCGGCTCCCGGACCTTCTGCTCGACGTGAGCGTGAAGCGCATCAAGGAGATGGGCGGCGATGCGGTGAAGATCCTCCTCTACTACACGCCGAACGACAAGCCGGAAATCAACGAGATCAAGCACGCCTTCATCGAGCGCGTGGGCGCGGAGTGCGCGTACCACGACATTCCGTTCTTCCTCGAATTCATCGCCTACGACGCCACCGGCGAGCACGCCGAGAAGAGCCTGGGCTTCGCCAAGATGAAGCCGGAGCTGGTGCTGGGCAGCATGAAGGAGTTTTCGAAACCGCAGTACCTGGTGGACGTGCTGAAGGTGGAAGTGCCCATCAACGCCATCTATACCGAAGGCAGCAAGGCATTCAAGGGCGAAAAGGCCTACACGATGTCCGAAGCGATGGACCACTTCAAGCGGGCGGCCGACGTCGCCACGAAGCCTTTCATCTACCTGAGCGCCGGCGTGGACAACGATGTCTTCGTCGAACAGCTCACGATGGCCACGAATTCCGGCGTCGATTATTCCGGAATTCTCTGCGGACGCGCCACCTGGAAGGAAGGCATTCCGGTCTACGCCAAACAGGGTGTGAAGGCCCTCGAGGACTGGCTCTCCACCGAAGGCGTCAAGAATATCAATGCCGTGAACGCGGCGATCAGCGGTGCGAAGCCTTGGTACGCCAAGCTGGGGCTCTCCAACGTTTAACCGGCCGCCAATCGGCCACACTTTTCGAAACAAGACGGGGGCGGGAAACCGCCTCCGTTTTGCGTTCACTCGTACAAGTGCTTCAGGCTCTTCCGGTATCCCTCATAGAAAGCTTCCAGTTGATCCGCCGCGCTCTGATTGCCGATAAACTGATGGCTGGGGAGCAGGATCGGTTTGTGCCCCAGGGCCAGCAGCTTTTCCGCCGTCGCGCAGCGCAGCATGTTGACAATCATGCCGCCGGTGACCGTGGAAACGGGGCCGGTGCGCCATTGGAGACCTTCGAGCTCCACCACGCAATCGCCGGGCGGGCATTGATTGTCAATGACGATGTCGGCCACGTCGATAAGCTTCTTGCCGGAGGAGTGCGCGGGCGGCGAGTTCTCGCAGTGCTTGCGCGAGACGACGGCGATGACGGGTAGCCCGCGTTCTTGCGCGCCCGCGGCCATCTCCACGATCACCGGGCGGATGCCGCTGGTGGAAATGACGATGAAGGCGTCGTTGGGCCCGAAGCGGAAGCTTTTCAACAGCTCCTTGGAATAGCCTTCGTACTTTTCGAGGTACAGCGGCGCGCGAAGCCCGTTGGCGCCGACAATCGCCGCGTGGTTCGAGAGCGCCAATTCCACAAAGGCGACGAACCCCACGAAACAGCCCTGGCGGGGCGTCATTTCCTCGCACATCATGCGGGAATGGCCGTTTCCGAAAAGGAACACCAGTCCGCCCTTGGCGATGCGTTCCGCGCAAAGCGTGGCGGCGGCGTCGATGTTCGCGGACTCGTGCTCGCGCAGCCTGCCAAGCAATTCCATGGCGGTCCGCCAATAACGGCCGGCGGCGTCCGGCGCGGGCTGGCTCACGGTGGGGGAGTTTGAATTGGGTGCGTCAGACACGGGAAACTATAATGCCTCTATCTCTTCGACTATCCTAACGCGGCCGAAGAGGACGCACGATGAAACCCGTCCGCAAATACGATAGGATTTCGGCTGCCGACCCCGGACAAGCCTGGGTAGAGGGGACACAAACATGCAATCACTCTCGCGCAGAGCGTTTCTGGCTTCGGCGCTGGCCGCGCCGGGATTCTCGCAATCGGGCAGGAAGCCGAATGTGCTGTTCATCGCCTCGGACGATCTGAATACCGGGCTCGGGTGCTATGGCCATCCGCTGGTGAAATCGCCGAACATTGACCGTCTGGCCGCGCGCGGCGTGCTCTTTGAACGGGCGTATTGCCAATTCCCACTCTGCGGCCCCTCACGGGCGTCTCTGCTCACCGGTCGCCGGCCCGACAATACCCGAGTGCTTGGCAATAACATCGATTTCCGCGATGCCCTGCCCGATGCCGTCACCCTTCCGCAACTGTTCAAGAACAGCGGCTGGTGGGCGGTGCGCGAAGGCAAGATGTTCCACATGAACGTGCCCAAGGAGGTGACGCTCGACCGCTTTCAGGATCCGCCTTCCTGGAATGCGTCCACGTCGCCGGGCGGGCCTGAACAGAAGAGCGAGGCACAGGGCGGCGAGAGCGGGCACGGGAGCGCTTCCGGCATGCAGTGGGTGCGGACCGCGGACGGGCGCGGCCAATCCGACAGCAACGCCGCGGACCGCGCACTGGCCTTCCTCGAATCGAACCGCAAGGAGCCGTTTTTCCTGGCCCTGGGGCTCGTGCGGCCGCACTTGCCCTTTGTGGCGCCGGGCAAGTTCTTTGACCTCTACCCTCTGGACCAAATCCCTTTGGCCCAGTACCCTCCCGACGATCTCGACGACATTCCAGCGGCATCCAAGGGGGTGCGGCCGTACCTGTGGTGGGATATGGAGCGGGGCAAGAACGGAAAGCTGAGCGAGAAGGCAATGCGAGAGGCGCGGCGCGGTTATTACGCCGCCACTTCCTTCATGGACGAGCAGGCGGGCCGGGTGCTCAATGGTTTGGAAAAGTTGGGTCTCGCGGAAAACACGATTGTCGTCTTTTGGGGAGACCACGGCTGGAGCCTGGGCGAGCACACGCACTGGCAGAAGATGACGCTCATGGAGGAAGTGGCGCGAGTGCCCCTGATTATCCGCGCGCCAGGGCAGCCGGGCAACGGAAAGAACAGCCGCGCGCTGGTGGAGCTGGTGGATCTCTACCCCACGCTGGCCGACCTGTGCGGCCTCCGGGCCCCCGCCGAACTCGAAGGACGCAGCATGAAGCCGCTGCTGGCACAGCCGGGAGAGCCGTTCAAGCAGGCCGCGTTCACCCAGATCGCGTTTGAGCAGATTCGCGGTCTCTCCGTGCGAACCGCCCGCTTCCGTTACAACACTTGGCATGGCTTGGGCGGCGGCGAGGAACTCTACGACCACGACGCGGATTCCGGCGAGTTCGTGAATCTGGCGGGGAAGCCGCGCTGGGCAAACGAACTCGAAAGGCATCGCGCCTTGGCGCGTGAATACGGACTGCAACGGGCATTCGGGAAGGGCTAGGCCAGCGGCATTCCGGTCGCTTGCCGCTGCCAGGGTTTGTGCATAGAATGGCGGAATCCAAACCCGAATACTCGTTTTTCCGGAGGAGAGATCCCATGCCCGCCACTTCCCGGCGCAGCTTTCTGCGCATCGCCGCCTTGGGTCCGATTGCGTTCGGAGCGGCTCCGCTTCGCGCGGCCGGCCGGCCCAATGTGATCGTGATTCTTACCGACGACCAGGGCTACGGCGACTTCTCATGTCTGGGAAACCCGGGGCTGAAAACACCCAATCTCGACCAACTCCACGGGGAGAGCGTCCGCTTCACGGATTTCCACGCCGCGCCAATGTGTACTCCCACGCGCGGGCAGTTGCTCTCCGGCCAGGACGCTTGCCGGAACCGCGCCACTTCGGTCACCGGCGGACGCGCGGTTCTGAAGCGCGATCTGCCCACCATGGCCGACATTTTCGCGAGCGGAGGATACCGCACCGGATTATTCGGTAAATGGCACCTGGGCGACAACTATCCTTACCGGCCAATGGACCGCGGGTTCGAGCGGGCCGCCTGCTTCCGCGGATACGGCCTCAGTTCGGCGCCGGAGTTCGACAACGACTATTACAACGGCCGCTATCGGGATCAGGGAGTATCGAAACCGTTCTCGGGCTATTGCACGGATTTCTGGTTCTCTCAGGCAATGTCGTGGATGCGGGAGCGTGCCGCCGCGAAACAGCCGTTCTTCGTCTACCTGCCGACGAATGTGCCGCACGGCCCCGCCTGGGTGGACCCCAAGTATTCCGGCCCCTACGAGAAGCCGGGTGTGCCCGCGAAGTTCTTCGGCATGATAGCCAATCTGGACGAGAACATCGGCAGACTGCGGAAGTTTCTTGAAGAGTCCGGATTGCGCGAGAACACTATCGTGATCCTGATGACCGATAACGGGGGCACCGGGGGCGTAAACTACTTCAACGCGGGCATGCGCGGGCGTAAAACAACTTTTTACGAGGGCGGGCATCGCGTTCCCTGCTGGGTGAGCTGGCCCGCCGGGAAGCTCGCCGCGGCCACGAATATCGAAACGCCCGCACAAGTTCAGGACATCCTTCCCACGCTCATCGATCTATGCGGCCTAACCGCGCCCCCGAACGCACATTTCGACGGCCGGAGTCTGGTCCCGCTGCTTCGCGGCTCCTCGAAGGGATTGCCGGACCGCACCATGGTGGTGCAGTATAGCCGGGCCAAACTGGTGAAGTGGGAGTGCTGCGTCATCTGGAACAAGTGGCGGCTGGTCCACGGAACCGAGCTTTACGACATCGCGAAGGATCCAGGGCAGGCGAAGGACGTCGCGGCGGCGAACCCGGTGGTGGTGAAACAGCTTCGCGACTACTACGAAAGCTGGTGGCAGGGACTGGGCGACGTGATGAACGATTTTCTGCCCATCAGCATCGGCGCGGCGGCGGAGAATCCCGTGGAACTGTCAAGTTCGGATTGGTGCGATGTCTATTGCGACAATCAGCGGAACGTCTCCGATGCGGATGGGGGTCCCCGAGGTGGGCCGTGGTCCATCTATGTTGAGACGGACGGCGACTATGAGATCGCTCTGTCTCGCTGGCCGCCGTGGCTGCATCTGCCGCTCACCGCCGGACGGCAGCCACAGAAAATGACGTATGGCACGATTCCCGGGGGCAAGGCATTGCCCATCGCCGCCGCGAAACTGACGATCGCGGGCCAGGAGCGGACCATCAAAACCAGGCCTTCGGATACGCAGGCCGCAGCACGAGTTACACTGAAGCAAGGTACTCGCACCCGCTTGCAGGCATGGTTTCAGGATGAAAATGGAAACGACCTGAGCGGCGCATTCTACGCAACTGTACGAAAAATATAGCCTTTTGCGAAAAACTGAAACGGCACGGCGAGAAGTTCAGTTTTTGGTGCATTTTTCTCAAAATAGTGATACGCTAACCAAGCAGGTCTTCTTGTTTTGGGGAAGACTCCGCTCAATCGAGAGCAACTAGTCGGGAGTTTGTTTCTATGATGAGATTATTCGAAAGTTGGGCAATTCGAGCGGCCGCATTGGCCGTTCTCGCCCTGCTGATCGGGGGCAATTCTGTCTCCGCTCAGGAAGTCCGGGCGAGCATCACGGGTATCGTGCAAGACGCCTCCGGAGCCGCCGTTTCCGGCGCGAAGGTGGCGGTCACAAACCTGCAACAGAACACCACCGTGGAGACCGTGACCAACGCCTCCGGCAACTACGTCACGCCGCTGCTCCAGCCGGGCGAGTACAAGATGACGGTTACTTTCCCCGGTTTCAGCCAGTATGTGCGCCCCAGCATTGTCCTGCAGATGCAGGACCGTGCCCGTGTGGACGTGCAATTGAAGCTGGGCGAAGTCACTGAGAGCGTCACCGTCACCGACAGTGTGTCGATGATCGAATCCGAGACCGCTTCGCGCTCACAAACAATCAACAACACCCTGATCGCGGATGTCCCCACCCAAGGCCGCAATGCCATGCAGCTTGCCTGGGCGGCGGCCGGCGTCATCAAGAAGGGCGACTGGCGCTTCTTGCGCTCCTTCGACACCGCCGGCAACTCGAACTTCTCCGTGAATGGCGGGTTGAACAAGCAGAATGAAGTGCTGCTTGACGGTGTGAGCAATGTGCGCACCGGCGGCAACGTAATTGTGTCGCCGACGATCGAAACCATTCAGGAATTTAAGGTGATCACCAATAGCTACGACGCAACCTACGGCCGCACGGGCGGTGGGACGGTGAGCATCGTGACCAAGGGCGGCACCAACGATTTTCATGGCTCGCTGTTCGAGTATTTCCAGGCGGACGACTTGAACGCGAACCAATTCGAACTGAACAAGGGCGGCGTGAAGAAGCCCCCGATGAATGTGAACACCTACGGCTTCTTCCTTGGCGGACCGGTGTTCATCCCGAAATTCTATGACGGGCGAAACCGGCTTTTCTGGAACCTCTCCTACGAGGCGATGCGGCAGCGCTCCGCCGACCCGGGAGCGGTGTCGATGCCTCTCAGCGAGTGGCGGACCGGTGATTTTTCGAGCCTGCAGACCGCACAGGGCGCGGCGGTTGGAATTTACGATCCTTTGACCACGGCTTCCAACGGCCTTCGCACTCAGTTCGCGGGCAACATCATCCCTTCCGCGCGCATTAACCCGGTTACCAAGAATGTTCTCGGTTACTACCCGATGCCTACCTCCGCTGGAGATGGACCGGCGCACGTGAACAACTACATTTTCCCTTCCCGCTGGGTCGCGGATATGGACCAGTGGAGCGGGCGGATGGATTACAACGTCAACGACACCAACCGCGTGTATTTCAAATACTCGCAGAACCCCTTCTCCGAGTACCGGGGCCTGGTTTGGAACGGTTCCAACGCAGCCGAACCAACCGGCAATGCACCTTTGATTCGCAACGGGCGCAACTGGGCCTTCGATTGGACGTCCACGCTCTCGCCAACGCTGACCTTTGACTTGAGGGCGGGTCTCTCCCGCTGGGAGACCAGTTCCGGCAACAGCTTTGGCGCGAACTTCAACCCGGCACAGCTCGGCTTTTCGAGCGCGCTGACATCCCAGTTCTCCAAGTTTCAGTTCCCCCGCTTCAACCTGGGCACCTATCAGGCAATCGGCACGGACCGGGTGTGGCATAGCGAGCCCAGCGACGTCTATTCGCTGCAGCCGAACCTGAACTGGGTGGCCGGAGCGCACTTCTTCAAATTTGGCGCGGATTTCCGCCGCTACAACGACCTGAACAACGACCCCGGTGCCTCTTCGGGCGTTTACACGTTTGGCAAGGACTGGACGCAGGCGAATGCGTTGCAGGCCAGCGCCACGTCGGGAAATGAACTGGCCACGTTCCTGCTTGGCCATCCAACGGCGGCGTATGTTGACCTCAACATGGCACCGGCGTATCAGTCCCAGTATTATGCCTTCTATTTCAACGACGATTGGAAGCTCACGCAGCGCTTGACGCTGAATCTCGGCCTGCGCTGGGATTACGAGTCACCCGCCGTCGAGCGGTATAACCGGCAGCTTCGCGGAATGGATTTTAACGCCGCGAGCCCGATTGCCGGAAAGGTCACCGGCCTGTCTCTGAAGGGTATACCCATGTTTGCCGGCATTGACGGACATCCGCGCGGTGCGTTCAATTCCGACAAGAACAACTGGCAGCCCCGGATCGGCGTGGCCTACCGTGTGAACGACAAGCTGGCGATTCGCGGCGGCTTTGGCATGTTCTACCTTGGCCAGGGCGAGAAGGGTTCTTCGCAAGGCTTCAGCCAGCGCTCGAATAGCATCGTTTCCACGGACGGCAAGTTGACGCCCGCCGTCAGCTTGGAGAACCCGTTTGCGAACCTCCCTGGCGGCAGTCTGCTTCGGCCGATTGGCTCCTCCGAAGGCGCTTCCAGCTTCCTTGGGCAATCCGTCGCGGTGAACTATCTGAACCGGCCGCTCCCCTACTCGATCCAGTATTCGTTCGACATCCAGTACGAATTGCCGGGTAACATCCTGGCGGAGATCGGCTATAACCAGAACGAGACCCGCAAGATCCCGGTGAATCTGGCGAACCTGAATGCCATTCCGGCATCGGAACTGGGCCGGCGCACAGCGAGCGGCGCCATTGATTCGGCGTACTACAACGCGCGAGTTCCCAACCCGATGGCCGGGCTGATCCCCAATAACGCGGCACTGAACGGCGCAACCATCACGCGCCAGCGCCTGATGGTGCCGTTCCCGCAGTTCGACAATATTGCTTACCAGAACGTGCCGATCGGAAAGCAGTATTACAACGGCATGCAGGTGAAGCTCACCAAGCGCATGTCGAAGGGCGTCACGTTCATCGCGAACTACGGCATCGGCAAGACGATTGAGCAACTGTCTCTGTTGAACAATCAGGACTTCAACTTTGCCGATCCAGAATCGAGCAAACTGGAAAAGCGCTCCGCCGACCAGATCGATATCCCCCAGAAGTTCGTGCTGACGGGCGTTTGGGAATTGCCGTTCGGCAAGGGCCGCGCCTTCGGAAACGATTGGGCCGCTCCGGTTGACTTCCTGCTTGGCGGATGGTCAATCAATGCCAATGGCACGCTGCAGAAGGGCTGGGCGGTGGACTACCCGAATGCCAACCAGATCAAACCCGGCAGCGCGCGCATCTCCAGCCCGAGTCTGGAGCGCGCTTTCGATACGTCTCTCTGGATTGATCCGGCTACGAACAAGCCCGTTCCAACCCAGGAGCCGTTCACGTTGCGCCAGTTCCCGTCGCGCTTCGGCGATGTGCGGGTTCCGGGCTACAAGAACATCGATGCATCTATCGCGAAGTCCTTCCCGATTCGCGAAAATATCAAAGCGCAATTCCGCTTTGAGATGATCAACGCAACCAACACACCGTGGTTCTCCGCGCTCCAGTCCCTCGACGTGGCCAATGCCAACTTCGGGCGGCTGAATCCAGTGCAGAGGAACCTGCCCCGCTGGTTGAAGCTGGGTCTCGTGCTTAGCTGGTAACCCCTTGCCCCAGGCCCGTTCGCCTCGTGCGGACGGGTCTGGGGCTTTTTCTTCCCGCACTCCGCCCCGCTCCCTGCTCTCCGCGCCTCTTTCCAGTTTCATCCAGAGTCCTCCCGCACCGATCCGGATGCCCAAGCACCCGTGCCGCTTGACTTGGCGGATGGGCCAGCCATAATTTAGGCAGGGGCGGAAAGGCGAACGTGGCAAGGGCTTCGGTTCGATCCGGGACGGCGGCGTATTGCGCTTAACATGATTAGAACTGTGTTGGGAGCGTCATGCGCAGTGCGGCTTCCGTAATTGTTTTCAACTGTCGAAGGAGTTCTCAAATCCATGCGTTATTTTTCCACCCGCAATTGTTCAGCCGCATCGGCCCTGATGCTGGCATTGGTCCTGCTGTTGAGCGTGCCTGCCGCGGCACAGCAGAAGAAGCGCGTGGCGGTTCTCGATTTCGATTACGGCACGGTGCAGACCTGGGTACACAGCATGTTCGGCGCCAACGTCGATGTTGGCAAGGGCGTATCCGATCTGCTCGTGGAGAAGCTCCTGGCGACGGGGAAGTATTCCCTGATTGAGCGCAGCGCGCTCGACAAGGTGCTCAAGGAGCAGAATTTTTCCAATAGCGACCGTGCCGATTCCACTTCCGCGGCAAAGATCGGGGCCATCCTGGGCGTTGACGCAATCATCACCGGCAGCATCACCAAGTTCGGCAGCGACGACAGTTCCACTGGCTTGGGCGGCTTCGGTCGCACACTGGGCGGGTTCGGGATGGGCGGAATCAAGCTGAAGAATGCCAAAGCGGTGGTTGGAATTAGCGCGCGCATCATCGATGTGAACACGGCCGAGATTCTGGCGGCGGTGACGGGCAACGGCGAATCGAAGCGCAAGGGCGCATCGCTCGCCGGTGCGGGCGGAGGCGGCTGGAACTCCGGCGGCGGCGGCATCGATATGAGCAACTCGAATTTCCGCGAAACGCTGATCGGGGAAGCGACGGACATCGCGGTAACCGACCTCGCCACGCAACTGGGCGAGAAGGCGAGCGTGATGCCCACGCGCGTGGTGAGCGTGAACGGCCTGATCGCCGATGTCGCGGGCGCAACCCTCATCCTGAACGTGGGCACCAGCACCGGGCTCAAAGTGGGCGACAAGCTGACGGTGGAGCGCAAAGTGCGCGAGGTGCGGGACCCCGCAAGCGGCAAAGTCATTCGCGCGATCACCGAGGCCGTGGGCGACGTGACGATCACGGAAGCGGATGCATCCTCCTCGGTGGGCACGTTCTCCGGCGCGGGCAAGCCCAAGGTCGGCGATGTCGTAAAGACCCCGTAGACGCGCCGGCAATGCGGGCCAGCGCGCGTTTCCAGGTGGAGCGCGCCTTGGCCTTTTCGCGCGGGCGGACATCGGCAGCGCATCCTTTGGAGACCGGGCATGCGCGAAACGAAAGCGCCGGAGTGTATGGAAAGAAGCCATCATGAATTTGAAGACGGGCGACCGAATCGGTGACTACGAAATTCTCGGCGTGCTGGGCGCCGGGGGCATGGGGAGCGTCTACAAGGTCCGAAACGTGATCTCGGACCGCGTCGAAGCCTTGAAAGTGCTGCTGCCCAATCTCGCGGAACATCAGGATCTGAAAGACCGCTTTCTGCGCGAAATCAAGACGAGCGCCAGCCTGGAGCACACCAATATCGCCGGCCTGCGGACCGCGTTTCAAAGCGGCGACATGCTGCTGATGGTGATGGAGTTTGTGGCGGGCGAGACGCTCGACCAGCGCATCAAGAGCGGCCCCCTCCCCATCGATGAAGCCGTCCGCTACACCGCGCAGGTGCTCGAAGCGCTGGAATACGCGCACTCGCGGGGGGTGGTGCACCGCGACATCAAACCGCAGAACGTGATGATCACGCCGAAGGGCACGGCGAAGCTGCTCGATTTCGGCATCGCCAAAGCAAGCAGCGACAAACAGTTGACCATGACGGGCACAACGCTGGGCTCGCTCTATTACATGTCACCCGAGCAGATTCGCGGGGAGCACGTGGATGCGCGCGCGGATCTCTACTCGCTCGGCATCACGCTCTATGAGCTGGTCACGGGCAAACGCCCGTTCGGAGGCGACAGCGGCTTCGCCATTATGGCGGAACACCTGCAGAAGCAGCCCGTTCCCCCGGTGGAACTGGACCCCAGGGTGCCACCCGCTTTGAATTCGGTGATTCTGCGGGCACTCGCCAAGAACGCCGGAGACCGGTATCAGGACGCGGCGGAGTTCCGCGCCGCCCTGCGAAATGTTGCGTTCGGGCCAACGACGACGCAAGCCTCGCTCGATGAGGCAACGCAGCTTCGAGCGGCCGCGCCGCCTCCGCAGTTCGCCGCGCCCCCTTCGCCCGCGTCACCATCCCCCGCGCCTCCCATGGCCGCCCCCTTCTCCGCCGCGCTGCCGGCTCAGCAGGCATTCGCACCGGCTTCACCCGCGCAGGCACCCGCCCCGCAGGCTTCCGGGCTCCCGCCGGAACCGGATTGGAGGAGTTCGGAAACGTCGTCCGGGCTGCGCAGGCGCTCGAAGCCGCGCCGCAACACGCTGGCGCTGGGTTTGATCGCCGTGATTGTCGTGCTCATGATTGCGGCCGTGGGCGCGGTGATTGCCGGCTCATACTACTTCGGCGGCAGCGACACCACCATGGCGGCCGGGAAGGAACCGGGCTTGCTCGACCGGATTGGCGGCCTGTTCGGCGGGAAGGAAGCGCCGAAAGCCCAGGGCGCGGAGGGCGAAACGGCAGCCGCATCGGAGGCAACCGCCCAGCCGGCGCAGGCAGACCCGGCCAGCATCGCCCAGGCGTCGCAGACAATTCCCTCCGGAACCATCGATACCGGGGAAGCTCCGGTGAAGGGCACGGTCATCGGCGGGGTGCTGGTGCCGGATAGCGGGCTGCCTCCAGGGCCGGGCGGACGAACCATAGCCGGTGAAAGCGCGAAGGCGCAGAGCGGGTCCGCGAGCAGGGACTTTGGAGCCGCGGCTGCCCGCCTTGCCTCACAGACGCCGAGCCGCGAAAGCGCCGGCACCGTTGCCATGCAGCCGCCGCTTCCGGGCAACGCTGCAGTGATCCCGTCTGCGCCTCAAGTGGACCCGCGCGCGCTGGAGCAAACGCGAGACTCATTCGCGAAGCTAGGCATTCGAGCCGGCACGATTGAGGAATCCGCGCGGACGCTGGTCGAGGAGCAGGCAAAGATGGGCGTCTCCCTGCGGGGGGATATTCGCGCGTCCCTGAAGCGAATGGAATATCTGATGGATCGCGCGGAGAAGGCGCTCGACAAGCGGGATCTCGACGACGCCAAAACTCAAATGGACGCGGCGGAGCGGGAGATCGAAAAACTCGAAAAATTCTTTCGAATTTAGCGCGACCCTTCGCGCCCAGAATCGTTCGCTTGCGTGCCTTGATTACAGATTTCTTAGGAAATGCGAGACGATTTTGTAACCCACAATGAACTTGAACGGAGATTCGCCCAGCGTGTAATGGCCGCACGGAAGCACGGTCACGCTCATGTCGACGCCATGGCCGCGAATTTCATTGACGATATATTCTGAAAATTCCGGAAGAAAAGTTGTGTCGTATTTTGTGTAAATGAAGTGCGGTTTCTTCGGCAGTTCCGCGTATTTCTTCAGATAATGCACCGGGCTGATGGCCTGCCAGCAGCCGCGGAGTTCGTCGAGCGAGATGACGCCTTCGAAGCTCTGCTTAATGTGTGCCGTGGAAAGGCCGGTCCAAACCACGTCGGCAAAAAAGGCCGAACAGTGGTTGAACACGTTCACCCGCAAGCGCGGGTCGTGAGCGCTCGCGAGGAACGCGTAGCAGGAGCCGAGACTGGTGCCGAGGATGCCCACGCGCTCATAGCCTTCCGCCTCCAGCCAGTCGACGCAACTGCGCGCATCGACGACGGCCTGACGCGTGGCTTCGAGCGTGCGCCCGATGTTCGAGGAAACGGCGTAATCCGCGCGGCTCAACTCGGGCGGCATGCGCCAGTCGTGGAAAGGCAGGCTGAGGCGCAGCGCGGAGATTCCGAAGCGCTGGAAGCCGCGGCAGAGCGCGAGATGCTGGGAGGCATGCGAATTCCAATGCGGCAGCACCAGAACCGCGCGCCGCGGATGCGATCCATTTTTCCCCCGCGCCGGGAACCATTGGCCATGGACAGTGTTGTTCACCGCGTGAGGAGTCTCGATGGCGGAAGTGAAGGTGAGGCGGTTGTCGTTCAGCTGGAAATCGCGGGGCGGCTCATAGCCGAAAAACTCTTCACTGTCCGCAATAGCGCGGAGATTGGCCTCACGAAGGAAATCCCGCTCGCCTTGGCCATTAAGATGAACGACGTCATTAGTGGGCCACTTTTCGACCCATTCCGATCCCCACTCGAACGGGCGGACAACCCGGTTGTTGGTGCGGAAGCAGAGGCGGTTCTCGCGGTCTTCAATCCACTTGGAATAGGCGCGTTGGAACATACGGAGCGGAGGAGCCAGCCGATCATCGCGCGTCGCCGCGAACGATTCCCCGCCGTCTTCGGACGGCCGGAAACGCGGACAATGGCTCTTCTTATAAACTGTAGCAGATGGCATGGGCGATACTGCGGCTCAAGAGCCGCCATGCCCCGCGGTGGATCGCCCGCGCCCAGGGAATTAAGGAGTACGCTTACACATGCGAAAGATGATTCTGTTCCTTGCCGTTCTCGCGCTGGCGTCGACGGCCGCCTACGCCCAGAACGACGGGTGGGAAACGATTTTCAACGGCAAGAACCTCGATGGCTGGAAAGCCAACGAGAACCCGGAGAGCTGGTCCGTGCAAGACGGCGTCATCGTCGGACGCGGCCAGAAGAGCCATTTGTTCTACATGAAGGAAACCTTCCGAAACCTTCACTTCAAGGCCAGCGTGAAGCTGAACCACAAGGGCAATTCCGGCATGTACTTCCGGACCGCCTGGGGTCCCGGCTTCCCCAAGGGATACGAAGCCCAGGTGGAGAACTCCTCGGGCGACCCGAAGAAGACCGGAAGCCTGTACAACTTCTCCAACTTCTACGAGCAGATCATCCCGGACGATACGTGGTGGACCCAGGAGATCATCGCGAACGGCAACCATATCATCATCAAGGTGAACGGCAAGGTGATTACGGACTTCGTCGATGAGAAGCACAGCTTCCGGGACGGTTACGTGGCCTTTCAGCAGCACGACCCCGGCAGCGTCGTGATGTATAAGGACGTCATGATCAAGCGCCTGCCCTAATCCGCGCAATTTTGCGACGCGAATCCAATTCCTGGTATCAGTTGGCCCCGAAAGTGAGCTAAACTGATACCAGGAGTGCGCCATGACCGAAGTGCAGCGAATCGCGGAGGTGCTGGGAGGGGAGAAGATCCTCGGCCAGCCCATACACACCCTGGCGGAGCTGAACCGGCTGGTAATGCGGGGGTTGCCGAAGTCGTCTCTCCGTTTCGCGGCCGAGCGAGTGGCCCGCTCGAACGCGGAGGCGCGGGATCTGGTGTACCGCGTGGTGCCCGAATCCACGTACAAGCGGCGCAAACGGCTGAGCCCGGCGGAGAGCGAGCGTTCCGAACGGCTGGCGCGGACGATCGCGCTGGCGGAGTTCACGTGGGGCGAGAACGTGGCGGCCCATGGGTGGCTGAACGATGCGAATCCGCACCTGGACGGAAAATCCCCACTCGAAGCGGCGGAAACCGAACTCGGTGCGCGCCAGGTGGAAGAGATCCTGACGCGGGCAATTTATGGCATCCCGGCATAGCCGCGCGGAAGCGTTAGGACAACCGGCAACGCTGTGGCGGGTGGGCCATCCGGCGTATCCTCTCTGGACGGGCCTGGGGGCCGCGCTCCACGGCGGACGATGGAATTCGCCAGGCCGTCCCGTCATCTACGCATCCGCTCATTACTCGCTTGCGCTGCTCGAAGTGCTGGCCAACCTGTCCGCGAAGTCCATCCCTCACGGGTTCGTGCGCTCCTCCATGCAATTGGCCAAAGGGGTGAGCGTCGAACGGGTATCGCCGGAAGCCGTGCCAAACTGGCGGCGTCCGGAGCACCTGGAGGCGATCCGGTTTGGAGACCGCTGGCTCGAAGAGCGGCGCTCCCTGCTGTTGTTCGTGCCTTCGGCGGTGGTGGAAGGCATTGAAGAGAACGTCCTGATCAATCCGAACCACGCGGAATTCGCAAACGCCCAAGTCGCCGAACCGGTTCCGATCGATTGGGACCTGCGCCTCTTCCCCGCCCCAGTCCCAACCCCCGCCCCCGCAAGCATCCGCACCCCCCGCGGCACGCGCGATTAACGCCCGCTTCTCCCCGGCCGCTGGGGATGCCGCTGGTAGACTGAAGGTTTCCACCATGCCTACTCCGTCCGTGATGAACCCCCTCCGTGCCATTCAATACCGAATCCCGTTCCCTTCGATAAGGGCGGAACACATTGAGCCCGCCGTGACGGCGCTGCTTGCCGAGGCGCAGGCTCAGATTGACGCCATCGCGGCGGAGACGGCCGCCCCCACCTATGCGAACACCCTCGCGGCGCTTGAGGACGCCACGGAGACGCTGGAGTTCGCGATGGGGGTGGTCGGGCATCTCGAAAGCGTGGCGACGGAACCGGCGCTTCGAAATGCCTACAACGCGGTGCAGCCGCCGGTGGCCGCATTCAGCTCGGCGATTCCCATGAACGCGGCGCTCTACGCCCGCATCCGGCAATTCTCGGAAACCGCTGAAGCTCGGGCGCTGAGCCCCACCCGCGCGCGCTTCCTGACGAAAACCCTCGAAGACTTCCGGCGGCACGGCGCGGAACTCGATGAAGCGGGGAAGAAGCGCCTCGCGGAGATCAACGTCAAGCTCACCACGCTCACCACATCGTTCGCGCAGCACGTGCTGGACCACATGAAGGAGTTTGAGTGGGTAGCCACGGAGGAAGCGGCGCTGGCCGGATTGCCGCCAAGCGCGATTGCGGCCGCCCGCCAGAATGCCGAAGCCAAGGGAGTGGAGGGCTGGCGCTTCACCCTGCAGCAGCCGAGCCTTCTTGCCGTAATGACCTACCTCGATGACGCCGCCACGCGCGAGCGCTTCTACCGTGCGCAGAATGGGGTGGCGGTGCCGGAACCGTACGGCAACTTCGCTCTGATCGAGCAGATTGTGGCCTTGCGCGCGGAGAAGGCCGCCCTGATCGGCTACGGCAGTTTCGCCGATCTGGTGCTGGACGACCGCATGGCGCATACCGGCAAACGCGCCACGGAGTTCCTGCACGAACTCGAAGCGCGCAGCCGCGCCGCCTTTGAGCGGGAAACCGTGGCCCTGCAAGCCTTCCGGGATCGCCGCGAGGGTGCATCGTCGAAGCCGCTGGCCCCCTGGGATATCGCCTATTACGCGGAGAAGCTGCGCCAGGCCGAATTCGATTTCGACGAAGAAGCGCTGCGCCCCTATTTCCCGCTGCCGCAAGTGCTGGAAGGCATGTTCGGCCTGGTGGAGAGGCTCTACGGCATTCGCGTGAGTGCCACCGAAAATGCGGAGGTGTGGGACCCCGCCGTGAAGTTCTACGAGATTCACGACGAAGATGGCACGCTGCTTGGCGGCTTCTACACGGATTGGTTCCCGCGCGAGACCAAGCGGGGCGGCGCGTGGATGAACCATTTCCTCACCGGTGGCCCCACTCCGGAAGGCTTCAAGCCGCACCTGGGCCTGATGTGCGGCAATATGACCCCGCCCATCGGCGCGCAGCCCGCGCTGCTGACGCATCGCGAAGTGGAGACGGTGTTTCACGAATTCGGCCACCTGCTGCACCACTGCCTCAGCAAGGTGGAAGTGCGCAGCCTGGCCGGGACCAGCGTCGCCTGGGACTTCGTCGAACTGCCTTCCCAGATCATGGAGAACTGGTGCTGGGAACGGGAGAGCCTGGATCTCTTCGCGCGGCATTTCGAAACGGGAGCACTCATCCCAGCGGAGCTGTTCGAAAAGATGCGGCGCGCGCGCACCTTTCGGGCCGCCAGCTTCCAGATGCGGCAGCTTGGGTTCGGCACCATCGATTTGCTTCTGCACACGGGAGCGCTTAAGCAGGGCACGGAAACGACCACGAAGGAAAGCATTCGGGAATGGGCGCGGCGGACGATGGGCCGCTATTCCCCCGCCCCGCTGCCGGAAGATTTCGGCATGCTCGCGAGCTTTCTGCATCTGTTTTCCGATCCCGTCGGCTATGCAGCCGGATACTACTCCTACAAATGGGCGGAGGTCCTGGACGCCGACGCCTTCCGCCGCTTCCGCGAGGAGGGCGTGTTCAGCCGGGAGGTCGGGGGAGAGTTCCGCTCCTGGATCCTGGAGAAAGGGAACAGCGAAGATCCGGCGGTGCTGTTCCGCGGCTTCATGGGCCGGGATCCGGATATGAACGCGCTGCTCGAGAGGCTGGGGCTCGCGGCCGCGACAGCCGATTGAGCGGGAGCCTCGGCACTCCCGTATTTCGATATAATCGGGGCGAGATTTTATTTCCAACTCCACGGTGCGAGAACCAAACCATGAGCGAACATTCTGTGAATCGGCGTGACTTCTTTCGCGGAGCCGCGGCGGTGGGCGCAACCATTGGCGCAACTGCCCGCTCAAAGGCGAACCCCAGCAAGTCCAATACCGGGCGCGTGATCGGCGCGAACGACCGCATCAATGTCGGCGTGATTGGCGTGGGCGGCCGCGGCAGTTACGTCGGCCGCACCTTCGCGCAAGTCGGCCGGGAAATTAGCAATGCGCAAATCGTAGCGGTCGCCGACGTTTACCAGAAACGCGTCACCGCGAACAAGGAATTCCACAAGTGCGACGGAACGCTGGATTACCGGGAGATCATCGCCCGGAAAGACGTTGACGCGGTGATCGTCGCCACACCGGACCACTGGCACGCCAGGATGGCCCTCGAAGCGATGGATTCCGGCAAGGACGTGTACCTTGAGAAGCCGATGTGCCACACCCTGGACGAAATCCGGCAACTGATTCAGACGGTGCGTGAAACGAAGCGGGTGCTGCAGGTGGGCTCACAAACCACCTCGTCCGACCAGTGGCACCGCGCGAAGAAGGCAATCGCCGACGGCATGATCGGCGATATGATCATGAGCCAGGGCTCCTACCACCGCAACTCGGTGGAAGGCGAGTGGAACTGGACCATCGATCCCGCGGCCGGCCCCACGGCCAAAGGGGAAGATTACATCGATTGGACCATGTGGCTCGGCCCCGCGCCCAAGCGCAAGTTCGACGCCGACCGGTTCTTCCGCTTCCGGAAGTATTGGGACTATTCAGGCGGCATCGCCACGGACCTGTTCTTCCACGTCGCCGCTCCCATGAATATTTGCTGGGGCGAGCCTCAATACCCCACGAAGGTCTCCGCCGGGGGTGGCATTTATGTCTTCCGCGATGAACGCGAAGTGCCCGACACCTTCCAACTGCTGGCGGATTACGGGGGCGGGCCGGGACACAAGAACGGCCACTCCCTTGTGCTTACCTCCAGCATGGCGAACAGCCAGCACATTCCCGGCCTGATTCGCGGGCACGACGGGACCATCATCATGGTGGAGGACGGGCGCTTCGAGGGCCGCACGGACTACATCACGGTGAAGCCGGAGGCGCGGGTGATCAGCGACGTCTACAAGGGCAAATGGGGTTCGGAGCCCTTCCGCATTCCCGTCACCCAGTCCGATTCGATGACCACGCACGTTTCCAATTTCCTGAGCTGCATGCGGACCCGCCAGCAGCCCACGCTGCCGGTGGAAACCGCCGCCTGCGCCCAAGCCGTGATCACCGCCGCGGTAACGGCGTACCGCGAAGGGAAAACCAAGTACTTCGACGCGAAGAACTTCAAGCTGCAAGATAAGCCGGTTGCCTAACCGGCCGCGGCAGCAAACACAGACGAGAAACGGGGCGACCTTTGCCGGGCCGCCCCGTTCCTTTTGTGAGGGGCTATGGCGCTTCCGGGGCCGCTTTTTCGATCCGCAATTCCAGGCGATTCGAGCACTCTTCCGCTGTGCAAATCGCAAGCGGGCTGACGCGCCCGGCAAGCCGTTCAATCGCCTCGGCGGGCAGTGTATCCAGGCGGAGATTCACCTGATCGAGCCCCGCGAAACTTCCCTGCCGGCCGGCGTATTCCGGCTCGATCTCCTCTTCGCCGAGCATCGCGCGAACAGGCATCGCCGCACTGGAAGACCATCCGGTTCCATACAGGATCAGATAGACCTGCGTGCCAGGCTCCCCGAGCCGGACCGGGTTCGGCCCGTATGCCGGGCCAGTGTCACCCAGTGGAGAAGGGAGTGCCAAGGTTTGCGACACCCGTTCTCCGTTTGCGCGGACGTACAGCACTTCGCCCGCCGGCGGCCCCGCCCCGGAGGCGTCTGCCGCGAAAAGCCCCGGCGAGGTAGCGTCGATATATAGCCAGTCCCGGTGCGTGAGTTGCTGGCCCTGGTAGACGAAGACGCTGGCAATGCCGGGTGCAAGGCCTTCCGGGACCTGCAGATTGATCTGATTCGGCGAGACGAAGATCATTCCGGCATGGCGGGTGACGCCCATGAGGTCCCGCACTTCCACGCGAACGTCTCCGAGAACCGCGGGCAGGCTCTGCCCTTCGGCAAACCAGGTTCCCGAGGCCATGCCCTCTCCAAATAGCGCGGCCAGGGCACCGGCCGAGGTGTGACGCCGCACATAGCTGGCGGCGTTGGTTTGCACCGCCGCGCCCCGCGCGCGAAAGCCGTTGTCAAAGCCGCGCAGAAACTCCCAGGATACCGGGAGCCCATCGCCCGGCCAGGCCTTGATCGCGTTCGGCAGTTCGAGCAGGCGCACTTGCGCGCCGAACTGGCAGCCGCTCCAATCCGTCACCTTCCATGGCACGGTGCCGCGCGGCCATTCCATCCCGGCATGGGCCGCGCAGCGCTGCCGCCCAGCCCAGAATGCAGCTTGCAAGGCGGCCGCGGTGGGCTCGGGCGCTTCCTCCCCGGTCTCCGCTGGCGCGGAACTCCACAGCATCACCGGCAAGCGCCCAACGCCATCGCATACGCGCCGCGACGCTTCATCGTCGCCCCGGTCCTTTAGCAGGATCGAAGGCTGCACGAGGACGAGGCCCGCGAAGGCATCCGGAGCGCGGCAGGCGGCCAGGGCCGCGACATCCGCACCCTCGCGGAAACCCAGCAAATAGACGCGGCGCGGATCGACGCCCGGTGCGGCCGCAAGCTGTTTGCCCGCAAAGGCAAGCAGCTCCGCATCGTTCCCAGGACGGGTGCCGAAATCCGGCGTGAGGTCCCAGCGCCGAGGGTTCTCCTCCCCAGGCACGGCAGTGCCCACGACGCTGCCATCCCACACTTCCACCACCGCGCGCTCCCGTTCGGCAAACTCCGCAAGGCCCGCGTCGGCGGCGAACGCGAGACCGTTCGACGCGTTGGCATGCACGGCGATCAGCGCCGGGCACGGCGACGAGGGCTGCCGGCAGGCGGAGGGCACATAGCGGTGCGCGGTTCGGATGCCGCCAATGCCCGCGGGCTCCCCGACGGCGCTGGGCAGGGGCGAAACAACCACGCCGTGTTCCTCAAACTTCGCCGTCAGCCTCGTCTCGGGAAGCGGAAAGGCCTTGGCCAGCACATCCTGAATTTCGTAGTAGAAGCGGTTGAAGCCGCTGCCGGCGTTCCTCTGAAACACGAGGAACGCGAATTCGCGGCGGCGGTCGATGTACGGGCTCACCCCGAATGCGCCCTGGGAACTGTTGGCTTCGCTTACGCCGTCCGCGGCCCCTTCCAGCCAGTTCCCGAATCCATAGCGGTTCCCGCCCGCCCCCGGCCGGATCGCCTCATCCGTCGCATAGAAGGACGACGCAATTCGCGCGCCGCGCGTCTGGTCCGCGAGCATCCCGGCAACGTCGCGCTCAGAGAGGATCCGCTTCCCCTCCCACACGCCCCCGGCCGCGAGCATCCGCACGAAGCGCAGGTAGTCGTCCGTGGTGGAAACCGCGCCGGCGGCGATATCCGGGTTCAGCGCCGGGCCATTCGGCTGAAAAGTGGTGGATGTCATGCCCAGCGGCTGGGCGATGCGCTGCTGAAACAGATCTTCCCAGAAGTGCCCCGAGATGGTCTCCGCCACGCGGCCGCCCACCTGCATCCCGGCGTCCCCATAGTGGAAGGTGGTGCCGGGCAGATAGAGCAGCGGGCTCTGGGCAATCTCCCGCACGCAATTGTCGATGGTCTTGGCGCGCTCATCCAGGCAGGGGAAGCCGGCCCGCATCCCCGTGGTATGGGAGAAGATCTGCCTCAGGGTGATGGGGGCTTTGTCGTTCCGCAGGTAATAAAGATGCAGCCCGGCGGGATCGTCCCAAGCAAGCAACCCTTCATCCACCATGGATTGCACGGTGGCAGCCGCCAGCCACTTCGAGGCCGAAGCGATCGGGAGCCGGCCGATTCCGTCCATTCCGCCGTGGCCGGAGGTGCGCTTGCGATAAACCACCTGGCCGCGATACAGCACCACCAGTTCGAGATCGCTCCGCAGCGTGAACGCGGACCGCGCGAGGATGCCATCAAGCGCGGATGGGTCCAGGGCCGGTTCCGCGCGGGCGGAGGAGAGGGCAAGCGAAAGGATCGCCCAAAGAAAGAGAAACCGACGAAGCATGAGAGATCGGGCGGCGTGCGCACGCCCGGCGTGCCACCCTCCGCAGTGTAGCAACCGGCACACCCCATGCGCGCACCCTTCCGCTTGCGCGGCGCCCGGATTGCTGGACCATTCGCGGTATACGAAACCAGCCCGCTGGATAGCGGAGCACTTCAGCGTTCTGTTCCAAAGATCCGGCGTTTGGCCTTTTGCACGAGGGCCTTTGCGCGGAGCAGGTCTCCGGCGAAACGCTTCCGAAGGTAGGGTTTGCCCTCCGAAAACCACCAGTAGGAGGGGGAGTGCTTCCCCGCCCCGGCCCAAACGCTCACCACCTGCTGGCGTTCATTCGCCCAGGTGAGCTTGTACGGTTCGTCGCCCAAGAGGAAGTCCACGCCCTTCATGCCGCGGCGGCAGGCGTCCTCCAGAACCAGCGAGATATGGATCTTGCCGGGGGAGAGGTTGTGGAACTCCTTCCGATAGGAAGGCCGATACCACTGAAACCAGCCTCCGGATTGAAACCCGAACTGGTAACTGACGTGTGTATCCCCGCAGCGGACGGTGGAGAAGTGGATGCCGCCGCCCCAGAGCCTCGTGAGGAGTTCGCGGTAGTGCGCGCGGACGGCGGGAGATTGGAACTGGCCGGGATAACCCTGAGCGAGCCATTTCTCGTCATGCACTTCAAAGAACTCGTCCAATACCGTGAGACCCTCGTCGAGCGTTTCCGGTTGCCAAAGTGTCACTGGCCCGCGCTCGGCCAATCGCTTGCGCTGGCGGCGCGTATCGATCCTGTGGCTGGAGGAAAACCCTTTCTCCACCTCCTCATACTCGCGGTCGTTGATGGCCAGTCGCGGTGCGTCTTCCGTCTCCTCAAACACTGGCATGCCGCGTTCCTCAAGGCAGGCTCGGAGAATCGGCAAGGCGGGATCGTTCGCGGGGATATGGGGCCACCAGAGCACGCCCGGGTTTCCGAAATGCGCAATGGCGGCGTCGAGCATCGGGGGAAGGATCTCCTGGGCGCGAGGCGGATCGAGGGCAAGCGGCTGGTAATCGGCGATCGCGAACGGCGTCACCAGAGGCAGATAGAGGCCGCGGGCATCGGTTCGCAGACGGCCAAACGGCATTACGCCCACCAGACGCCCGCCGTCTCTGGCGCAGACCAATGCCACTTTCTTCACCGGGTACGCCGCCAGATGGGCCTGATACCATCGCGGCGATGCAAGCACCTCCGCCTCGGAGCCCTCGATGAGACTCTGCCATTCCGCGGAAAGCGTCTCAATGGCGGCAGGCCCAGCTAATATCGAAATTTCCACGCAGCGCTTCCTCCAGCCCGAGCGACAAGCCCGGCTATTTCAAGTTAGCAAGGAGATGGCCAAATTCGGAGCGCGATGCGAAGCGAGGTCCAGCCGCGGCGCAAGGGGACCACCAGAATCCCGGACGATCCGGTGAGGCTTCCGGATGCCGCAGCGACCGTTCCGCGCCACGCTGCGTGAAGTTCGGAGGTTGTCCACCGTGTCCACGGTGTCCACGGTGTCCACAACCTCTACAGTGCCTGTGGTGTCGATGCTGTCCAAACTGTCCAAGGTGCCTACGGTGTCCAGGGCGTCCGGGTTGTCCAGAGTGTCCACAGTGTCCATGGGGTGCGCACGGTCTACGGCGCTCGGCGTGTCCACGGTGTCCATGGTGTCCGCATTGTCCATGGTTTCCTCAGTGTAGTCAGGGTTCGCGGTGTCCAGGGCGTCCATGTTGTCTGACGTGAAGATGCCGCCGATGTTGTCCACATTGTCCACGGTGTCCATGGTGTCCACGGCTTCTTCTGGGGCGGGGATGGACATGGGGAGCCAGCGATCACCTTTTCGGTTGAGGATGGCGAGGGCGGCGTGGAGGCGGAGGCTGGCGGGGAGGGCTTCGTCGCGCATGACGGTATCCACCAACATGCGGGCGCAGGCCTCCGCATTGTGGAATTCTTCGGTGACCTGGGCGCGGTAGTCGTTGCGAGCGCGGGCGGTCGCAACGCGAAATTCGGGATGGCGCGAGCAGGCCTTGTAGAACGCGGCGGAGGAATAGCCCACGTGGCGCATGGCGTCAGCAACGGGCGCGCCCTGCACCGGGAGGTTGAGAACGGTTCTCTGACAGGATGCGGATACCGGCGTGCTTGTCTCGCGCGGCACGGGTACGGACACGGGATGCGATTCCGGCGGGGTTTCGGGGGCGCTGGTTTCGTATTCGACAAATGCGCTCGCGATGGACATGCTGCAAGCTCCTTCCACTGGGAATGTTTTCGAGTGAGCAGGTATAGTCCTCTCCCTGAGAAGAGCATAGCGGCAGCGACGGACGGATTCTGGAGTTGCGGGAGCGAAGTTCTTGATTCGAGGCCGGATATAAATCGGAAAGTGTGGAACCGGCGGCTGTTGGGTGGGGCGGAATACGGAGAAGAGGCGTTAGGGTACCGAGGGTGGCACGTCAGCGTCGCACCGGCAAACCGGCCGTCGCGACATGGTCTCGCTGGCGCTCGGCCTGATTGATGGACGGCGGCGCTTGTCCGGGCGTGGTAACAAGCGGCTAAACTTTGCCTGTGGCTGGTGCGACGGTTTCCTGTCGGGTGTTGGCGCGACCGTGCTGGGAAATGGTGGTGGCTGTTTGGTTTGCGTGCATGTTTGGGTGAAGAGAGTGGTGCGGCCCAATAAACTCGCGGTGAAAGATTTGCTGGGCCGCGCCCCGAAACCGCCGAGACATTCCCCGAGCCCCGCACGGAGGCTTCATCGGAACGAAAAACAAGATAACTCATTTATTCCCAGTGATGTAGCATTTTACGAAAACTGCAACTGTTCCTCTTTCTGTCCCTCTTCCCGCGAGAAAACGGCGGCAGCGACCCGCGCAGGTGCGAATGTTCTCGGGACAACTGGGTACGAGGTTGTGCCGTTGGCGTGGTCAACGTTTCGGCGATAATGAAAGTTCGGTCTTGACCGCTTGGCTGCATAGTGGCTGGTTGACTGCCGTTACGGCGTGGATCGGCTCTTTTATGGCTTCCGTGTTGATCACATGGGAGGTGCATTTGAGTCTAAACGTCAATTTCGTGTGTGTGGTGAAGTTCGCGGTGCTGGGAGCCCGGTCGGGAAAGAACTGATCCATGCAGGTAACGTGTCAGACAGAACCAATGTGCAGCGCCACGGTCGTGAGCACCGTAGGGGAGGTTCAACTCCTCCCCCTCCCTCCATTCTTCGGATGGGATACTCCAAATTAAACTGTGAGGAGTTACCGCCCAATCGTTCCAGTGTCTCGACGCCGTCGATTTACATCATTCCCTCGGCTGGTCGGTGCGTGTCAAGCACTTTGAGACACCCAGCGTTGGAACTTATTCTGAAATCCGTCATCAGATCAAACTCTGCCGAGATCCCCTTCGGCAGTTGTGCCGGCTGCGATAGCAACGGGACGGATTGGGTGAGCAGTGTGGGCCGCGCTAAACCGGTGCAGGGCGGGCGGATGGAAGATTTTCAACTTTGGTGATGTTGGTGGATCGGAGGGTGAGACCGCGATAATGGCTCGCGGTGCCGAACGTGCGGAGCGACGTGGCCGTACCTAATAGATTCCTAATTAATTGGCGTTCGTACTTAGAGGGTTTGCCGCGTCGGGGACATCTTTCGAATGCGGCAGCGAAGGGGGAGGGCCGGCAACAGGTTGCGGTTTCCAACGAGGCTTGAGCACGTCACGGCTCCCACGAAAGTGGTAGTGTCCCTCTCATTTAGACGTTCACTCTAAGTCCTATGCCGATATAATTGCAGATCGGCTGCGAGGGATCTATGGCGTCTATCTGGGTTCGATCATCCGCCGCACGTCCTTGAGCAGGATGAAAAGATGCATCGGATCGGTTGGAGAGGGAAGAAAATCGAATTTCTGGTAGAAGCTTCGCGCTTGCTCATCCTTCGCGTGAACGGCGAAGGCGCGGATGCCGGCGATGTCGGCTGCCTGCAGTGTGCGGTGCATCGCATCTTTCAGAAGCGCCTTTCCTACGCCCTGGCCGTGCCAGCGACGGTCCACAGCCAGGCGCGCAAGCAGCATAATCGGCACTGGATGGCGCGCTAAACCCTTGGTCAATCGCTCCGGGGCTTCCTCGCGCGAAACCTGCCCCACGGCAAGGGTATGATAGCCGATGACGGATTCGGCGACGAGGCCGACATAGGTCTGCGCGGCACCAGCCTGCTGGTTCTGCCACGCGTAACGCAGAAGATACCGGTTCAGTTCCTCACGGCCGCAGTCAAAGCCCTCGATGGGTTGGTCCGCTCTGAGCTTTTCAACGCGGCGATCGGCACTCACGGATTTGGCCCGGCATCGAAGAATCCGGGTTCTTTCAAGAGGCGCTCAAGATGGGGCAGGGGGCGAGGAGGCGCGTCAAGCGCAGTCTGGAATGCTTTCCACTGCTCCGCATTCAGGCCGAAGGTCCGGCGGTCCGCTAATGTCTCCTCGGCGCGCGCAAGGGCGCTTTCCAGCACAAACTGGCTGACGGAGCGATGGGACGCAACGGCAGCAGCCTGCAGCGCGCGCTTTGCCGTGCGCGTCAGGCGCAGATCGAGTTTCTCGCTGCGTGTCGTGCCTGTGGCCATGGCCCTCCTCCTTGCAACTCTGATATTAGCCAATCTGCCCGACACTGTCAAGACAGGCAACGCCACGGCGTTGACAATTCTGAGTGACACCGATCCGATCCGGTGGTCATTGAACGTAAGTGATTGCATTTACGCCACCGTGGCAGAAATTGGCAAAGACAGGAAGGCATGATCCCCGGCAGAGCCTTGCCCTCGCCTGGTAGGCTAGACCGTAACCCAGTGGCTTCATCGGCTTCGGGAGATTGATGCGGTAGTTACACCCGGTTGGAACTGGTATTGTTCTGCTAATATTGAATTATCCCACTGGCCTAAGCAGAGGAGGCTCCGAATGCAAATCGACGCTAGCCTGCGCCAGGAGAAACTTGAGTGCTTCTTTCCATTACGCGAAGATATGGGGTGGCCAGAAGGAGAACTTTATAGAGACCTTTCGATCGAACGCATGGGCTTTCCCGGTGATTTAGGTTCTACTGATTGCTTTTCGATTTCTCAAGCACAACGCGATGATCTCGCGACGTCCACACTTTGGCTTCGTTATGCTTTTCAATGCCCAATAGGGTATCGATCGACAGCCTACGAACGCGCGAATAGCCGTGTTAGTGACCTCGCGAGCCTGATGTTTGCATTGTGTCCCAAGCCTCCTAAGTGCACGATTGTATTCCGACGTTCGGGTCCCTTAACTTGCGCAGATAGGATATGTACGCTTCCAGAGTACTTCCAGAGACCAATCCGGGTGCCTATTACTGATTTTGACGCCCCGTCTCTCGATGAGCTGCGGGATGCATGTGTGAGGCTCCGAGATTGCTATGATGCTTCCATGATCCGGCTTATCCATTCGGTAAGATTTCTAGCACACGGCATGCAGGCGCGCGAAGCACACTTGGCAACACTCCTTTGGTCTATTGGACTTGACGGAATGCTCATGGCTGTAAACGAGAAGGTATTCGTATCCCGGTTGTGCAGGCTACTAGGACCGGACTCATACGTGTTTGGCAAAGGGGCGGATTGGGGAACACAACCGAGGGTTCTCGTGAAAGAGGTTGCGAAAGACCTTTATCAGTTCCGAAGTGAGATCGCGCACGGAAAGGAAATCTCGACACGGTTCCGTGAGAAGCGAACGCTCGAGTCAACTGCAAAAAGTCCGATCATATGCGGCGACCTTGGCGATAAGATGGAATATCGAGCCATCTTGCACTCGGCCGCGATGTTTCTGCTTTCGGCCGGGATTCGTGCTGTGTTTACCAACGCCGAGCTGTATAAAGAGGCGAGCGACAAAGGGCGCTGGCGAGCGTACCTGGATGGGTGAGTTGCCCTGGAACCGTTGTGATCTGCTCGTAAGCGTTCGCAGCCCGAAGCAGGCAGCGGCAATCGTTCACGGAGCCTCTGCCTGTTGATTCTCGCAACAATATGGTTCTCACAACGAAGTTATGCCCGAGTTGGCCGAACCGTTGATTCTCTGCATGCTTCGAGATAGGTCATATCCCTCTTTTCTGTAAAGGATTTTCGATTTCGACTGCGGAAATCGCTTTATTCTCGATTGAGATCACTGGATTTCGATAAATCTTGACCTGGAGTCTGCAGGATTCCTTCAAGACAAGACGGTGCCCACTGGGGCGCGGATGGTAGGCTAGGCCGCCCTGGTCCATTCGCTGAGTGTTGCCGCTCCCGTTCGCCGCCCAAGCTGTGTCTCGGACCAGTACATCGGAGGCAGCCGGAGGGAGGTCCCCGAAGCCTAGGATCGTCACTTCGGCCGGAAGGGTGGGGATCTTCAGTTTCGGCAAGGGGGGATGACGTTTGGGGAACTGGTGGTGGCCGGAGATTCGGCGACCAGAAAGTACTACCCGGGCAGGGGAGGG